>JBCDBY010000020.1:0-25604 GCA_039182715.1 Planctomycetota bacterium
CCTCAACTTCCCGAAGAACTGGGGTGAGATCTCGAAGCGCCGTCCCCGTCGCGCCGGTTCGGCCGACCTCGAGACGGCGCCCGACGAGCGCGAGCTCCAGATCCTGAACACGCTGGATACGCGTCGCGTGCGCAACGTCGAGTTCAAGGCGGGCGACATGACGCTGGCCAACGCGGTCGAGTACCTGCGCAGCGTTTCCGGCCTCAACTTCGTCATGAGCCAGAAGGTCATGGAGGAGAAGGCCGAGACCGAGATCGACCTCAAGGTCGACAACGTCTCCATTCGCCAGGTCCTGACGCTCATCACCGAGCCCTACGAGATGCGGTGGAAGATCCGCAACGGCGTGGTGATGATCCTGAGCCTCGAGGAAGCGGCCGACAAGGCGGTCCTGCAGTTCTACGACGTCAAGGACCTCGTCGCGAAGATCAGCGACTACCCGGGCCAGGAGATCAACCTGGTGCCGTCGAACTACCAGCCGCCCGAGGAGGCGGAGGAGCCCGAGCCCCAGAGCCCGTTCGAGATCGACTCGCTGATCGATGTGATCAAGGAGACGATCGAGCCGGAGAGCTGGGAGACGATCGAGAACGCCGACATCCAGGTGAAGACCGGCGTGCTCGTGGTCAACACGAGCCAGAGCGTCCACCGCGCGATCGGTCAGTTCCTGAGCGACCTGCGCAAGAACACCGGCGTGCTCGTCAGCCTGGAGATCCGCTTCCTGCTCGCCGAGGACCGCTTCCTGCGCGACGTCGGCGTCGACATCCGCGGCCTGGGTGACCAGACCGGTGGTGTGGGCCTCCCGGGTCTCGGTGCTGCGACCAACTTCGACGACTCGTTCGCCGGTTCGGTCGCCAACCCGTCCGGTTCCCCGCCGGGCATCATCCCCGAGCCGAGCTCGATCGGTACCAGCACCATCCCCGGCGTGTTCTACAGCGACGGTTCGGACGGTGAGTACAAGGGCCGCGTCGAGAACCTGTTCGACTTCCTGCTCTCGTTCGACCGTCGCGGCACCGCGATCGCGTCGGCGCAGGGCCTCGGCTTCCGCGGCGACAACTCGGGTGGTCTCTCGTTCCAGCACGTCTTCCTCGACGACACCCAGTTCGAGGTCGTGCTGCGCGCCGTCGAGAAGAACGAGCGCATCGAGCAGATCAGCGCCCCGCGCCTGACCGTCTACGACACCCAGCGCGCGAACGTCTCCGTGCTGACCCAGAACAGCTACGTCCAGGACTTCGACGTCGAGATCGCGCAGGCGGCTGCCATCGGTGACCCGATCGTGCAGACCATCCGCGACGGCATCATCATGGACGTCCGTCCGATCGTGTCCGCCAGCCGTCGCTTCATCACGATGGAGATGCGTCCCACGGTCGCCGAGCTGGTCCGTCCCTTCCCGACCTTCCAGACGTCGCTCGCGAACGGTCCGCCGGTCACCATCCAGGTGCCGGAGATCGCCATCAGCCGCGTCCGCACCACGGTCACCATGCCGGACGGCGGTTCGCTCCTGCTGGGCGGCGTGAAGTTCTTCCGCGACACCACCGCGGAGTCCGGCATCCCGGTCCTGAGTCGCGTGCCGATCCTGAGCTTCTTCTTCAGCCGCAAGGCGAAGGTCATCCAGCGCCGGAACCTGCTCATTCTGGTCTCGGCCAACATCGTGATTCCGGAGGAGAGCGCGCCGACCGTCGGTCTCGCTCGCTGATTCCGCTCGATCGGTTCGAATCCCCTGATCGAATCCCGGCGGGATGGACTGCGGTCCATCCCGCCTTTTTCGTATTGACCCGCGGTCGGTCGCCGCTACTCTGGATTGAGCGTCCGAGCCATTCCTGCCTGCCGGCCGGTGACGCAGACTTGAAGCCGCGCCGTGCATTGACTCTCCATCGACGCCCCGTAAGATCCCTCACTTCGACTGGGGTACTCCGTGGGCGTAATGCGGACCTTCCGCGATACCGCTCGGTGGGGCTCGATCGAAACCGCTTGCATCGATTGATGGATGGGACGACTCAACTCCTCCGCTCCGGTTCGCCCGGCCCCGTCGTCCCCCGCGCCGTTTCCTGCAGCACCTATCTCGTCATGGGAGTGACGTCATGAACGCACGTTGGATCGCTAGTCTTCTTCTGCTGGGCGGCGTCGCCACGGCCGGCACCGCGACCGAGGATCTCAACTTCGCGCAGCGCCTGAGCGCGCGTGGGCTCAACGGCATGGCCGAGAAGGTCCTCGACGAGATGGTCGGCTCGAGGGATCCCGAGAAGCAGCGTGCGGGTCGCTACGGCAAGGCGCTGGTCACCAAGCAGGAGGCGCAGTTCGCCGCGCTCCGCTACGTCCTCGCGCTGGAGGCTCGCACCGAGCCGCCGTTCACGCGGGAGCGGGTGATCGAGCTGTACGAGAGCGCGATCCCGTCGATTCAGCAGTTCGTCAAGGCGCAGGGCCCGGGCAGCGACAGCGCCTTCCTGCTGGCCGACACCCTGCAGGAGTTCGCCGAGTTCCTGGTGGGCGGCAGCTACCCCGACCACATGGCGGAGAAGAAGGAAGAGCTGGTCGACGCCAACAAGGACCAGGCGGAGAAGCTCTTCGAGCAGGCCATCCAGCTCTATCGCGACGTCATCAAGGCGCTGGAGAAGAAGAACAACGGCGAGGTCGGTCTGGACTCCGACGACTACGGCGCCGCCACGAACGCCGAGTACCAGATGTGCATTGCGCAGTTCCGGCTCGCGCTCATCTACCCGAGCAGCGCGCGTGCGCGCTTCAACGCGCGTGCCGGCGATGCCGAGGAGGTGCTCGACGAGTTCGTGGCCAAGCACTACGACGAGCTCATCGGAGCCTTCGCGCTGCAGAAGATGGGCGAGCTCAAGTACCACGTCGCGGTTCGGACCGGCGACGAGGATGCCGGTCAGGTCGCGCTCGACTATCTGGAGTCGGTGATCACGCAGGTCGATGAGGACCCGACGGTTCCCGGAACGATCCGCATCATCGGCGAGGCGCTGTACTGGTACGGCAAGACCGCGAACGCCCTGGGCCGCGCGGACGGCAAACTGCGCAAGCCCAACGCCGCGCGCTTCGGCGACACCATCCGCATGGGCCGCCAGCTCAAGCAGCGCGTGCGCTACGGCGCCAAGACGCGCCCGGCGCTGCTCGCCGAGCTCGAGGTCGCCGACGCGCTCGCCGCGCAGGGCAATTACGAGCCCGCCGTGTCGATCGCGGGCGAGGTTCTGACCAAGGCGCGTTCCGCGGGCGAGACTTCGGTGGTCGGCACCGCGACCGACAAGCTCACCAACTGGGTCGCCAACGTGAGCGGCGCCGGCGCCCTGCCGCCGGACCTCATGTCGCAGATCGGCGACTCGCTCGCCGCCCAGGGCCTGACCGCCAAGGCGGTCACCTTCTACGAGAAGGCGGTCAGCGCGTCCAACACGCCGGAGGAGATCGAGGAGATCGCCAACGACGCGTGGCGCAAGATTGCGGCGGCGTATCGTCGCGACAAGCGTTACATCGCCGCGGGCAACATCGCGTGGCGCGTGGTGCAGGACTTCCAGAAGTCGGGCCAGGGCGAGGACAGCGCCTTCTACCAGACCGCATCCGAGGCGTGCTGGCAGGCGGTGCAGGCCTTCAAGGTTGTCTCCGAGTCGACCAAGCGCTCGGGCGACAAGGCGAAGTACGACGAGGTCCTCAAGACCTTCCGCGACCGCTTCCCCGACCACCCGCAGAATGCGGACTCCGCGTTCAGCGAGGCGCTCGACCTCTACACCAAGGAGCAGTACGAGGAGGCGGCCAAGCGGTTCAAGGCGATCACCAGCTCCTCGCCCAGCTACTGGAGCGCGCAGCTGCGGGTGCCGGTGTGCTACCGCCGCCTCGCGGTCGAGAAGGACAAGGAAAACGCGCAGAAGTGGCACGAGGCGACGCTGAAGGCGGCGCAGGATCTCTATGCGCTCGCATCGAAGCGCAGCGACGTGCCGCAGGCGAAGAGCGCCGCGCGCACCGCGCTGCTCATGCAGGCGGGCGCGGAGCACTCGCTGAAGCAGTGGGAGGCGGCGCTCAAGTCGCGCGACCGCGTCTTCGCCGCGTACCCGGGCGTCTTCCCCAAGAAGGGCTTCGAGTACAAGATGAAGATCGACGCGCAGCTCGCGCTCGGCCAGCTCAAGGAGGCCGAGGCGACGCTGGCGGAGTTCAAGAGCAAGCTCAAGGGCTCCAGCTTCCTGCGCCGCACGAACTTCGACGTCTACAAGGCGTTGCGCGACAAGTACAAGCCTTTGGGCGGACGTGAGCGCGCCCAGATGGCGGGCCGTGCGGCCCAGCTCTACGAGCACCGCATCGACAGCTCCGACAAGCCGGGCGCGACCGACTTCTGGTTCCTGGCCGACGTGCTCGCCGACGCGGAGCGCTACTCCGATGCCGGCACCGCGTACGCCGAGGCCGCGAAGCTCGCCTCGAAGCCGGGCCAGCGCGACGCCTGGACGCTGCTCGCCGCGGAGATGAAGTACAAGGACGCGCGCCTCAACAAGACCAAGATGGACCCGCGCACCTACCGCAAGATCATCGGCGAGACGCGCGATCTGTTCACGCAGGTGCTGCTGCCCGATGCGAAGCAGCGCGAGGAGCTGCTGCCGATCCTCGCCGACGGCAGCAAGTGGCCGTCGAAGAAGCGGTGGCGCTGGCTCGCCGGAAAGCCCGGTCCGCTGCTGACCGCCGCGGCCGTGTACGGCGAGAAGGGCGCGCCCAGCCCGAAGGGGCTCGATGGCCGCTGGATCGCCGTGCGCCTCATCGACCGCCTGCACCAGCTCACCGAGGCGCGTCCCGAGGAGGGCAGCAAGAAGGCGCGCTTCGTCAACCTCTGGTGGGACGGCGCGCAGCTGCAGCTCGAGCTCTACCTCCGCATCGCGGAGCAGGGCAGCTCGGCCGCGCACTCCAAGAAGGCGGCGCAGTACGGCTTTTCGTTCTCGCGACGCATCATCTCGCAGTACCCGTCCATGGACGGCCCGGAGCGGGTCGCCGACATCAAACGCCTGAGCAAGCAGCTCGAGGCCCGGAAGTAGGAAGCGGAACCGATGAAGCAGATTGTCTCCACGCTCGCTCTCGTGCTCGTGCTGTCGTTCCCGGCGGACGCGCTCGAGACCATCCGCTACTTCGACAAGGAGGGCAACGTCGTCACGGCGGAGCTCATCACCGTCACGAAGGCGACTGAAAAGGAGTTCCGCGCGCGTATTCGCCGCGGCGGTCGAAACCGTCCGCTGCGCCTCGAGCCGCGCCAGATCCTGGAGCTGCGCCGCGGCGATCGCGACGCGATCAACCAGTGGTCCAAGTCGCTCGCGCTGGGGAAGGGCATGATGGCCGCCGGCCAGATCGCCAACCAGGGCACCGCGTCGGGCGCGGAGGAGACCTTCGCGAAGGCCGCCTACTCGACCGAGCGCGGCACGAGGGGCCAGGAGGCGACCGAGCGCGCCGAGCCGTGGCAGAACATGTACGGCGCCTTCTACCTGATCGAGGCGCGTCTCGCGCTCGGCAAGCAGGGCAAGAAGGACAAGCTCAACGAGGCGCTCGAGGCGATCGCGCAGTTCCGCAAGCGGAGCAGCGCGCGCGCCGGCGCCAAGCTCGACATGTCCGTGCCGGACTACAAGGGCGGCTCGCGCGAGTCGCGCGTGTTCGGCTTCGGTGCGAACCGGCTTGGCCCGCACGTCGATCTGCTCGAGGCGCGCACCTTCGCGGCGCTGGGGCAGGCGGACAAGGCGAAGTCGGCCTACGACAAGATCATTTCGGATGCGCCCACCAAGGGGTATCCGCCCAACCTGATCGTCGCGGCGGTGATTGAGCGCACCAACATCGAGGCCTCCGGCAAGGAAGCGCAGGAGCAGGAGACGATCTACCGCTCCGCCGGCACGACCCTGCGTGGTCTCGCCGGGCGCCAGCCCGACGCGTTCGGCAAGGAAAAGCTGACCCTCGCCGCCAACAAGGCGATGCTCCAGGGTGCCGACCTTCTCTTCGAGGCGGCGAAGGCGGGCAAGTACGGGATCAACGTGCCTCTCAACCGCTACAAGCAGCTGGGCGATTCGACCGAGGCGCGCAAGGACGAGGCGCTGCGCCTCGGCGCGAAGGCCGGCATCGGCATGTGTCTGGTCGAGGAGGGCAAGCAGGGGGAGCTGGCGTACACCACGCTGCTGGAGGTGGTCACCGACGGCTACCGCTATCCGGAGCAGGTTGCGCGCGCGCTCTACTACCTCGCCAAGGCGGCGCCCCTGTACGGCAAGGAAATCGACGGGGCGGGCGGTTCCGGCGTGTTCCTCCGGGAGGAGGGCGATCGCTGGAAGAAGGACCTGCAGGAACGTTTCCCGTCCTCAAAGTGGGCCAAGAAGGCCAAAAGCGAGTAAACTTCCCGGCCTGTTTTGGGTGCGCCCGGACCGAGGGGTGTGCCGGGACAGCGGCAATCAAAGAATCGAGTCAATGAAAGGAGTGGGTAGGAAGATGAAAGCCAATCGAATGGCTTCGGCGGTGATTCTGGTGTTGATGGCAATGGCCGTCTTCGCCGGGCCCGTCATGGCCCAGGAAGGTGGGGAACAAACCGAGAAGAGCTTCGTCGAGGCCTACATCCTCGCGGGCGGCCCCATCGGCTTCGTCATTCTCTTCATGTCGTTCATCAGCCTTGCGCTGATCATCGAGCACGTCGTCAACATCAAGCGTGACAAGATCGTCCCGCCGCAGCTGATCGACGAAATCGAGGGCATGTTCGACAACGAGGAGTATCAGGAGGCGCTCGAGCTCTGCGAGGCGGAGCCGAACTACCTGACGAACATCCTCGCGGCGGGTCTTCCGAAGATCAACGCCGGCTTCGAGACCATGAAGGCCTCGATGGACGAGGCGGCCGAAGAAGAGGCCGTCAAGCTGCAGCAGAAGATCGGCTACCTGAGCCTGATCGGTAACATCGCCCCGATGATGGGCCTGTTCGGCACCGTGTCGGGCATGATCAAGGCGTTCGAGACGATTGCGAAGCTGGGTTCGGCGGTCAGCCCGTCCGACCTCGCGGGCGGTATCTCGCAGGCGCTGGTCACGACGTTCCTGGGCCTCTTCGTCGCGATTCCGACGATGATCGCCTACTTCCTTTTCCGTAACAAGGTGATCCGCCTGAGCATCGAGATCCACGCGATCGCCGATGACCTCGTCGATCGCTTCCGTGGCAAGTAGCACGCACGGTGTATCGCGCTCGGGTGGACTCGCGAATCCCGCCCGCGCGCGTTTGGTGACGCCTGTCGCAAGAGGTGCCCATGGCTAAGAGAAAGAAGAGAGTCGACGCCACCGAGTCTTCCGAACTCGATATGACGCCGATGATCGACATCGTCTTCAACCTCCTCATCTTCTTCATGGTCATTACCGACCTGACGCAGAAGGACCTCGCGGAGCTGACGCTGCCCATCGCCTACATGGCGCAAGAGGACAAGAACGAGGAGAAGAACGAGCGCATCATCCTGAACGTCGACAAGTACGGTCAGATCCTCTGGAAGAGCAAGGTGGTTTCGCTGCGCGAACTCGAGGGCATCCTCGAGAACCAGAAGCAGGTGTTCGCGCGCGTCATGCAGCGCGAAGGCAAGCCGGCGTGGGAGGAATTCCCCGGTGGCCGGGCGACGCGCCTCTATGTGCTGCTCCGGGCGGACAAGGACACGCCCTGGCAGCACGTCCAGTGGCTGATGACCATCATGGCCGAGCAGAAGTTCTACAAGCTGCAGTTCGCCACCTCGAAGTTCATCGGTGGCCGCGGCGAATGGGAACCGGGTGAGCGCGAAGACCTGGGCGGCATCCGCCAGAAGGAATTCCTCGACCGTTTCCCTGATCAGGCGGGAGGGTAAGAGAGATGGCTGCCAGTTCCGCCCGCGAAGAGTTCATGAAGGAGAAGATGGAGGTCGAGCTGACGCCGATGATCGACGTCGCCTTCCTCATCATCATTTTCTTCATGTGCCTTCCGTTCAAGACGCTCGACGGCAAGATGGCCGCGTTCCTGCCGACCGAGAAGGGCCTCGCGCCCACGCCCGAGAAGCCGCCCGAGCCGTTCTGGATCAAAATCCACGTCGTCGGGCGCAAAGAGACTGAGCGCGCCTGGGGCCCCGAAGGGGGCCAGACGACGGTCAAGATGCCCTCCGAGGTGAAGTACCGCTTCGGCGAGGAGGAGAGCGAGAGCATCGACGACGTCTCCGCCTACATCCGCCGCATGAAGGCGGACTGGAAGAAGGCGCCGGACCTCAACCTGCGCGGTGAGATCAAGGCGGGCCACAAGGTTCCGCACAAGTACATCATCGCGGTGCTCAACAAGTTCGCCGAGCACGCGGTGGAAAAGATCGACTTCTACGGTACGCAGATTCCCAAGGACAAGCTCCGCAACATGAAGCTGCTGCCCTACCCGTTGAAGAACTACGTCACATCCGACTAGCTTGACTCGAGATTCTGAAAACCGGGCGGTCCCCAGGGGCCGCCCGCTTCTGTTTGGTGGCCTGCTCGTCGTGGTCATCATCGTGTCCTGGGCCGTGTGGGGCGGCGGGCGGGACGATCGGCCCGACGTGTTGCTGATCACCATCGACACGTTGCGCGCCGGCGCCTCCAAGGCCGACGCGCCGATGCTCTACCGCATCGCGCGGCGCGGCATCTTCTGCCAGCGCGCGCGGACCGTGACGCCGCTGACGCTGCCGTCGCACGCCTCGCTGCTCACCGGCCGCCTGCCGCCGGTGCACGGCATGCGCGGCAACACGGCGCCGCCGCTGCCGCCCGATCGCGACTATCCGCTGCTGGCGGAGGAGTTCAAGGAGGCGGGGTACGAGACCGCGGCATTCATCGCCAGCGGCGTGCTCGACGCGCGCTACGGCTTGAACGGCGGCTTCGACACCTGGCAGGCGCCGCCGGCGCCGAAGCCGGGCGAGCCGCAGTTCCCGACGCTCGACGGCATGGAGCAGGCGCGACGCGTGACGGAGTGGATGGCGCAGTCGAAGGGCGACAAGCCGCGCTTCGTCTGGGTGCACTTGTGGGATCCGCACGATCCCTACCGCCCGCGCCAGGGCGACCCGGTCCGCACCCGCACGACGACGGCCTCGGACCTGCCCGCCGACCGCTACTGGGGCGAGGTGAGCCACGCGGACGCCGCCCTGGAGAAGATCGTGAAGCTCTTCGCGCAGGACAGGACCGTCGTCGTCGTAACCTCCGACCATGGCGAGAGCCTCGGCGAGCACGGCGAGGCGACACACGGCTTCCTCGTCTACGGCGCCACGATGGACATTCCGCTGGTGATGGCGGGACCCGGGGTGCCGGTGCAGGGCGTGATCGCCGGGCCCAACTCGATCGTCGACATCGCTCCGACGCTGCGGGAGCTTTGCGACCTGCCGCCGCAGCGAAGCGACGGCTTCTCGCTGCTCGCGGAGCCGGTGGTGGGGCGAATCGTCGTCGGGGAGAGCCTGTACGGCAATGCCGTGCACGGTTGGGCGCAGCAGAGCGTCGCGACCGACGGTCGCTTCACGCTCGTGGACGGCGGTCCGCGCGTGGAACTCTTCGATCGCGACCGCGATCCGCGCGAGTTGACGCCGGCCGCGAGCCTGACCGGCCACCCCGCGTATGCCCGCCTCGACCGCGCGTTGCTGGACTACCAGCAGCAGAAGAGCGTGACGAGCGGCGATCCGACCGCATTCGCCGAGATTCCCTACGGCATGGTGACCCGTTCGGTGGGCGGGTTCCTCACGCGCGCCGAGAACCGCAAGCTGGCCGACGTCGCCACGTCGTTGCCCGCCGATCGGCTGCTCATGCGCATGCGCACCGCCATCTCGACCCGCAACCCGCGCGTGGTGGAGCATCTGCTCGGCCGCATCGAAGGGCTCGAGCAGCAGTTCCCCGACGACCCGGCCCCCTCGTTCACGCGCGGCCGCGCGCTGCTCTTCGTGCTGCGCCGGCCCCAGGCGGCCGCCGAGGCCTTTCAGGAGGCGCAGCGTCGCGGCTACCGCTCGCAGGATCTCAGCCGTCTCGTGGCGGTCGCCCGGGCGGACGCGGCGCTGAAAGTGGAGGACCGGGTGGAAGCGCGACGCATCCTGCAGGAGGCGATCGACAAGGGGCTGGGGAACGAGGCGATGCGCAAGAAGCTCGCGTCGCTGGGCGGGTAGAGGCTGCACGCCTCCCGCCGCACGCCCGAAAACCCGCGACCGAAGCCTCAAAACCCGCTCCGGTGTCGGTGGCGTCCGTCAGCCCTTCCGGCGTGAAGCGTGCGGCGTGCAGCATGCGGCCCGCCCCGCCGCTCCTGTAAAAAGCCCACCCCATGACCCCGCCGTGACGCCCTCCGGCGATTCATAGTCCGCCTATTGAACGGGTTTCCCCGTTTCGGTAGGCTTCCGCCTCTTGTTTCCAGTGGGCAATCGGAAACAAGGCATCAGGGCATAAGTACGGCAATCAGAGATCGGAGCCCTTTCGGGGGTTCCATGGGAGCTTGCGCGCAAGCGCGAAGGTCACCCATGAAGGAATGGAACAACATGCGACGACTGCTCGCGATTCTCGCGCTGGGCGCACTGCTCGTCCCCGTTTCCTGCGGTAAGAGCACGAAGACGACGGACGGCGAGGAGTCCGGCGAGCAGCCCACGGAAATGGTGGACGCCGGCACGGAAGGCGCCGAAGGCGAGGAGGGCCCGACCGAGCCCACGCCCGCCGAGGTGGCCGAAGAGGCCGCGCGCGCCAAGGAACTGGAAGACCAGTTCGGTTCCGTGATGTACCAGCGCCGCCTCTCGCAGGCGAATGCGCTGCGCGACTCCGGTCAGCTCGAGCAGGCGCTCGCCGCCGTCGAGGACGCGCTGAACTACCAGCGCACCAACGAGGCCGAGCTGCTGCGCGACGGGATTCGTCGCGACCTCGGCCTGCGTGGCGGTGAAGTCGGCACGATCGCCTCCGAGGAGGTCGAGCGCTACAAGGTGCAGCTCGAGGAGCAGAAGGTGACCGTGCGTCGCTTCCTCGCCACCGCTAAGCGCGAGATGGACTCCCAGGACTGGGATGCCGCTCGCCGCAACTACGAGAACGCCGCGTTCATCGTCACCACGTCGCGCTTCGCGCCGATGGGTGGCGATGGCGAGCTGACGTCGCTCGGTGATGAGGCCAAGACCGGCCTCGCCGAGCTCGAGCGTCTCCAGGCGCAGGCCGAGTCGGAGCGCGAGGCGGAGGACACCCGCAAGGCGCTCGCCGAGCTCGCGAAGCAGGAGGAGCAGGCGCTCCTCGAGGCGCGCGACCGTCGCGCCCGCCTGGTCAGCGCCGCGATCGACCAGTTCAACCTCGAGCGCTTCGACGAGGCGATCGAGTACGCGAACCAGGTCCTCGCGGAGGAGCCGGACAATCGTCTCGCCAAGGACATCGTGGTCAAGTCGCGCAAGGCGAAGTACGAGTACGTCAAGCGCAGCCTGCTCGAGGAGCAGAAGAACAAGTTCCGCGCCTGGCAGATCGACATCGAGAAGACCAAGATCCCGCAGTCGAAGATCCTGCAGTGGCCGTCGCAGTCCTTCTGGGACAAGATCACCAAGATCCGCGCGGTCCGCTCCGTCGGCGGCGCCTCGCTCGAGCGCAGCCAGGAGGAGCAGGACGTCCTCAACACGCTCAAGACGCGTCAGGTCAGCCTCGAGTTCGACGCCGCCGCGTTCCCGCAGGTGGTCGAGTATCTCGTCGCAGCCAGCGGCGTGAACTTCGTCATCGACGCCCGCGCCCGCGAGTCGCTGGAAGCGGCCGAGATCACCATCAAGGTCCGCGACGTTTCCGTCGAGAACGGCCTCGAGCTGGTGATGATGCAGGCGTCCGCCGAGGGCGAAGTCGTCTACGAGGTGGTCGGCAACATCGTCCGCTTCATCAACAAGGAGGACCAGAAGAAGAACCTGGTCCTGCAGATCCACCCGGTCGCCGACCTCACGCTGCCCCTCACCGACTTCATCCCGCCGCTGATCACGCAGGTCGGCGTCAGCGAGGATGACGAGGCGCCGCTGTTCGGTGGCCAGGCGGAAGAGGCCCCGCAGCCCTACGGCACCATCGAGGAGCTCGCGGAGCTCGTCCAGACCTCGGTCGCCCCGGAGACCTGGGAAGAGGCGCGCATCACCCCGCAGGGCAAGAACCTCGTCGTCTACCACTCGCCGGAGATCCAGCAGCAGGTCGCCGACTTCCTCGACGACCTCCGCGCGTTCGCCGGCATCGTCATCACGGTCGAGTCGCGCTTCCTGAGCGTCACGGATGCGTTCCTGCGCGACGTCGGCGTCGACTTCCGCGGCCTGGGCGGCACCAACGGTGGCCCGCTGGCCGTGCTCGACGACGTCACCTCCGGCCTCGACGACAACGCGTCGGCCGCGATCGACAACTCCGGCCCCGGCGTCAACGCCGGTGGTGCGGCGCTCGCGCCGTCCTCCGGTCTGTTCTTCAACGACGGTTCGGACGGTGACTTCCGCGGCCGCACGGAGAACATCTTCTCCAACCCGCTCGGTCAGCTGCTGACGGCGCTTGGTGGCGGTACCTTCCAGGTCACCTTCATCGACGACCTTTCGTTCAGCGTGATCCTGCGCGCCACCGAGAAGTCGGCCCGCATCCGCGAGCTGACGGCGCCGAGCCTGACGGTCTACAACACGCAGCGCGCGAACCTGACCGTCGTCAACCAGATCAGCTTCGTGCAGGACTTCGACGTCGAGGTCGCGCAGACCTCGTTCATCGCCGACCCGGTCATCGGTGTCGTGCAGGACGGTCTCACGCTCGACGTGCGTCCGACCGTGTCGAACGATCGCCAGTACATCACGATGGAGCTGCGGCCGACGGTTGCCGAGCTGCAGACGCCCATCGCCACCTTCCAGACCCTGCTCGGCGCGGCGGTCGGCGGTGTCTTCTCCGCGCAGAACCCGGTCACGATCCAGCTGCCCGAGATCGACCTGCGCGTGGCGGAGAGCACCATCCGCATGCCGGACCGCGGTTCGGTCCTGCTCGGTGGCCTGAAGGACATCGACATCGAGGACCAGAAGGCGCAGACGCCGGTGCTGGGCGACATTCCGCTCCTCGGCTTCCTGTTCAAGCGCCAGGGTAAGAGCGAGGAGGTCGAGCACCTGATGATCATCATCACGGCGACGATCACCGATCTCGCGGACGATGCGGAGCGCCTGCGCGGCTCGTAATCGACCCATCCGATAAGCTACGGGCTCCGGCTTCGGCCGGGGCCCTTTTTCGTGCCATGACCCGACCGCTGACGGCGATCCTCTTCGACATTGACGACACGCTCTTCCCGTCCACCGCGTTCGCGGACAAGGCGCGGCAGAGTGCGGTCGAGGCGATGGTCGACGCCGGCCTCGACATCGAGGTCGAGTCCGCCATGCAGGAACTCCACGCGGTGGTGCAGGAGTTCTCGAGCAACTACGGCCACCACTTCGATCAGCTCGTCGTGCGGCTTGGCGGCCATCTTCGCGAGGGCGTGCACAAGGCGCTGGTCGTCGCGGCCGGCGTGCGTGCCTATCACGAGACCAAGGCGCACCTGAAGCCGCACCCCGATGCGGTCGTCGTGCTCGAGGCGCTGCGTCCCACCGATCTGCTGCGCGGCGTGCTCACCAACGGGCTGACGATCAAGCAGGCGGAGAAGCTCGTGCGCCTCGGCATGCAGCACTACTTCTCGCCGGGCGCGCTCTTCATCAGCGAGGACCTCGGCGTGGCGAAACCGCATCCGCGCATCTTCCAGATCGCGTGCGAGACGATGGGTACCGTGCCGTCCGAGGTGCTCTACATCGGCGACAACCCGATCAAGGACGTCGATGCGGCGCACGAGGCGGGCCTGATCACCTGCCTGCGACGCGGCGCGGGCAAGCACTCGATGGCGGTCGGCGCGCACGCGCCCGACTTCGAGGTCGAGACGCTGGACGAGCTGCTGCCGGTGTTGCGCGAGCAGTTCGGCGTCGCGATCGACGCATGAAGCTGACCGTCGTGTTGCCCCTCTACAACGAGGAGGCGCTGCTGCCCACGCTGCCCGGCACGCTGGATCGTGTGCGCGCCGCGCTCGCGCCGCACGAGGTGCGCCTGCTGGCGGTCGACGACGGCTCGCGGGACGGTACTGCCGCCGGCATCGCCTCGATCCCGGGCCTCGAGGTCGCGACCCACCCGGTCAACCGGGGGCCCGGCGCGGCGATGCAGACCGGCATCGAGCAGGCGACCGGCGACGCGGTGCTGGTCTACGACGCCGACGAGGCGTACCGCCCGGACGCGTTGCACAAGCTGGTCGACGCGCTCGCCGACGCCGACCTCGCGACGCTCTCGCCCTATCATCCCGACGGCGGCGTCGAGGGCGTGGGGGCGTTCCGGCTGCTGCTCTCGCAGTCCGCCTCCCGGCTCTACCGGCGACGCCTGCGCTCGCGACTGCACACCTTCACCTGCGCAGTGCGCGCCTACCGGTTGCCGTGGGCGCGGACGCTGCTGCCGGCACCCGACGATTTCACCGCCGCGGCGTTCCTGATGGCGCGCGCGCTACAGCGCGGTGGACGCGTGGTCGAGGTGCCCTCCACGCTGCACGTGCGCGCGGCGGGGGGGAGCAAAATGCGCATCCTGCGCACCATTCGGGCGCATCTGCGGCTCCTTCGTGACCTGAGGGTGACCCCTGCCCCCGAAGATCCCGCCGCCTCATGAGAGTGGTCTCGATCCCCGGCACGGAGGAGTGCTTCGACCTCGACCGGCCCGGCGCGGTCGCGGCCTGGAACCGCGCGCTGAACCGTCGCTATGCGATGGAGAACCTGCAGCGCCACGGCAGCACGATGGTGCGTCGCATCGAGGCGCGCCGACGCCGCCGCATCGCCGAGCTGGTGCCCGCCTTCGACGTCGCGCTCGACCTCGGCGCCGAGGACGGTTCGCTCGCCGCGCTCTGGCGCGACAAGGGGCGTCGCACGATCCTGCTCGACGTCGATCCGGCCATGCTGCGTCGCGCCGGGGGCGATCGTCTCGCCGCCGACGCGAGCACGTTGCCGCTCGCCGATGGTGCGGTCGACTGCGTCGTGCTGAGCGCGATCCTCGAGCACGTCGTCGATCCCGGCCTCACGCTGGCGGAGTGCGCGCGCGTGCTGCGGCCGGGCGGGACGATCGTCGCCTACGTGCCGTGGGACGAAGCGGTCGTGCCGCTCAAGCGCTGGGCGCGCCGTCTCGGCTTCCGCCTCGGCAAGCTGCACGAGGGTCTCGCGCCCGGACACCTGCGCACCTTCGATCACGCCAAGCTCGCCCGCCTGTTCGGTCGCGTGACGAATGACTACCGCATCCAGCGCGACGTGCGTTCGCTGGGCTACTACGTGGTGGCGGAGGTGGGGGAGTGAGGACGCTTCCCGCGA
The DNA here is from genome assembly GCA_039182715.1 of Planctomycetota bacterium. Classification (GTDB taxonomy): domain Bacteria; phylum Planctomycetota; class PLA2; order PLA2; family PLA2; genus JBCDBY01. Next base: position 15,294 of record JBCDBY010000020.1, read on the forward strand.
CACGCTTCATGCCGCACGCCGGACCTTGCATACCCGACGCCGTCCGGCGTGCAGCATGCGGCCTGCAGCGTGCGGCCCTCTGCCTCCCCCCGAGGTCTCCCTAACTCCACCATGTGCGGCATCGCCGGAACTTGGGGCCCCGACGTCCCGCGCGTGGAGCGCATGATCGCCGCCCTGCGGCACCGCGGGCCGGACGGCGCGGCGGTGCGCGAGCACGGCGGCGCGACGCTCGGCTGCGCGCGCCTCGCCATTCGCGGCGGGGAGCGCGGCGCGCAACCCTTCGCGGGCGAGCGCGGCATGCTCGTGTTCAACGGCGAGATCTACAACAGCGACGAGCTGGTCAAGGACCTCGCCTGGCACGGCGTCGAGGTCGACGGCTCGTCCGACACCGAGATCGTCGCGCGGCTGCTCGACGTCTACGGCATGAAGGCGGTCGACCGCCTCAACGGGATGTTCGCGTTCGCGTGGGCGGACGGCGGTCGGTTGCATCTCGCGCGCGACCCGGCCGGCGTCAAGCCGCTCTACTACACCGACGACGCCTTCGCGAGCGAGATCGCGCCGCTGCTTGCCGGCGGTCGGCGCGCCCTGGACGCGACCGCCTTCGAACGCTGGCAGGTCTTCCACGTCGCGTACGGCGAGGAGACCTTCTTCGAGGGCGTGCGTCGCGTGCCGGCCGGCGGCATCGTGCAGCTTCCCGATGCGCGGGTTGCCCGCCGGGCCGCGCCCGGCCTGCACTTCTCGCAGCCCAACCCGGCGCTCAACGTCGAGCGCGTGCGCAAGGTGCTGGAGCGCGCCGTGCGCGACGCGTCGCCGCGCGGCGAGCGCTACGGCGTCGCGCTCTCCGGCGGCATCGACTCCACCCTGGTCGCCGCGCTGGCGGAGGGCGACCGCATTGCGTTTCACGGTCGCGTGGACCACGAGGGGTGCGACGAGTCGCCGCACGCGCGCGCCGCCGCCGCCGAACTGGGACTGCCGCTCGTCGAGGTGCCGATCACCGCCGAAGCGTGCTGGGAGGCACTGCCGCAGGTCGTGCGTGCGCTCGAGGAGCCGGTTGCCGGACCCGGCTCGGTCGCGCAGTTCCTGGTCGCGCGCCGCGCCCGCGAGGAGGTGCGCATTCTGCTTTCGGGCTGTGGCGGCGACGAACTCTTCGGCGGCTACGCGCGCGCCGTCGCGCTCGTGTTCGACGAGCCGCCGCCGCATTGGGAGCGCTACGCGCCGCTCTTCGAGAGGGTGCGCGATCTGCCGCCGGCGGAGCGCGCCTTCGCGCTGCTCGATCGCCGGGGCGAACCGACGCCGCTGCGCGACGCGTTCGTGGAGGCGTTCGGCGAAGGCGAGCTCGACCCGCTCGCCGCCGCCGCGCGCGTCGAGATGCAGATCACGCTGCCGGGCCTGCTGCAGGTCGAGGACCGCGTGACGATGGCGCACGGTCTCGAGGGGCGCGTGCCGCTGCTCGATCGCCGCCTGCTGCGTGTCGCCGCACGGCTCGCGCCGGAGCTCCGGGTGGATGCGAACGGACGCGCGAAAGCGGTCCTGCGCGACGCGGCGTCGCCGCATCTGCCCGCTTCGGTGCGCGCGCGCACCGACAAGATGGGATTCCCGCTGCCCCTTCGCGACTGGTTCGCCGGTCCGTGGCGGGAGCGCACGCGGGAAATCCTGCTGGACCGGCGCACGATGGAACGCGGCTGGCTCGACGAAGCCGCCGTGGAACGCGCGCTGACAGGACAAGGCCATTACGATCGTGGGCTTTACTCGGCCCTTCTCTTCGAACTCTGGAACCGCACCTTCCTCGATGAAACCGAGCGTCCGTGACCGCCGCCTCGCCCTCTTCGGCATCCTCTTCGCCAGCGTCGCCATGACGGTGCTGGCCTGGAAGGGCCCGATCCTCGGTTACGAGGACGCCAACCTCATGCGCGAGGTCGGCGAGCGCTCCTGGTGGCAGTTCTTCACCGATCTCTTCTACTTCGCCTACCTGCCGTTCTACGGCCTCTCCTACTGGCTCGACACCGCGCTGGCCGGGGGCGAGGTGAACGCCACCTTCCTGCACTTCAGCAACGCGCTCTGGCACGCGATGGCCGGCTACGCCGCGTACTGCGTGCTGGTGAACCTGCTCGAGAACAAGACCGGGGCGCTGCTCGGTGCGCTGCTCTTCACGCTGCACCCGACGCACGTCGAGTCCGCGGCTTGGATCGCGGGCCGCAAGGAACTGGTGAGCGGATTCTTCTTCTTCCTCGCGTGGATCTTCCAGCTCCGCGCGGAGGAGGAGGGCCCGCACCACTGGATCGGCGCCGGGCTCTGCTTTCTCATCGCCTGCCTGACGAAGGCCTCGGCCATCGTGCTGCCGGCGGCGCTGCTGGCGGCGACCTGGATCCTGCCGCGCTACGAGGGACGCCGCAAGCAGGCGACCGTCCAGACGCTTCCGCTCTGCCTGCTGGCGCTGATCCCGCTCGCCATTCACCTCGTCGTCGGCGTCGAGAAGGGTGTCATCCGCGAGATCGCCGACGTCGCCACGCGCATGCAGTGGTGGGTGAAGGCGTGGGGCGATTCCATCCTGCGCACGCTCGTGCCGATCGGACTCTCGATCGAGTATCCCGAGGTGCGCAGCGTCGGCGTGGTCGGCGTCGCGATCGGCGCGATCCTGGTGGCCGCCTCCTTCGTCGGCGCGCTGGCGCTGCGGCGCCGGCTGCCCTACGTCTCCTTCGGACTCGCCTTCTTCCTGCTGGCGCTCGCGCCGTTCAACAACATCTTCCCGGCCACCGACATCCTCGCGGCGGATCGCTACCTCTACCTGCCGGTGTTCGGCTTCGCGCTCGTCGCCGGTTGGGTGGTCACGCTCACGCCGCGCGCGCTGCCGGTCGCCACGGTCGTCGTGCTCGCGTTCCTCGGTCTTTCGACCTGGAGCGCGCGCCGCTTCGTCTCGGACGAGATGCTCTGGACGAAGACGATCGAGTCACGGCCGGAGGCGGCCATTGCTTGGCTGCAGCGCGGCATTGATCGCACGACGCGGGCGTTGCAGGCGGCGCCGCGCGACGATCGACTGCTGGCGGCCGGCATCGAGGACCTGCGTGCCGGCGTCGATCGCGCGGTGCGCGACCGCGTGCGTGCGCAGGGCGAGCGGGCGCTGGTGCTGCCGCTGCTGCAGAAGGGCGAGGCGGGGGAAGCCCTGCAGCGCGCCGACCGCGCGCTCGAGCTCGTCTCCGAGGCGGAGACGGGGGAGCAACGCCGCTTCCGCGCGCAGGTCTTCTACGACCGCGGCATCGTGCGCAAGTCGCTCGGCGGCTACGACGTCGCCGCGCAGGATTTCACCTACGCATCGCAGCTCGTGCCTTCGTTCCTCGCGTCGCTCGAGGCGGGCCGCTGCTTTCTGCGGGCGCGCCAGCTCGAAGAGGCGCGCAAGGCGTACAAGGCGGCCGCGCGCGCGGACCGTGCCGCGAGCGATCCGTGGGTGGAGCTGGCGCAGGTGGAGCGCGCGGCGGGGAACCAGCAGGCGGAGCATGCCGCGCTCAAGGCGGCATCCGATCGCGCGCCCGAGGACCGCGCCGTCGTCGCCGCCTGGATCCAGTTCCACATCAGCGGGCGATCGCCCAACTGGGTGCGCGCCAAGGAGGAGCTCAAGCGACTCCCGGAGAGCGATCCGCGCCGCCGCTCGCTGGAGGGCGAGATCGAGGCGTGGCGAGCGCTCTATCTCTTCCGTCGCGGCGAGGTCGAGAAGTCGGCCGAGGCGGCCGATGCCGCGCGCGCTGCCAAGCTGAGCGATCCGCGCACGCTCTACGAGCTCGGCGAGGTCTATATGGCGGCGGCGCGCTACGACGAAGCGGCGCAGTGCTTCCTCGCTGCGTCCGACGTGCTCGACGAGACGACGCGCTGGCGCGACGCGGCCGCGCGCGCCTACACGCTCAAGGCGCACGCGCTGGTCCAGGCCAACGGGATCCCCGGCGCGGTGCGTGCGTTCGGAGCCGCGCTCGACGCGCAGCCGAAGCTGATCGAGGCGGGCATGGCGCCGCTGCGCGGCGAGATCGAGCTCCTGCAGGAGCACCCCGATCCCGACCTGCGGCTGCTCGCGATCGCCGCGGTGGCCGGCGACCCGGTGCACGGTGACGCGGCGGCGGACCGCTTCTTCGCCGGGCAGCCGGAGGGCGACGCGCGGCTGCTGGGCTTGCGCCTGCGCGCGCTGCTGCGCATGTTCGTCCAGCGCGACTTCCGTGGCGCGGAGCAGGACCTGCTCGCCGTCCTGGCGGAGAAGCCGGACGACCTATGGGCGCGCTACCGCCTGGCGCAGTCGCGCATGCGCGACGGCATCGGCTGGATCCAGACCGCGCGCGCGATCGGGAGCGAATCGCGGCGCAAGCAGGGCGAGGAGTTGCTCAACGGCGCCATCGCCGCGCTGGGCAAGCTCATCGAGCAGCACCCGACGTTCGTGTACGCGCGCCTGCTGCGGGGCGAGGCGTGGTTCTCGCTCGAGGACGAGATCGGCGCGAAGGCGGACTTCCAGCGCGTGCGCGAGATGGCGCCCGGGCTCAAGGAGGTCTACCTGCGCGAGGCGGTCCTGCATCGGCTGGTGTACGTGAAGGGCGGTTCGCCGCAGAACCTCGACGACGGCATTCGCATCCTGCAGCGCGCGCTGCGGCTCGATCCGAACTACTTCGACGCGCTCTTCGAGGTGGCCAACATGTACCACCTGCTCTACGACCGGCCCGACGCCGGCAACATGGGGCGACGCAGTGCGTTCCAGAGCGCGATCCTCTACTACCGTCGCGCCATGGCGGTCAATCCGCGGGCGCGCGAGCCGCGTCACGAGTGGGCCCGGATCTGCTTGAAGGTGGTGCGCGAGGCGCGCCTTGGCGGCCAGCTCAAGTCGGCGCACCGCACGCTGCTGCAGGTGGCCGAGGACGCCGGCGACATCCCGGAACTCTACAAGGAGCGCATCGAGCTGAACGTGACGCCGGACTTCGGTTCCAAGACCGGCATCAACTCGCCCGACGCCTACAAGGGCGCGCATGAAGCGCTCTCGCACCTCGAGCAGCTCGCGCCCGACGACCCCGACCTTCCCCGTCTGCGTTCGCTCTACTTCCGGCGGCTCGGCGCGAGCTACTTCATCACCTGGCTCAAGCTGAAGGACCAGCCGTCGCGCGACCGCGCGAAGGAGCTGGCGATCGACGCGCTGCGCCGCGCGGTCGAGGCGTGGCCGGACGATCCCGAGAACGAGCAGGTGCGCGTTCGGTTGCGCCAGCTGGCGCCCGAGTTCATCGAGATCGATCGCAAGCAGGCAGGCATCGCGTACGAACAGGGTGTGGTCCACTTCCGCGCCGGCGAGCACGAAAAAGCGGTGCCCTATTTCCGTCGCGCGCACCGTCTCTTCCCCGAGTCGGTCGAGCTGCGCTACATGTTCGGGCTCTCGTTGGCTCGTGCGGGTCGGCTCGACGCGGCGAAGGACGAGCTCGCGGTCGTGGCCAACTCGGACTCCTCCGCGGACTTTCCCGAGTCGATGTTCGAACTCGGCCGCATCGCGCGGGCGCAGAAGAAACAGGCCATCGCCCAGGCCTGGTTCGAGCGCTACGTCGCCGCGATGGAGGAGGCCGGCCGCGAGAAGGAGGAGGGCGTCGCCCTCGCGCGCTCCTACCTGGAAAAGATACGCGGAACCGACGGCGACTAAGCCACGTTCATAGCGTGGACCGAGTCTGGAGAGAGCATCGATGATCCGCATTGAGGTGGACGGGGAGCAGCACGAATTCGCGGCGCTGCCCGTCACGGTGGGGCGCGACCCCGACAACGACCTGCCGCTCGACGACAACAAGTTGTCCCGGCGCCACTGTCGCATCGTCCGGTCGTCGACCGGCTTCGCCGTCGAGGATCTCGCCTCGAGCAACGGGACGTTCGTGGACGGCGCGCCGATCGACCAGCACGAGCTCGACAACGGGGAAACGGTGCGCATCGGCGTGACCGATTTCCGCATCAGCTGGGACCAGGACATGGAGATTCCCCGCGGGAGTCGTCGCTCGCGGCGCGGTCGCGCGAACGACGTCGATCCGGAGGAGCTGCAGGAGGAGAACCGACGCCTGCGGCGCGTGCTCAACCTCTCCAAAGCGGTGGCGAGCACGACCGACGAGGAGGCGCTGCTGCGCCGGATCGTGGACAGCGCCATCGAGTTGACCGGCGCCGAGAAGGGGTTCCTGTTCCTTGTCACGCTCAACGGCCTCGACTTCCGCGTCGCTCGCGACCGCCGCGGGCAGGATCTCGAGCATCCCGAGGAGAAGATCAGCCGGTCGATCGCCGGCGAAGCGGTCGACTCGGGGCGTTGGGTCATGACCGAGGACGCCGGTGGGGACGCGCGCTTCGCGGGCGGCCGCTCGGTCGCCTATCTGCGTCTGCGTTCGGTGCTCTGCGTGCCGCTCAAGGTCAAGGACGGTCCGCTTGGCGCGATCTACCTCGAAAACAGCGACGTGACGGCGCAGTTCCGCGAGGCGGACGCGACGCTCGTGACGACGTTCTGCGACTACGCGGCGCTCACCGTCGCGGCGTCGCGCAGCGTCGTCGAGCTGCAGAAGCGCGAGGAGCAGCTGCGCCGGTCGCGCGAGCGCATCGGACGGCTCAACGCCAAGCTCAAGACGCTGCTGCGCCGCCAGTCGCGCGAGCTCGCCGGCGTGCGCGCCGATCTCGACCTGAGCCGCCAGGAGCTGGGGCTGCGATACGACACCGCGTCCATCGTGGCGCAGAGTCCCGAGATGCGCGGCGTCCTCGGCCTCGTCGATCAGGCGCTCGTGTCCGATTCGCCGGTGCTGCTGCGCGGCGAGAGCGGAACCGGCAAGGAGTTGCTGGCGCGCGCGATCCACTACAACGGGGCGCGCGGCGAACGACGCTTCGTGGCGTTGCGCTGCGGCAGCGTGCCGTCCGATCTGTTCGAGTCGCAGCTCTTCGGACGGGACGGGACGCCGGGGCTTGTCGCGCAGGCCCAGGAGGGCACGCTGCTGCTGCAGCAGGTCGATCGGCTGCCGCCGGAGCTGCGCGCGCGCGTCCGCGAAGAAGCGGGAAGCGCGCGCCTGCTCGCGTCGACGACAGACACAGGCGACGACCACGATGAGGGGCTGCGCGCGGAGTTCGACGCGAACGAGATCGTGGTGCCCGCGCTGCGCGACCGCCGGGACGACATCCTTCCGCTCTTCGAGCACTTCCTCGACAGCCTCTGCGCGGAACAGGAGATCGACCGGCCCGACGTCGATCCCTCGCTGGTCGATCGACTGCAGCTGTACCCGTGGCCCAACAACGTGCGCGAGCTGCGCGCCGAGACCGGCCGCCTGCTGTCGCTGCAGCGTGGCGTGCTCACGCCGTCGCTGCTCTCGCCGCCGGTGTTCAGCGGCGACCCGTCCGCGACACCGCCGTCCGAACTGCCGGAGGGAGGGCTGAAGGAGCTCGTCGAGGAGCTCGAGAAGCGCGTCATCGTCGAGACGCTCAAGCAGACCGAGGGCAACAAGACACGCGCGTCGGCGAAGCTCGGGTTGTCGCGGCTGGGGCTGCGGAAGAAGATCGAGCGGTACCGGTTGGACGTGGACTAGGGTCGCGGGTTGCGTGAGGGAGCTGAGGGCGCGGAGTTTTCGCGCTGAGGTTTCGCGCTGAGGCTGCTGAGGTGCGCTGAGATCGCTGAGGGACGAATTGGGGGGAGCGACGGGCGGGGCTGAGAAACCCTCCGCGAGCTCCGTCCATGTTGAGGGACGTCTCGCCGGGGCGTCACGCTTCGTCCCAACAGGCCGCAGAGCAGACTGAGAGCGCGGAGTTTGAGCGCGGAGCCCGCCGAGCAGCCGCGGAGTTCGCGGAGGGGAAGGCAGGGGAGCATCGGACGAGCCTGTTGCACCTCTCCTTTGCTCTCAGCGTTCTCCGCGAATGCTCCGCGAACTCCGCGCTGAAACTCTGCGCCCTCTGCTTCCACCTCGAGGCTCTGATCCGACAAGCGGCTGCAGACCGCTGAGATCGCCGAGGAAGAAAGGTGCGAGGCTGCGGAACTTGGGTGGCTCCTCGTAACTCCCCGTGCGACAGATGTTTATCGCAACTTGTCTGACCTCAGCGCCTCAGCGTCCCTCAGCAATCTCAGCGCGAAACCTCCGCGCTCTCAGGCCCCTCCCTCTCCGATTCCAAGCTCTCACCCCGTCCCCGAGAGCGGGCAATGGAAACTTTGTTGCCGGGAAGCAGGAAATCGGCGCAGAAGTCAGAAGTCCTTTTGTGACTGCGGTTTAGGTTCGCGCGTCGTTCCAAATGTACGGTTGCGCGGTCCAATCCGGCTGACCTATAATCCCCCGTTCCGATCACGAGGAAAGGATGCGCGGTGGTTCCGCCGTTGGGCCCTCGTGACCGGTGGAGAGCGTTGGACAGCCGAGATCCGCCTCTCCCGAACGGCAGGAAATACCCATGGCAAAGCTGATTTTGCGCACGCCGGAAGGCGTGGTGACGGAGTTGTCGCTGGACAACCGTGACTCCGTCACGATTGGTCGCTCTCCCGAATGCGACATGCCGATTGAAGACGGCCAGGCGTCGAGACGCCACGCGTCCGTGACGCGTGCCGACGAAGGCTACGAGGTTGCCGACCTCGGTTCCACGAATGGAACCCTGCTCAACAGCGTGCAGGTCAAGCAACGTCCGCTTCAACATGGCGACGTCATTCGAATCGGTGCGACGGAGATCGAATACGACGATCCCCATGCGCGTCCGGCACCGTCCGGCGACAGCAGCGTGAGCTCGCTCGTCTACGCGCGCGGTGATCGCAAGGGCGACAAGGTCGAACTGAGCGCGCAGCGCACCACGATGGGGCGCAAGGACTCGAACGCCATCGTCCTGCAGGACAACGTCGCGTCGAGCTACCACTGCGAAATCGTGCGCGATCTCAACGGCTACACGCTGCGCGATCTCGGTTCGACCAACGGCACGCTCGTGAACAACGAGATGGTGACCGAGACGCAGCTCGTTCACGGCGCGCGCATCCGCATCGGCAACACGCGCTTCGTCTTCCAGGATCCCGCCATGGCGGAGATCGACCTGGAGCTCGCCGGCGTCGACGACGACGAGGCGGAATGGGGCATGATGCGCGACCTCGACCTCGCGTCGGTCCGCAAGCGGAATCCCGCCAACCTGATCTACGTTGTCCTCTTCCTCGGCATCTGCGGCGCGCTCTACTACCTGACGCAGCTCGCGCCGCGCACCACCAAGCAGATCGACACCGGCCCGGACGGAAACCTGTTGCTCGGCTACGGCTTCCCCCGCGCTTCGAGTGCGCTCTACTGGAGCGGCGGCGATACCGGTTCCGGCGAAGTCGACTGGGCGCAGGCCGGCGGCGGCCGCCTCGGCTTCCGCGCCGGTGACGACGGCGGCGCGATCTTCTACAGCGAACGATTCAACGCGCGCAAGCGCGCCTTCAAGCTCTCGGGCCAGTTCAGCGACGGCGACAACGCGCGCTTCGGCATGCGCTTCCGCGGCGGTGGTCTCGAACAGTGGCGTTTCGCCACCGACGGCACGGTCGAGGCGAGCGCGCCGACCTGGGCCACGACGGTCCAGGCGGGCGTCCTGTTCACCGGCGCGGGTAGCGCGACGCTCGACAATGCGGCGCTCGTCCAGATGGGGCCGGCGCGCGTCGAGTCCGTCGAACAGAGCAATTTCGCTCTCGTGACGGTGGATGGCCAGCAGGTCGCGCTTCTCTACAACGGCCTTCCGTCGCTCGTGAAGGGGCGCCTCGTCGCCTACGGCGAGGGCGGGCGCGCGATCGACGGCGGCACCATGGAGGTCGCCGTGACGGCGGCCGACGATCAGTTCCTGACGATCAGGATCAGCAGCGGCAACGAAGCGAAGATGCTCGGCATCGAATGGACCGAGGCGGGCGGCTATCTGACGCAGGGCGGCTGGCGCGCCTTCACGCCGGGGCAGCAGCCGGAGTTCCACGCGGCCTTCCCCGAGGCGGGCGTGACGCGTCTCGACGGCGTCCGCAAGCTGCTCGTCGGCGGGCGTGGGCGTGCGATCTCGGTCGTCGCCGCGAGCGACACCGGACGCCTCGCCACCGTCGCCACGGTGGATGCGGCCGGCAACCGCTGGGCGGTCATGGGGCCGATCGCCGACGGCGCGTTCAGCTTCCGCATCAAGACCAACCTGCGCGGCGACACGGTCCTCGCGAGCAACGCGGTCACCGTCGCGGAGCAGCACTACAACCAGAATCGCTGGGGCGAGTTCCTCAACGCCGCGCAGTCGGCGCGGGCCGTGTGCCCGTTCATGCGCGACTCCGGCAAGCGCCGGCTCGCCGAGAAGATGGTCGAAGTCTTCGAGCGCGCGACGCGCGTCGCG
>JBCDBY010000021.1:0-25306 GCA_039182715.1 Planctomycetota bacterium
CGTCTATACCGACCCGTGGACCGGCGAGGGCTTCCACGACTCGCTGTTCCAGTGCCTCGCGCTCCAGCAGGCGGCGCGGCGGGCGGTCGGCGACGGCGTGCTGCCGGCGGACATCGTGCACTGCCACGACAACCACACCGGCATGCTGCCGACCTACCTCAAGGACCAGGGCGCGCCGCCGAGCGTCTTCACGATCCACAACCTCGGCTATCAGGGCATCTACGGCTCGGACCAGTTCTGGTTGACCGGTCTCGATCCGCGCCGCTTCTTCGGCTACGCGCCGTTCGAGTTCCACGGCAACTTCTCGCTCATGAAGTCGGCGCTGGTGATGGCGGACAAGGTCACCACCGTGAGCCCCGGCTACGCGGAGGAGATCCTGCGGCCGGAAGAGGCGTACGGTCTCGACGGCGTGCTGCGTTCGCGCGGCTCGGACTTCGTCGGCATCCTCAACGGCATCGACACCGCGACGTGGAACCCGGCGGACGATCCGCTGCTGCCCGCGCACTACGACGCGGACGACAAGAGCGGCAAGGCGGAGTGCAAGCGCGTCCTGCAGGAGATGGCGGGGCTCGACGTCTCCGCGGCGTCGCCGGTCTTCGGCATCGTCTCGCGCGTGACGAAGCAGAAGGGGCTCGACCTGCTCGGCCCGCTGTTGCGCTGGCTCGTCGACGCGGGCGGGCAGCTCGTCATGCTCGGCACCGGCGACCACCACACGCTCGAGCTCTTCCGTGGCGCGCACGGCCGCTGGCCGAACCGCGTGTCGCTGCTCGAACGCTACGACGAGGAGGCGGCGCACCGCATCTATGCCGGCTCCGACTTCTTCTGCATGCCGTCGCGCTTCGAGCCGTGCGGCCTCACGCAGATGTACGCCATGCGCTACGGCGCCGTGCCGATCGTCACCGCGCGCGGGGGACTGCGCGACACGGTGCTGCCCTATGTGGGCCACGGGTCGGGCGGCACCGGCATCCTCGCCACGTGGGCGGACACGCACTCGCTCTGGGGTGCGCTCGACTTCGCGCTGCAGATGTTCGGCGACGGGCAGGCGTTCCACGAGGCGCAGGACAACGGCATGCGCCGCGACTTCTCCTGGACCGTGAGCGCACACCAGTACGAAGGCCTCTATCGCTCGATGCTCGGGCGATAATCGCCGCATGGATCTGTCCCAAGCCATCCGCGACCGCCGCAGCGTGAAGTCCTACGCCGACCGCGAGGTCGACGACGCGACGCTGCAGCGCATCTTCGAGCTCGTGCTCGAGAGCCCGTCCTCCTTCAACCTGCAGCACTGGCGCTTCGTGCTGGTGCGCGACGCCGCGCGCCGCAAGCAGCTCATGGACGCGGCGTGGGGCCAGCCGCACGTCGGCGCGGCGGCGGTCGACGTCATCGTGTGCGGCAAGGTCAACGCGCACGAGGACGCGGAGCGCTCGCAGGCGCACGCGCCGGCCGAGGTCGCGGAGAAGGTCGTCGGGATGATCCGCGGCATCTACGACGGCAAGCCGCAGCTGCAGCGCGACGAGGCGATCCGCAGCGCGTCGCTCGCGGCGATGACGCTCATGCTCGTCGCGCAGGCGGAGGGACTGCGGACCTGCCCCATGATCGGGTTCGACCCCGCGAAGGTCTCGGAGATCGTGGGCCTGGACGAGAGCCACGTCCCGGTCATGCTCGTCACGCTCGGCCACCCCGGCGACGGCGGCGTGTTCCCGACCAGCCGCTTCCCGATGGAGGAGGTGGTGCGCTGGGAGACGCTCGACGGCGACGGGTTCAAAGGCGCCTGATCACGAGCGTCGTCGTTTCGACGCAGGTGTCGGCCCAGCGCGCCTTGTAGGGCAGGTCGATGCCGAGGTCGTAGACGGTGAAGCCCTCCTCGATGAGCGCGTCGATCTCGACGCGCTGCATGAGGTTGCCCGGCGCCAGGTCGCGAAAGCGGTTGTCGAAGCTGAACTGCAGGCCGCGGTACTGGTCGCCGATGACGCCGCCCGCGATGTAGCCGATGTCCTCGCCCTGCAGTCGCGCGAACCGGACGCGCAGTCGATCGCGCGCGTGCAGCCGCTTGACCAGCTCGCGGTAGAAGGCGCGCATCTCCTCGTTGCGCAGGCCGGTGTCGGCAGGGCCCTTCCAGCTCCGCGCTTCGATGTCGAGGATACGCGCGTAGATCGAGGCCGCGTCGCCGTCGGCCCGCTCGACGGTGACGCCCGCTCGTTCGGCGCGCGCGCCCAGTCGTCGCAGCTCGTGCCGCAGCTTGCGCGACCGGCGATCCCAGTAGCCGTCGAGCGACGCCTGCCAGCGGCGCTGCACTTCGCCCACGCCGAGGGCGCAGCGATCGCGGAACGAGGCGAGCAGTCCGTTCCAGAGTGGCGAGCCGCGCGCCAGTCCGGTGATCAGGGCGAGATGCCACGTCTGCGTCTCGGCGAGCATCTCGTCCGCCGCTTCGCGTGCGGCTGCGGCCGTGCCGAGCACCGGGCAGGAGTAGCCCCACATGCGATCGAACGGTGAGAGCACGCGCAGAAGACCCGAGCGCTCGACGAGAAAGGCGAGGTAGCCGTGCTCCAGAGGCCGGATCCAGGGCCGCAGATGCGGCGCCCAGGCGGCCCGCGCCGCCTCGCACCAATCCGAAGCGGAGCAGAACGGATCCACCCCCTCCGTCGCCAGCGCCACCGACTCCCAGTGGTCCTCCGGTGTGTACTGCGTACGCCCCTGGTTCATCGTAAAAGTCTCTGCCGCAGGAGTTTACAGCCGACGACAGCGCCATGGGGGTGCGCAGCCGAGGATTTCGCCTCTCGACGAAAGTGCGCACCCCCATGGCGCAGTCGGCAGCCGTAACCCATTGCCCCGAAAGTGCTTACCACGCACCCGAAGCGTACTGCGTACGCTCCGAGGCGGGGGAGGGGGCGCTTGGGGGTTAGGGCTCGACGATGCCTTCGCGGATGGCGTAGCGGACGAGTTCGACGCGGTCGTGGAGGTCGAGCTTCTTCATGATCGACTGCTGGTGCGCGTCGATGGTCTTCGAGCTCCGGAACAGTTCCTTGGCGATCTCGTGCCGGCTCATGCCGCGTCCGATCATGCGCAGGATCTGCTGCTCGCGATTCGTGAGCAGGTTGCTGCGCGACTGCACCTTGGTGCTCTCCTTGCCGCGTCGGGTGATCTTCTCCAGCGGGAGGCGACCCTCCACCGACGGGCCGATCGCGAAGTCGCCCCCGGCCACCTTCCGGATCGCCTGCACGATCGTGTCCGGGTCGTCCGCCTTCGACAGGAAGCCCCACGCGCCCGCCTCGACCGCCGCATCGAGGTAGCGGTCGCGCACGTAGGCGCTCAGCATGATGACGCGTACGTCGGGAAAGCGCCGCGCCACATCGGCGAGCGCCTCGAACGGATCGGGGCCCGGCATCTCGATGTCGAGCGTGATGACGTGGGGCTCGCGCGCCTCGACCTCCTTGAGCAGGCTGGTCGCGTCCGGCAACCAGCCGACGAAGTCCATGTCCTTCTCGAGGGAGATCTTCGAGCGAAGTCCCTCGGCGAGGAACGCGTGGTCGTCAACGCACAGGACCTTGGTGATCTGCTGACTCATCGTCCTCCTCCAGGACCTGGAACACGACCTCGCGGAGCCCGCGACGCATCGCGTCCGGTCCGCCTCGTCGATCCACGAAATGATAGCCCGCGCCGGTGCGCCCCGGCGCGTCGCCGAAGAGCACCACGCGGCGCCGCGCGTCCTCCTCGAGAAACTGCTGCGCGGTCCTGGGCGCCGTGCGTCCCGGCTCCGCGATCCAGATGCGGCACGCGCCGGGCTCGTTGGGCGGGCAGTGGCGCGGCTCCAGCCCGGCCGATCGCACCAGCAGCGATGCGTACGCCGCCATGCGCCGGTCGTCGATCGAGATGCCGACGACCGAGAACGGTGCGGCCGGTGCGTCCGCGGTGCCCGGCGCAGGTACGCGCGGCGCGGTCGCCGTCGGCAGCGTCAGGTGCACCGTCGTCCCGCGCCCCGGCGCCGAGTCGATGTCGACGGTGCCGCCCGCGCCCTTGGCGACGCCGTGCACGAGCGCCAGCCCGAGTCCGGTCGACACCGCGCGCGTCTTCGTCGTGAAGAACGGCTCCAGCGCGTGGCGCCGCTCCTCGGTCGACATGCCGCGACCGTTGTCCGCGATCGAGATGCGCATGCGGTCGCCGGGTAGCGTGCGCGCGCGCACCTTGATCCAGCCGTCGCCGTCGATCGCCTCGGCCGCGTTGGCCACGAGGTTCAGGACCGACTGTGAGAGCTTGTTGGGCGCAAGGGCGACCGGCGGCAGGTTGGCGGGAATCTCCGCCTGCAGCTCGACGCGCTTGGAGATGGACGTCTTGAGCAGCGGCGACGCCTGCTCCCACCAGTCCTTCAGCCGCGTCACGCCGCCCGCGCGGTGCTCCCCGTCGCGGTCGAGCGCGAAGTGGCGCAGACCCTGGCTCAGCTGACGCAGATAGTCGACCGCGTGACGCACCGCCCCGATCTCCGCCTGCGCCTCTTCCGGCAGATCCTGCGCCGCCAGCGCATCGAGGCGGCAGAGGATCGGCAGGATGGTGTTGCCGAGGTCGTGACCGAGACCGGCGGCGAGCGTGCCGACCGACGCGAGCCGCTCCGCCAGCCGCAGCCGCTCGTGCGACTTGTCGAGCTGCGCCGTGCGCTTCGCGACGAGCGTCTCGAGGTGCTGCCGGTGCTCCGCGAGCTCGCTCTCGACGTGCTTGCGCTCGATCGCGGTGCCGATCACGTTGGCGACCGCCTGCAGGAAGTGCACGTCGTCCGGCGTGAACGAGCGGCGCTGCTGGCTGTGCACGGCGAGCACGCCGAAGGGACCCTCGTGTCCGTACACGATCACGCTCAGTCCGCTCGTGATGTCGTGGTCGCGATGCATCGCGGTCGGCTGGAAACGCGTCTCGCGATCGAGGTCGGAGACGACGACCGGCTCGCGCGCGCGCAGCGTGTAGCCCGCCTGGAACTCGTCCGTCGTCGCCAGCTCGTACGACTTGGCGCCCCAGCCGGTCCCGGCGCGCAGCCGGAACTTCGGTTCGCCCGGCAACTGCTCGAGCAGCTCCGCGTGCCCGACGCCGAGCGTGTTCGCAGCGAGGCGCACCGCCTTGGCGAGCAGCGTGTCGACGTCGGTCCGATCGGCAAGCGCCGCCATGCCGATGCGGGCGACCGCCTTCTGCTGCCGTTCGCGCACCGCCAGCTCGACCTCGACCCGCTTCTGCGCGACAACCGGTCCGAGCGGCGCCACCGTGTGGCGAATGAGTTCGAGCTCGGCCGCCGACGCCGGCGGGCCCTCGCAGCGGTAGAGCACCACGACCGCGACGACATCGTCCTCGCCGGCGAGCAACGGGATCGCCATCGCGCGGCGGAAGCCGGTGCGCAGCGCCGCGTTGCGACGTGTGAACTGCGCGGCCGGCTCCTCCTCGATGTCGTCGATGCCGACCGGCGCCGCGGACTGCCAGGCGCGGCCCGGCAACCCGCCGCCCGGCAGGAACCCGAGCCGGCGCGACGCCGAGCGATAGGCAACGTACGCCGGATTGGAGCGCGGCCATGTGGGCCCGGGTTTGAGCGCCGACCCGTCGCGCGAGCGCACCCACGCTTCGCCGAAATCCCAGTCGAGCTCCCCGCACAGCCGGCGAATGATGACCAGCAGCGCGCGATGAAAGTCGCGCGAACCGCTCGCCGCCTGGCTCAGCTCCTCCTGGAGCAGGCGCAGGACGACCTCGTCGGGTCGCCAGGCCGAACGCACGAAGCCCGAGTCGGCGCCTCGCTGCGAGTCGAACCCGCCCTGCATGTCGAACCCGCCCTCCATGTCGAACATTGTACGGATCGCGCGGCGGGGCCGGGCGAATCGGATACCTCGACCGATGACTCAAGACGAGCCGGACGGGGCCGGCTCAGACTTTCATCGAGCGGTAGGCGCGGCTCCATTCGGCGTGGTAGCCGGGGTTCTTCTGGCGCCACTCCTTGGAGTAGGCGCGCTCGCAGGACTTGCACCAGGAACGGCGATACTCCCGATCCGCGGAACCGTAGACGCGGAAGACGCGGAATTCGGTGACGGGCTTGATCTCGTCGCAGCGACGGCAGCGCTTCGATCCCTCATTCGGTACGTAACTCATGGTGTCTCTCTATCCCTACCCTTCTCGCCCGATCCACTTGCGGCGGCCGCCTCTCGGCATGCCGAGTTTCGGCGTTCCGATCCGCGGCAGTCTTGCGCGCCAACAGGCTTCGCAGATCAGCACGATCAGGATCGAAAGCAGACAGAAGGTGACAAGCGTGTCGCCGGCGGTCATGGTCGGTGTGCCCAACGTGTGCGAGAGCGGTTGCGTGACGGGAACGAGAGTAGGCGCGCCATCGGGGCCGCGCCATTGGAAGAACGCCCTATTCGCACCGCTAGGGGTTGTGGTGACTCCGGCAATCCCTACAGGAAATGGCGGAACGGGCCCGCATGGCAGAATGACGCCCCATGTGGAACCAAGGCATGATTCTGGCGGTCCTGGGCCTCGTGGCCGCGGTGGCGCGCGCCGACGAGATCGAGGTCACGCTGCAGAACGGATCGACCCTCAAGGGCGAGGTTGTCGAAGTCACCGAGAAGGGCATCCGGCTCAAGGTGAAGGGCGAGGAGCTCTACCTCGAGGCGAAACACGTCGAGCCGATCTCGATGTACAACGCGGCGATGCGCGTGCTGCCGAACGTGGACGCGCAGACGCACATCGAGGTCGCGCTCTGGTGCTTCGAGAACGGGCTCTTCACGCGCAGCCACCACCACTACAAGCGCGCGCTGCTGCTCGATCCGAAGCGCGTCGAGAGCTTCGAGAAGCAGGAGCTCCCGAAGCTACAGGAGAAGATCGCCGGGACGATGCTCGCCAACGCGCGCCGCGCTCTCGAGCACGGTGACGTGCGACACGCCGAGCGGCTCACCGCCAGCATCCTGACCGAGCTCAACGAGACGAAGACCGCCGACGAGGCGCGCAAGTTCATCCTCGAGATCTACCACTCGGACAAGGACCAGTCGTGGCGCAACGTCAGCGACAAGCCGGAGCCCGCGCCCGACGCCGCCGACGAGCGCGCGCGGGCGAAGGCGCTGGCGCCGATCGAAAACCGCGTGCGGCAGGCGCGCGAGCACAACCTGCGCGGCCTCCGCACCAAGGGCACTTCGAAGAAGAAGAAGTCCTTCTCCATTGCGGCGAAGCGCGCGGAGTCGGCGCTGCGATCGCTCGACAAGCTCGCGGCGAAGCATCCCGACTGGAAGAAGCAGATCGACGACCTGCGGAAGGTGGCGCAGCAGGAAGGCGTGGATGCCTACCTGAATACCGCCAGCCTCTACCTCATCCGCCGCAGCTTCCCCCGCGCGATCGACGCCGTGCAGCGCGCGCAGGCGATCGATCCCGAGAGCGAGGAGATCAAGCGCATGCGCCTGCGCATCGAACAGGACTCCCAGCGAAGGACGCAGCCCGGATGGTATTGACCGAGGTCGAGGAGCTGCACCGCTTCTTCGAGCAGTGGCTCGGGGGTGAGACGGAGGACTTCGCGCGCGCCGATCGCGTGCTCGCGCCGGCGTTCACGATCATCGGTCCGGGCGGGAACCTGCGCACGCGCGAGGAGCTCGTCCGCGGCCTGCTCGAAGTCCAGGGCAAGCGCCCGGTGAAGATCGAAGTGCGCAACCTGGTCGAGCGTCCGCTGGGCGACGGCTTCGTGCTCGCGACCTACGAGGAGTGGCAGGACGGCAAGGGCCGCATCAGCACCGCGCTGTTGCGGGCGCGCGAGGATGCGCCCAACGGACTCGAGTGGCTGCACGTGCACGAGACATGGCTCGCTACCTGATCCTGCTGCTGCTTGCGCCGCTCGCGCGCGCCGAGGAGCCGTGGTTCCGCAACGTGTCGGCGTCGCTCGGACTCGGCGGCGTCGAGGGCAAGCGCGTCAAGTGGATCGACTTCGACGGCGACGGTTGGACCGACATGCTCGTCATGTCCGCCGACGGTCGCGCGCAGCTCGAGGCGATGATGGGCGAGTCGACGTTCGTCGGCACCTCGCCCAATCGCTTCGTCGCGCGTCGCGACTGGAAGGGCGCGCCCGCCCGTTTCGCGGGCTACGACCTCGACCGCGACGGTTTCGTGAGCGAGCGGGAGCTGCGTCGGCTGGTGCGGACGCGCCTCTGGTCGGCCTACCGGTCCGAGAAGGGCGCGCGCTTCACCGACGTCACCGCTTCGCTGAACCTGCGCGGGCGCGCGGTGCACATGCTCGTCGCGGGCGACATCGACGACGACGGCGACTGGGACCTCTACGCATCCGGCTACGCGACGCAGGACCCGTCCAACGTCGTGGAGACGCCGGAGTTCTTCTTCCGCTGGGAGAACGGCTCCTTTCGCCGGTTCGATCCTCCGGTCGCCATGCCGGTGTCGACCGTTTGCGGCGCCTGCTTCCTCGACTTCGATCGCGACGGCAAGCTCGATCTGTTCACCGGCAGCTGGTACCGCGACTTCGGCAACGGGCTCGCCTCGTATCCCGACCGCCTCTACCGCGGGGACGGCAAGGGCGGATTCGTCGACGTCACGAAGGCGGCCGGCCTCATGCTGCCGCACGCCAAGCCCGGCGACTCGCTACCCGATCCGCGGCCCGACCCGATTCCCGACGAACTGCGCGCGCGCATCGGACGGCAGAGCCACCGACCGACGTACGGCGTGGCCGCGGCCGACTGGGACAACGACGGCGACCTCGATCTCTTCACGCTCTCGTACGGCCGGCAGTGGAACCTGCACTGGCGCAACGAGGGGGACGGCACCTTCGTCGAGATCGGCGAACAGACCGTGTTCGACGGGGACGCGGTGCGCCACGGGCGGTACCCCGAGGACGTGCGCCGCCGCGGCGAACTGCCGTTCCGCTCCAACGGCAACAGCTTCGATTGCGCGTTCGGCGATTACGACAACGACGGCCGCCTCGACGTCATCGTGAGCGAGTACACGCACCGCTGGGCGGGCGAGAGCTCCGACGTGACGGAGATCCTGACCAACATGGGGGCGAAGTTCCGGCGCGAAACCGGTGCGCTGGAACGCGTGCACGAGGTGCGCAACTGGAACCACGGCGACTTCAACGTGGCGTGGATCGACTTCGACAACGATGGCCGTCTCGATCTGCTCGTCTCCTCGAGCGTCTATCCCGACCGCAACGTGCTCGAGGCGTACCACCAGAAGGAGCCCGGGACGTTCACGCGCGTGACGGAAGCGATCGGGCTCGACTGGCCGGACTCCACGCAGCTTTCGCTGGCCGACTTCGATCGCGACGGGGACCTCGATGTTCTGGCGGGCAACAATCCGCATCCGACGCGCGCCGCGAAACTGCCGCGCCAGGTCGCGGTCTGGCGCAACGAGATCGCCAACCGCAGCGGCAATACGTTCGTGAGCCTCTCCCTGCGCGGCAAGGGCTGGCGCGCGGGCGGATCCAACCGCATGGCGATCGGCGCGCGCATCACGATCAAGGCGGGCGGGCTGCTGCAGGTGCGCGAGGTCAGCGGTGGGCACGGCCACGTCGGACACCAGGACGACGTGCGTCAGGTCATCGGGCTCGGCAAGGCGAAGAAGATCGACGAGCTCACGGTTCGCTGGTGCGGCCCCGGCAGCCCCACCCAGACCTTCCGCGACGTCGAGGTGGGTCGGTTCTACCGCCTGGTCGAGGGCGGCGAACTGACGAACGAGTAGCGCTCCGCCTCAACGATGGAACTGGACGCGATGCCCGACGTAGACGAGGCCGACGGCAACCGCGAGAAGGACCCAGTGCGCCACCTCGATCTTGCCGGCGAGCGTGCAGCCGACGATGGTGCCGCCGAGCATGGGCGGGCCGAGCTTGCCGGCGAGGTCCGCCCAGAAGGGGAGGTGCTGCTTCATGACGGCTTGGATGCCAGAGTCGCCTGGATCGCTTCAAGCACCGGCTCCGGCGGTAGGCTGTCGAGCCCGTCGGCACCCGCCTGCACGACCGTGACGTTGCCGACGCGCTCGACGCCGGGCCGGCCCGAGAACGGAACGAAGTCGCGATCGTACCCGCGCGGCCAGGGCGACCAGACGAGCGAGTTGCCCGAACCGAACAGCGTGACGGTGGGGGCGCCGACGGCGGCGGCGAGATGGCTCGTCGCGGTGTCGACGCCGAAGAAGAGCGCCGCCTTCGACGAGAGCGCGCCCACCTCCGCGATCGAGAGACGGCCGGCGAGGTCGAGCGTCGCGGCGCCCAGCCACGTCTGCACGCGGTCGAGGTAGCCGCGGTCGTCGTCCGGCCCGGCGGTCACGACCGGCTGCAGTCCGGCCCGTTGCAGCGCGGCGCCGACCGCGCGCCAACCGTCTTCCGACCAGCGTTTGGCTTCGCGTCGCGTGGTCGCGTGAACGACGGCGAACGGCTGGTCGGGCACCTCGGTGGGCGGCACGGCCGGTGTGGGCGGTACCACTTCGAAGCAGCGCGGGATGCCGAGCACGTCCGCGAATGCCAGCATCTGTCCGACCGTGTTGGCCTGCATGTCCTTCTGAAAGGCGAGCGTCGCCACGCGGCGCTTCGTCGGGGACCTGGATGGCGAGCCGTAGAGCGAGACGACGAGCCGCCGCGCCGCCAGGCGCATGGTGAACATGTTCCGGTCGCTCGGCATCGCGCAGAGCGCGAGGTCGTATCGGCCGGTGAGCCGCGCGAGCATGGCGAGCAGCGCGAACGGGCCCGGACGCTTCCGCACGGGTAGCGCGCGGTGCAGGTCGGGGTTGCCCTCCAGCATCGCCTCGCGGCCGCGGTGGACGAGCAGGTCGATCGACGCCGCGGGCCACGCGCGCTTCAGCGACCGGATGAGCGGCGTCGCGAGCAGCGCATCCCCGAATCCGGGTGTCGCGACGCAGAGAATCCGCCGCGGGGGACGCGCGAGCTCCATCCTTTCCATCAATCGGAGCGGAGCGTACCAACCGACTGTCCCGCGCACGGCGTACGGTCCGATAAAGAGGTTAGCCGTGCACAAACTCGTATCGATTCCCCTCCTCGTTCTTCTCGTCGGCTGCGTTTCGGCCGAGAAGCGCTTCGAGCAGGCGCAGCAGGCGGAGGCCGAGGGCCGCTGGGCGCAGGCCGCCGATCTGTACATCGACGCGCTTCGCAAGGACGCCGAGCTGCCCGGCGCGCGCGAGCGGCTCTCCACCGTGGGGGCACGGGCGCTCGCGGACAAGCTGGAACTCGCCGAGCGGCTGGAGCGCAACCGCCAGTACGCGCAGGCGGTGAACGAGTACGGCGGCGCCGCGAATCTGGTCGATCGCGCTGCGGCGGTGCGCGTGGCGCTCGAGCTGCCCGCCGACTTCGTCGCGCGCAAGGAGGCCGCGATCGCGCGCGCCACCGACCAGGCGCTCGAGAACGCCGACGCGCTGCTTGCCGACCGGCGCTACGAGCAGGCCATTGCGCGGTATCGCGACGCCAAGAACCGCTACGTGCTGGACGACGCGCAAACCGCGCGCTGGAACGAGGGCCTGCTGAAGGCGCTGCTCGGATCGGCCGATCAGCTCCGGCTGCAGGGCCAATACCGGCCCGCCTACGACCGCGTCCTCGAGGCGCTCGCTTTCCGCGATACGGAGGAAGCGCGCCGCCTGCGCGACACGATCGTGGAGGAGGGCACCGTGACGGTGGCCGTGCTGCCGGTCTGGCGTGCGGACGACACGGCGGCGACGCTGCCCCCGGGCCTGCTCGCCGAGACCAATGACCACCTCGAAGAGGGCCTCACGGCGGAGACGCCGCTCTTTCTGCGGGTCGTCGACGCGGTCGACACGCGCAAGAAGGTGCGCGCGCTCGGCTTCGACCGCATGGCGATCCGCGACCGGCAGGCCGCCGTGGTGGGGGAGCAGCTCGGCGCGCAGTACGTCGTCGTGCCGTGGATTGCGCGCGCTTCGATCGGCGTCGGGAAGGAGGGCACCAAAGTCGCGGTTCCGACGACCGACGGGGGCACCGCGGAGATCGAGACCTTCCAGCGCCGCGATCTGGTGGCGTTCTATCGATTCCGCGTCGTGCGGGTCCTCGACGGCCAGACCGCGGTGACGCAGGACGACGTACGCATCAAGGCGGGCACGAAGGTCAAGTCGGCAATCTACGGCGGCGACATGACGAAGCTGCTGCTGACGCAGGAGCAGCACCGCTGGTTCGACGGCAAGCGCCTCGCCGAACTCGACCGCAAGATGACCCGCGAGGTCGCGCACGCCCTGGCCGAATCCCTCGCCGCCTCGATCCGCGAACTCGACCTTGCCCCCTGAAGAGCCCCCTGAAGAGCCCCCTGAAGAGCACCCTGAAGAGCACCCTGACGAACCACTCTTGGCTTGGGCCGCCGTAACCGTCTGCCGTTCAGGGGCTTATGCGCGCCACATGCGGCACCGGTGCCGCACGGAAGGCGTTCGGTGGTGCGCGCGCTGGGTGCCGCCGCGCTAGTCGAACTCGATCTCGATCGACTCGCCGTCGGCGACGTCCTCGATCTGGCGGGCGAAGTCCGCGTGCCAGCGGAGAAGCTCCAGCGTGTCGATGGGGTTCAGCGTGACGCCGTCCTCCGACTCCTTCGCGACGAAGGGCGGGTAGACGTGGATCGACTGTCCGGGCTCCAGCTTGCCGCCGCGCTTCTCGAGCACTTCGATCCAGTCGCTGCCGAGAATCGCCTGCGGGTCCTCGGCGGCCATGGCGAGGAACGCGCCGAGGTCGTCGGCAAGCTGCTCGATGTCGCCCGTTTCCGCCTCGAGCCGGTGGACCGCCCCGTCGCGCAGCAGGAACTGGTCGCCGAGGCAGTCCTGCGCGAACGGGACATCGGTCGGCTTCACGTGGCGGTAGAGGCGATGCAAGGCGTGCTCGCCCTTCCAGACCTCCTCCAGCGAGTGCCACGCGGGCTCGGCGGCACGACCGCGCACGTGCAGCGCCCCCTCGACGTAGCCGTCGCGTTCGTCGAGGAGCGCCTCCAGTTCCTTCGGGATCACTTCTTGCGCGCCATGTTCCGCAGGATGACGTAGAAGACCGGCGTCAGCAGCATGCCGAACAGCGTGACGCCCGCCATGCCGGAGAACACGGTCGTCCCGAGCGCCTGCCGCATCTCGGCGCCGGCCCCGGTCGCGAAGACGAGTGGCAGCACGCCGAGAATGAACGAGAACGCCGTCATCAGGATCGGCCGCAGCCGCAGGCGGCACGCCGCCACTGCCGCGTCGAAGGGGCTCATGCCCTCTTCCTCGCGCGCCTTGGCGAACTCGACGATCAGAATCGCGTTCTTGCACGCCAACGCGACGAGTACGACGAACCCGACCTGCACGAGGATGTTGTTGTCCATCCCGCGCAGCGCCACGCCCCCCAGCCCGAACAGCAGGCAGAGCGGCACGATCAGGATGACCGCGAGCGGCAGCGTCCAGCTCTCGTAGAGCGCCGTGAGCGTCAGGAACGCCAGCACGACGCAGAGGATGAAAATGAACGCGCCGGAGTCGCCCGCCTGGCGCGCCTGGTACGCGAGGTCGGTCCACTCGTAGCCGATGCCTTCCGGCAGCATCTCGTCCGCCAGTCGCTCCATCACGTCGAGCGCCTCGCCGGTGGAGAAGCCGGGCAGCGTATCGCCGTTGATGTCGGCCGCGGGGAAGAGGTTGTAGCGCACGACGCGATCCGGTGCGGTGCGGCGCTTGAGCTCGACGAGCGAGCCGAGCGGAACGATCGCGCCGGTCGAACTGCGTGTGCGCAGCCGCAGCAGATCGCTCTCCTCGTCGCGGAACTCCGGCTCCGCCTGCGCGGTCACGCGGTAGGTGCGACCGAGGTAGTTGAAGTCGTTGACGTAGACCGAGCCGAGATAGGCCTGCAGCGCCTCGAAGATGTTCGGAATCGGCACGTCGAGAATGCGCGCCTTCGTCCGGTCGATGTCGGCGAAGAGCTGCGGCGTCCCGTTCGAGAAGGTGGAGAAGACCTGGACGAGGCCCTCCTCCTGATTGGCCGCGCCCGCGATGGACCAGACCGCCTGGTTCAGCGCGTCGAAGCCGGCCGACGAGCGGTCCTGGATCTGCATCTTGAAGCCGCCGCCGGTTCCGATGCCGCGCACGGGCGGCGGCGCCAGCACGAAGATGAACGCCTCGTCGATGCCGCCCAGCCGCGCGCGCAGGTCGGCCAGCACCACGTCGATGGTGAGACCCTGCGCGGCGCGCTCCTTGGCCGGATGCATCGGCGTGAAGATCGCCGCCGCATTCGACGCGTTGGTGCGCGTCGCGCCCGAGAACCCGGCGAAGCCGACCGCGCCGCGAATGCCGGGCGTTTCCTGCGCGATCTTCATGACGCGCTTCACCACCGCATCGGTGCGGCTGAGCGACGCGCCGTCGGGCAGCTGCGCCGCGACGATCAGGTAACCCTGGTCCTGCGGCGGAATGAAGCCGGTCGGCACGCGCTGGAATCCGATCCAGGTCAGGACGAGCAGCCCGGCGAAGAGCAGCACCGCCAGCCAGCGCAGTCGCAGGGTGCGCTGAATGACCGCGGCGTACACCTTGCTGCCCCAGTCGAAGACCACGTTGAACAGACGGAAGAACCAGCCGAACACGAGGCGCAGCAGGCGCGAGAAGATGCCGCGCTGCTGATCCTTCGGCTTCAGGATGATCGCGGCGAGCGCCGGACTGAGCGTGAGCGAAACGACCGTCGAGATCGCGGTCGCCGCCGAGATGGTCAGCGCGAACTGTTTATAGAACTGCCCGGTGATGCCGCCGACGAACGCGGTCGGCACGAACACCGCGATGAGCACGACCGTCGTCGCGACGAGCGCCGACGCCACCTCGCGCATCGCCTGTCGCGTCGCCTCCAATGGGCTCATGCCCTCCTCGATGAGGCGTTCCACGTTCTCGACGACGACGATGGCGTCGTCGACCACGATGCCGATCGCCAGCACGAGTCCGAAGAGCGAGAGGCTGTTCAGGCTGACGCCGAGCGCCGCCATGATGGCGAAGGTACCGATCAGCGAGATCGGGATCGCGACGACCGGAATAATCGTCGGGCGCCAGCCCTGCAGGAAGACGAAGACGGTGAAGACGACAAGGCCCGCCGCGATCATCAGCGTCAGGAAGACCTCGTCGATCGACTCCTCGACGAACTTCGTCGGGTTGTAGACGATGCGGTGCTCGAGCCCCTTCGGGAACTCGGCGCTCAGCTCGTCCATCGCGGAGATGATCGCGCGCGACGTCTCGATCGCGTTCGAGCCCGGTCGCTGGAAGATGACGATCGCAACCGCCGGATTGCCGTCGAGGTAGCTTTCGACCGAGTACGCCTGCGCGCCCAGCTCGATGCGCGCCACGTCCCGCAGCCGCACGATGCGCCCGTCCTCGCCCGACTTGACGATGATCTCGCCGAACTCCTCGGGCGCGCGCAGACGGCCCTGCGTGGCGACGCTGATCTGGAAGTCGCGCGGACTCGCCAGCGGTTCCTGGCCGATCGTGCCCGCCGCGACCTGGATGTTCTGCTCCCGCAGCGCCTCCAGCACGTCGCCCGCCGTCAGCTCCAGCGACGGCAGCCGCTCGATGTCGAGCCAGACGCGCATGCTGTACTGCTCGCCGCCGAAGACCAGCACGTCGCCCACGCCGTCCACGCGCGCGATCACGTCGCGAATGCGCAGGTAGACGTAGTTGCCGATATAGAGCTGGTCGTACGTGTCGTCGGGCGACAGCATGTGGACGACGAGCATGAGGTCGGGGGAACTCTTGCGCGTCGTGATGCCGATCTGCCGCGTCTCGATGGGCAGCCGCGGCTCGGCGACCGAGACGCGGTTCTGCACGAGCACCTGCGCCTTGTCGATGTCCGTGCCCAGCTTGAACGTGATCGTCAGCTGCATGACGCCGTTCGAGGTGGACTGGGACTGCATGTAGAGCATGTCCTCGACGCCGTTGATTTCCTGCTCGAGCGGCGTCGCGACCGTATTGGCGATCGTCTCCGGCGTGGCGCCGGGATAGGCGGCGGTGACGACGACCGTGGGCGGGACCACCTCGGGATACTGCGAGACCGGCAGCTGCGGATAGGCGAGCGAGCCGACCAGCACGATGACGATCGAGATGACCACCGCGAAACGCGGGTGGTCGATGAAGAACTGCGGCGTGCGCATTACTTCTCGTCCGGCTTGGGATCGGGACGAATGCGGATCCAGTCGCTCTCGGGCACCGGCACGTAGTCCATGGGCAGCCCGTCGTCGCGGTTGTCGCCCTTCACCTCGCCCGGCTGCGGCGCGACCGGCGCCCCGGGTCGGATGCGCTGCAGACCGCTGATGACGACGGTCTCGGTTCCTTCGAGGCCCGATCGGATCACGCGCAGGCCGTAGACGATCGGGCCGAGCTGCACCGGGCGCGGCTCGGGCACGTTGCCTTCGCCGATGACGTAGACGAACTGGACCGACTGGTTGGACGCGACCGCGGAGTCGGGCAGCAGGATCGCCTCGTAGCGCGCGCTGCCGGGCAGGCGCAGCGTGGCGAACAGGCCGGGCGTGAGCGTGCCCTCGGGGTTGCGGAAGATGGCGCGGCCGGTCATCGTGCCGGTGTTCGGGTCGACCTGGTTGTCGACAAAGTCCATGTGCCCGACGTGCGGGTAGCCCTGCTCGTCGATGAGACTGATGTAGACCGGGTTCTTGTAGATGCGGGAGCTGAAGCGCTTGCCCTCCTGCGCCAGCCGGATGTACTTGAGATACGCCTGCTCGTTGACGTCGAAGTAGACGTGCACCGGGTCGGTGGAGACGATCGTCGTGAGAACGGTGCCGTCGGCCGAGCTGCCGGTGACGTAGTTGCCCTTGGTGACCTGGCGATCGCTCACCAGCCCGGCAATCGGCGCCTCGACGGTCGTGTACTCGAGGTCGAGCGCGGCGAGGCGGACGGCGGACTTGGCCGAGGAGATGGTCGCCTCGGAGAGCGCGATGTCCGCCTTCGCCGTTGCGATGGCCGACTCGGCGGTCGCGACCGACGCCTCCGCCTGCTGCAGCTCGCTTTCGCGCGTATCCGCCTCCTCGACGGCGATGGCGTTGGTCTTGATGAGCATCTGCGCGCGCTCGAAGCGCTTGCGCGCGAGCGACAGGCGCGAGTTCTCACGGCGAAGCGCCGCCTCCGCCTGCTTGAGCAGCGCGTTCGACCGGATCAGCCGCGCCTGCGCTTCAAGCTCCTCCGCGCGCGCCCGGTTGAGCGCCGCCTGGAAGGGACGCGGATCGATCACGAAGAGCAGGTCGCCCTTGCGAACGGTCTGACCTTCGGTGAAGTGGATCGACTCGAGCTGCCCTGAAACGCGCGCCCGCACGTCGACCGAATCGACCGGCGTCACGCGACCCGTGTAGCGGTCCCACTCGACGATCGGCTTCTTGAGCGGCTGAGCGACCGTGACCGGGGCGGGCGGCGGCGGGGGCGGAGGTGCCGATTCGGGCTGGCAGGCGGCCAGTGACGCCAGCAGCACGAGGAGTGAAATTCGATGTACACGCATGCGCAGTGCGTTCGATGCTAGGTCGCTTTCGCGGATTCCGGAAAAAAACGCGGGGTACCATGCTCGCCGCATGGATGTGTCGAGCAGCGTGTTCGATTCGAGCAACGAGTCGTGGGAAGAGCGCCTCGCGTTCGTCACCCGTCTCATGACGGAGATGAGCCAGAAGACCGACGTCGAGGAGATGGTGCGCTGGTACGCGCGACAGCTGCAGGGCCAGGTGCTCGAGCGCTATCTCTCGATTACGCGTCGGGGCGTCGAGGAACCGTGGGTCATCCTCGCGCGCGACTCGAGCTGGGCGAAGCAGCCGGATGTGTGGCGGGATCGAGACAGTCTGCCGCGGTTCGATCGCGGACTGTTCAGCGACGTCGCCTACAGCGGCGAAGTCTTCATCAGCCAGGACCTGAAACTCGATCCCGACGATCCCGCGGCGGAGGTGCTGTCCGACGTGCGGTCGGTGCTGGCGGTGCCGATCTTCGACGGCGGCGAGTCGCTCAACGTGTCGATCAACGTCGACCATCGCCCCAACCGCGTGCCGCTCCACGCCGTGCCGTACATCGTCTGGATGACGAACCTCTTCGCGCGGGCGACGCACAACCTCAACCTCGCGCGGCGCCTCGACGAAGCGCACCGCGAACTCGACCGCGAGATGGAACTCATCGGTGCGATCCAGCGCGACCTGCAGCCGGGCGCGCTGCCGGAGGTGCCGGGCCTCGAGGTGCGCGCGTTCTACGAGCCGGCCACGCAGGCGGGCGGCGACTACTACGACGTGATCCCGTTCGGCGACGAGGAGCGCTGGGGCATCGTGATCGCCGATGTGAGCGGGCACGGCGCGCCGGCCGCGGTCGAGATGGCGATGCTCCGCACGCTGGTGCACGAGGCGGCGCACCGCCGGCTCGCGCCCGGCAAGGCGATGCGCTTCGTCAACAGCCGCATGACGGAACGGCGCAACACCCATGGCGCGTTCGTCACCGCGTTTCTCGGCAGCTGGGACCCGGAGACGGCGCGGCTCGACTACGCCATCGCGGGCCATCCGCGCCCGGTGCTGCGGCGCGACGGCGAGCTCGTGACGGTCGACGACGACGCGAGCGGGCCGCCGCTCGGCGTCCTGCCCGGCGTGGAGTACGGTCAGAACGCCGTGTGGCTCAAGCCGGGTGACCGGCTCATCCTCTACACCGACGGCGTCACCGAAGCGGCCAGCCCGACCGGCGCGATGCTGGGGGAGGAAGGCCTTCACGAGATCGTGCTCGGCTGCGACTGCCCCGCGAGCGAAGCGAAGTACCAGATTGCGAACGGCGTCGAGCAGCACCGCGGCGGCCGGCCCCCCGGGGACGACGTCACGATCATGGTCCTCGACCGCTGACGGGATTCCGCATAATGCGTGCATGACCGCGCTGCTGCTCTTCCTGCTTCTCGCGCCCGAGCCGGTGAAGGTCGCGACCGGCTTCCGCTTCACGGAAGGGCCCGCCGCCGACAAGGAGGGGAACGTCTTTTTCAGCGACATTCCCAACGAGCGCATTCACCGGCTGGGCGTCGACGGCAAGGTGACCGTCTTCCGGGAGAAGAGTGGGCGCGCGAACGGGCTGATGTTCAACGCGACGGGCGAGCTGGTCGCGTGCGAGGGCGGCACCGGCCGCGTCGTCGCCATCGCGCCGGACGGCAAGAAGGTGCGCGTGCTCGCGGAGAACTACGGCGGCAAACGCTTTAATGCGCCCAACGATCTGGTCATCGACAAGCAGGGCGGCATCTACTTCACCGACCCGGAGTTCGGCCGCAACATCAAGAAGCCGCAGGGCACCTTCGCCGTCTACTACATCGCCGCACCCGGCAAGGTGACGCGCGTGATCGAGAGCCTGCCGCGCCCCAACGGCATCATGCTCTCGCCCGACCAGAAGACGCTCTACGTCGCGCCGAGCCGCAGCGCGAAGATGATGGCCTACCCGGTGACGGCGCCCGGCAAGCTCGGCAAGGGCCGCGTCTTCTACGAGCTCAAGCAGCCGGAAGGCCGCAAGGACACCGGCGGCGACGGCATGACGGTCGACGCAAATGGCAACCTCTACTTCACGTCGTGGCTCGGCGTGCAGGTGGTCAGCCCGGAGGGAAAGCACCTACGGACGATCAAGTTCCCCGAGAAACCGGCCAACGTGACGCTGGTGGGTGGGCGGAAGCTCTATGTGACGGCGCGGACTTCGGTCTACACGTTTTTATTGGCCGGTTCCTGAGTGCTGGGGGCCGGGAGCGGGGGGGCCGGGAACTGGGGGCCGGATGGCAGAATCGGTTCTGCGCCACCGCTTGCACTGGGAGGGGAAGACCGGATGCGAAACGAGAATTGGGTCGTCGTTGTTCTTGCCGGCTTGCTGCTGCTCGCGGGCGGCCTCTTCCTCGCTGCCGAGTCTTGGCGAGCAGGGTCCATGCAGGAGACCCAGTCGGAGCTGCGTCGCGCCGCTGCGACGAGGCAGGAGGCGGCCTCACGGGCAACGCGGACCAATGGAATCACCCAGCTGCCGTTCCTCGAGGCGCGGATCGACAACGAACGCGTAATCCTGACCCTCGGCAATGACACGACCGATCGGACGATCGAGATCACCACGGAGATGCACCGCATTCTCGTCGAGTACAACGTCGGCTCCGCCGACGAGCACGTGCGCGCCGTCCGCGTGAAGCCCATGGTTCTCCGCCCCGGGGAGACGAGGGAGGTCGACACCGTCCCCTTGGGGGGGCCGGTCGATGCGATGAGGGTGAGCTTCGAGTGGCGCGAGCCCATGAATCGGACGAGCGTCCGCGGGCGAATCGTTCGATCCCAGGACGACGAATGACCGACTGTGTTCGAGTGGCCAGCCGAGTTCCTGGCAGCCTGTTTGTCGTTCCCATGGGCCGGCGCATCGACGCTCTGGCCTGTTGAGAGCCGACAGCGTTGCCGAGCGGAGGAAGGTGAAGGGGAGTCGCGATGAGCGGAGAGGAAGCGCACGAGCGGAGCTGGAGGATCCCTTCCCAGAACGGATGGTTCGAGTGCGTCGCCACGCTCCTCGACCGTCCGACCCCGGAGTGCTTCCTCGCCGCGGTGCGGGTGACCGAGATGTTCTGGGATCGCCGCGATGAGGTGAAGGACGCGCCCTACTCGAATCTCGTGACGGAGCAGGTGACGTCGCTGGAGCAAGTCGTGATCTCGCGCGCACGCCTCACGTCACTCCATCGGAAGCTCGAAGAGTGGCAGAGTGAGCCGAGCGAGGTGGATGAAGAGTTGTCGGACAACGTGGGCGCGACGCTTCGGCTCTCGATCGGAGACTCCGACGACAAGATCACCACCCGGCACAAGCCCGCTCTCGCGCTGCGCTATGAGCACGCATCGACGAGCATGTCCTGGCAGGCGGTCCTCGATCCCACCTGTATCCGGGAGCTGTCCGAGGGCATCGCGACCTGGCTCGAGGAATCGGGGCAGGGACGGACCGACGGGGATGCGACGTGAGGTCGGCCGGCGAGGGCTCGACCAGGCAACCCCGAACCGGCGACGTCTTCGCCGTGCCGACCGGTGACGGTCGATACGGCGCCGTCCGCGTGTTGGCCACCGACGGCGGCGACCGGTCCGCCCTGTTCGCGGTGACGCCCTGGTTGGGTGACGTGCCCGCGCTGGACGAGCCGAAACTGAGGCGCGTCCTCGTGCAGAACCGGGCGCGATACGTCGATGAGCCGGCGCTCGTGTTCCGAGACGGTCCGATTCCGAGCGAGTTCCGATACCTCGGCTCGATCCCGCCGACCGAGGAGGAGTTGTCCATCGACGTCAAGGGACGCTACGGCGGAAGGTTGGACGTGTCGGTCGTCAATCCCGTTCGGTGGGAGGAAGAGTACGAGCACGAGGGCCAGACCGACGTCCCGCGCTCCCCGACGCCGGTACGGGCAGCTGCCCGTGGGGGCCGCACGCGAGAGCTCATGTCCGAGGCCCGATTCTGGGAGCTGATCGAGTTCCTCGGCTCCGACGACGACGCCGCGTTCCCGAACCTGGAGTCGTTGATGGCGTCCCTCCGAGAGCTCACGCCGAAAGACCTGGAGCTCTTTCATCGGCGACTGCACGAGCGCCTCCATCAGCTGGATCGCGAAGACGTCGCACGGCGACTGAGTCGGTACGCCTTCGGCTCCTCGTACTTTTCGCCGGACCACTTCCTCGACGTGCGATGCCTCGTCGTGGCGCGGGGGCGAGCGCACTACGAGTCGGTGCGACACGGCTCGGAACCGGTACCCGCCGAGGACGAGTTCGAGGAGCTCGCGTCCGTCGCGGAACGCGCGCACGAGCAGCGCTTCGAGACGCCGCCGGCGTTCACCTCGGACCATGCATGCGAGACGTACTCCAACGAGGAGGGGTGGCCTCACGCGCCCGACGAATGAGAACTCCCGTCGCCGAGCCGTCGCCATGAGGGTCGGGCTGCCGGAACCGCTCCTTCCGACGCGGTTTCAGACCTCGACCTGAATCGACCGGGCAGCGTCCAGCGACAGGCTGACCGGCGACCGGCCCTTCGCCCGGACGGTCAGCGTTCGGGCGGGGCCGTCCACGGCCGTGACGCGGATGGGCGTGCCGGGGCGCAGGCCGTGGGCCGCGGCGAACTCGAGGAACTCCGGACTTTGGTCGCTCACTCTCGCGACGACGGCCCGGTCGTTCTTCGAGAGCTCCGCCAAGGGCGTGAGCGTGGCCTGCTGGAGCTTGCCGTTGGCATCGGGGATCGGTGCTCCGTGGGGGTCGCTGGTCGGATGGCCGAGATAGGCGTCCAGCCGGTCGAGCACCTTCGCGGAGATCGAGTGCTCCAGCCGGTGGGCTTCTTCGTGCACTTCGCTCCAGTCGAGCCCGAGTTTTTCCACGAGGAAGACCTCGATCAGTCGGTGTCGGCGTACCACGTCCAGCGCCAGGCGCCGGCCCTTGGCCGTCAGCCGAACGCCGCCGTAGGGTTCGGCTTTCGCCAGCTTGGCCTCCTTGAGTTTGCGCACCATGGCGCTGACGCTGCCCCGGGTCACGCCGAGCGTCGCCGCGAGGCGCGTGACGGACGCCGCGCCGTCCGTGGACTCGAGTCCCAGGGCGTACACCGCCCGGACGTAGTCCTCCACCGTGGGGCTGGGCATTGCGAGAGTCTAACGGAGGAGCATGCGCCTTTCGTGCATCGGATGGCGGGCGTTGCCGCGCCCTCGCGAACGAACCGCTGTACAGGTAGGCGCCCAAATAAAGTTTGATAACTCAAACACCTATGATGTAGTCTCTCCAACCGTGGGAGCAGACGGATTGTTCCCAAAATGACCAGGCCGGAGCGCGGATCGGCCGGCCCCTATCGGAGAATTGCCATGGACCTCAGCTCTTTCGCCCAACCCGCCGTCCGTCGTCGGTTCGCCCCGCAACGTGGCCTCACGCTCATCGAGCTGGTCGTCGTGTTGACGGTCCTTACCGCCCTCGGCAGCCTCCTCGTGCCGGTGATCGACAACATGATCTCCCGCACCCACTTCGCCAAGTGCTCGATCACCATCCCCGATGTCTCCCGCAACATCATGCGGTCCTTCGCGGCCGACCTGACCTATCCCGATCGCTGGGATTCACTCATCGACGCGGCCGACGGGTCGTCGCTCTTCCCCAGGAATCCCGGTGGAGCGGACGTGGGCGGTGAGTTGACCACCGCGACGCTTACCCAGCAGCAGGTCGACGGTCTGGCTGCGCTGGGCATTACGGAGGTCGTGGATCTCGACGCGACCGCAGACGACGCCACGTGGGCCAGCGCGCCGCTGGGCGCCGGGATCCGGACGCTCGCGAGCGGTGAGACCGTCGCCGTGCTGAATACGGCAGGCAATTCGGTGCGATCCCTGAACCTAAAGCGCCACCTCGACGACGCCACCGTGGAGTACATCGTCTTCGGCATCGGCAACAACTCCACCGCGGTGGGCCCGACGGGCCTGTTCAACGAGGCGCCCACGCACTTCGGGGGCGAGGACGCGATGAACCCGATCGACGTCTACCAGCGCTACTGCGTCGTGTTCTCGGTCAATGGGGAGGGCGACGTGCACTTCGAGCTCGCCTGCTCGGTGCATCCCGACGGATTCGACGGCGCCGAGGCGCACGTGATCGGCTACTACGAAGAGACCCGGAAGTAGCCCGGCGCCGAAACCGACAGTTACCGAGCCGGGTTCGATTCTCCCGCTTTCTCGATAGCGGGAGAATTGAACCCGGCTCGGTATTAGTCGCTATTGGGGATGCGGGCGCCCATCGCGCGGGCGCGGTCCTGGATGCGTTCCCAGAGGATCTGGTTGGGGCTCTCCGGGACGTTCTGGATCTCGGTCGGGTCGACGCCCCACGCCTGGTACTCGGCGTACTGCTCCTTGGTCCACTCGCGCTGGAACGTCTGGCGCATGCGTGTCTTGACCGCTTCGATGCGCACGCCGTAGGACTCGTCGGTGCCGGGGACCTTCTGCGACATGACGCTTCCGATCCACTGGCCCCAACCGTGGTCCTTGCCCGGCTCGGCGATGCCCTTGGCCATCAGCTCGACCAGCTCGTCCATCAGGTTGCGCCCGTCGGCGGTCGGCGTCTCGAGAATCTGGTGCACGTCGCGCTGGCCCTCGACGACGGTGCGCTCCGCCGCGGCGACCTGCTCCTTGGAGAGCTCCAGCATCTGCGCGAACACCGTCATCTCCGGCTTCTTGTTCTGCTTGATGCGCATCTCGTCCATGACCTGCTTGGTCTTGCGATCGACCGCATCGTCGACCATCGCGGCCAGCTCCGGATCACCCTCGGCCGCCGGCATCGGCTCGCCGTTCTCGTCGAGCTGCGGCGGCTTGGTGGAACGAACCGCCGATGCGCCGTCCCCTGCGGCCCGCTCCGCCTTGAGCGTCGAGACCTCGTAGGCCAACTCCTGGACCTTCGTCTCAAGCTCCGCCACCCGCTTCGCGTCGGTGGAGGAGCGGGTCGGCGCGGCGGCCGGCTCCTGCGTGTAGGAGAACACCGCGAAACCCAGCGCCGCGGTCGAAAGAAGCATGGCGATCGCTCCGGACTTCATGCCGTGCAGTCTACGCGCGTCGCAGGGACTCCGCGTCCAGGCGCCGGTTTTCAGCCCGCTCGTACTGCTTGCGCACGACCGGGTAGAGCGCGCCCATCACCACGGTCGTCACGAATCCGACCAGCGCGAACGGCATGATCACGTGGTACGGCTGCCCATCGAACACCGCGACGACGGCGGTGATCAGCAGCGCCACCCCGCAGACGATGGCCGTCAGGAAGATCCCCAGCACGAAGCCCTTCGCCTTGCCCTGCGCGGCCAGCGGACCACCCACGCCGCCCCCGATGCCGCCGAATCCGGCGCCGAACACGGCGCCCAGAATGCCGCCGATCAAGCCGGCGGTCCGCTCGTCGAACCATTCCATCCCTACGCTCCTCCCTGGAACCGGCGGTCTTTCTCGGCGATCGCGGTTTGCAGGCTGCGCGCCCCGGTAATGGTCAGCTCGCCGCGCTCCACGAGATTCGCGAGCAGCTCGTTGACCGGGTCGGGGGTGCGGCCGGCGACCAGCATCTTCAACCGCTCGATCACCTTGTCGAGCCGGTTGCGGATGGTGGGGTAGCTCACGCCGTACGCCTCCGCGAGCCCCTTGAGCGACCCCGACTGCAGGACCAGCTCGGTGATCATCTCGAGATCGTCGCGGGAGAGGCGCGTGATCGGCGGGCCGACCCCTTCCTTGTGCATTGTGAAAGCCACCTTTCGGATTATTGCGGCAGCTTTCGTTTCGCGCAAGAGGGATTTCGGAAATCGAAACCCCTCTTGCGCGGGCTGGAGCGCTACTTCTTGCGCTTGTAGACGATGTCCATCGACTTATTGCCGTCGAAGAACATGGCCATTTTCTGGGTGTCGTCGTCCGGCTGCGAGA
>JBCDBY010000022.1:0-25001 GCA_039182715.1 Planctomycetota bacterium
CGAACGTCGAGGCGCAGGCGCTACCGCTGTGGGGCACCAACGCGCCGCCGTTCGCGCCGTACAACAACCGCGTGGCGCGGCAGTGGTGGTCGCACATGATGCTGAAGAACCCGAACCCGTTCCAGGAGCGGCTCGCGTGGTTCCTGCACGACCACTTCGCCACCAGCAACATCAACTTCAGCGGCGACGCGCAGTTCTACTTCTACTACCACGTGAACCTCTTCCGCCGCTTCGGGCTCGCCGCCAGCGACCAGACCGGCGACGGCCAGCCGGGCCTCGCCTACAGCTGGCGCGACCTGCTCGTCGCGGTCTCCAAGGACCGCGCGATGCTGGAATGGCTCGACGGGCGCCGCTCGGTGCGCGGCAACCCGAACGAGAACTTCGCCCGCGAGCTGTGGGAGCTGTTCATGCTCGGTGAGGGCAACGGCTACACCGAGGAGGACATCCAGGAGGCGGCCAAGGCGCTGACCGGATTCAACTGGTTCCGCAACGAGGCCGTCTACGGCGACCGTCGCCTCGAGATCCGCTACGAGCCGGAGCGCCATGACGAGCGCTCCAAGACGATTCTCGGCGAGACCGGCTTCTTCGGCTACGACGACATCGCGCCCTTCCACTACACGCGCGCCACGGGCGAGTTCGATCCGACGATCACGACCGACACGCGCGACACGGACGGCGGCGTCGTCGACCTGACGCTGCGCGTGCGGCCGACCGAATCCTCCGAGTTCATCTGCCGCAAGCTGGCCGCCTTCTTCCTCTACGAGAACCCGCACGATGTCGTCGTGCAGGCGCTCGCCGAGGAACTGCGCCAGAACAACTGGAACCTCGAGCCGGTCATCGAGACCATCCTCGAAAGCAAGGCGATGTACTCCGGCCGCGCCCGCAAGGGCCAGGTCCGGACGCCGGTCGAGTTCGTCTTCTCGTTCATGCGCACGACCGAGGTGGACCTCCACCCGGTCATCGGCACCAACACCGTGCGCATCGTGAACGAGCTGTCCAGCCTGGGCCAGATGGTGCTGCAGCCGCCCGACGTGAACGGCTGGCCGGTCGGAAGCGCCTGGCTCTCGTCGCAGGCGATGCTCGAGCGCGCGAACTTCATCACGTTCGCGATCGAACAGCTCGACGACTTCGACACGCAGATCGCGCCGCTGTTGCCGCCCGCCGGGCAGCGCAGCCCCGCGCAGCTCGTGGACCACCTCTCGACGATCCTCGACGTGAAGCTCTCCGGCAACGCGCGGACGAAGCTGATCGAGTACGTCACGACCCAGGAGCAGGGCGGACAGACGGTTCCGTTCGCCTACGACCAGAACAACGAAAACCACGTCAAGATGAAGACGCGTGGACTGATCTTCGCGATCGCGCAGTACCACGACGCCCATCAGAACTAGGAGCAAGCGATGCCGCGAAACCGATTTTCCCGCCGCCGCTTCCTGAAAGGCGCCGCCATGGGCGCCGGCGCCGTGAGCATTCTGCCGATTCTCGGCCAGCGGCCCGCGCGCGCCGTCCAGGGCGTGCCCGGCCGTTTCATGGTCGTCATCAACATGCTGGGCGGCAACGACGGCCTCAACATGGTCGTCCCGTCGCACCTCGACCCGTACGTCACGCGTCGGCCCACGATCAACCTCGTGGAGAACATTCCGCAGGACGAGTCGCTGCTCGACCTCGCCGGAAGCGACTTCAAGCTGCACTACGGCCTCGGGACGCTGCAGAACATCTGGGACCAGAACGACCTGCACATCGTGCAGAAGGTCAGCTACCCCAACCCCAACCAGTCGCACTTCACCAGCCAGGACATCATGTCCTTCGGCGTGCGCGACACCGAGTTCGGCGGCGACGGGCGCGGCTGGCTCGGCCGCTTCGCGGACGAGTACGCGTCGAACCCGAGCGAACCGCTCGGCGTCGTGTCGGTCGGCATGGGCCGCCGCCGCGACTTCGAGTCCGACGTGACCGACCCGCTGATCATCTCGACGGTGAACGGCTTCCGCGTCGACGACGACAACGACTACCGGACCGACCACGTGCTCCGCGAGCGCGTCGTGCGCGACATTCTCGAGTCGGACGCCAACCCGCCGGCGGACCCGGCGCTCTCGATCTTCTCGGCCAACAAGCAGGCCTACGAGCTGGTCGATCAGATCCAGGCGGAGACCAGCGAGTGGATCGATCCGGGCACCTACCCGAACACCTCGCTCGGCCGCAACCTGAAGACCGTGTCGCAGCTCCTGCACGCGCAGGACACCTTCAACACGAAGGTCTTCTACACCGGGTTCGGCGGGTTCGACACGCACTCCAACCAGCACGTGAACGGTGCCAACGACGGCCGTCACGCCAGCCTGATGCGGCAGCTGGACGGGGCGGTCGATGCCTTCCGCACGGACATGCAGGACCGCTCGATGTGGAACGACTGCGTCATCGTGGTCATCTCCGAATTCGGCCGCCGCGTCTTCGAGAACGGCTCCGACGGCACCGACCACGGCCACGGCAACGCGTTCCTCGTCATGGGCGGCCGCGTCAAGGGCGGCAACATGACGGGCGACATCGTGGAGTCGGACATCGCGACGGCCAGCACGGTGCCGTTCGAGTACGACTTCCGCGACCTGTACGGCAACGTCATCCAGAACCACCTCGGCGTGAACCCCACGCCGCTCTTCCCGGATCAGGATTACGTCGCGTCGTTCAACGACATCGACCTCGTCTAGCCGGGGCGCCTTGTTGCCACGGAGGCACGAAGGCACGGAGAACAGTTCAAAGGGGGCAACCGAACACCGGTTGCCCCCTTTCACGTTCCTTCTCCGTGTTTCCGTGCCCCCGTGGCCAGCGGACGCTTCGAATCGCAGCGAGGCGCCGCGACCACACGTCCCAGGGCAGGGATCGCTTCGTCAACCTTCGTGCAGGAACAGGGGCGCCTCGCTTCCCGCGAAGAGGCCCTGCTCGGCGCCGAACTGCAGCAGCGTCTCGACGGCGCGCTCGTCGAGGCGGACGGTGTAGTCGTTGACGTAGAGATCGATGTGCTGCCGCACCACGTCGGGGTCCATCTCCTGCGCATGCGTGCGGACGAACGCGGCCGAGTCGTCCGGATGCGCGAGCGCGTGCTCGACGCTCGACCGCAGTCGCGCGTCGAAGGTCGCCGACTGCTCCGCGCCGAGCGCGCGCCGCATCGCGATGGCGCCCAGCGGGATCGGCACCTGCTGCCGCTGCTCCCACACTTCGCCCAGGTCGGCGATCTTCACGAGTCCGCGGTCGGCGTAGGTGAAGCGGCCTTCGTGGATCAGCACGCCCATCGCGACGGCGCCGTCAAGCACCGCCTGCTCGATGCGATCGAAGCGCATTTCGACTGTTTCGCGGGGGCCGAGCTGGCGCAGCAGGAGCGCCGCGGTCGTGCGCGCGCCGGGGATCGCCACCACGCCCTCGGCGCCTTCGCGCGCGGCGACGAGCAGCGGGCCCACGCCGTGGCCGGCCGCCCCGCCCGCGCGGAGCAGCGCCCAATCCGGCCGCAGCCGTCCATAGGCGGCCACCGAGATCTTGGCAATGTCGAGCGCGCCGGCCTCGGCCATCCCGTTGAGCGCCTCGACGTCGTCGATGATCAGCTCGTACTCGTCGCCGTAGCGTGCGAGCAGCTGGTGGAACGCGAACGTGTCGTTCGGGCAGGGGGAGATGCCGAGTCTCAGCCGAGCCATGCGAGCAGCGCCTCCTCGGCCGCCTCGATCGCTTCGGGGATGCGCCACGCATCCCGGTCACGCTTGCCGACGAGGTTGGAGATGCCGCGCACCTCGCCGACCGGCAGCCCGAAGCGCGCACCCACGTGCACGATCGCCGCGCCCTCCATCGACTCGACCGCACCGCCTGTGCGCGCCACGAGCTCCTGTGCGCGTGCGTCGGTGCCGGTGCAGGTCGAACAGGTCACGAAGGCGACCGCGCGGTCGAGCGGCCTTAGCGCCAGCTCGAAGCGTGCGGCGTCGTCGGGCGCCTCGGGCACGAGCGGGAAGCCGAGCGCAGGCAGCGTCAGAAAGGCGTCGTCGGTCTCGACCCCGAGATCGCCGTACTCCTCGGTCGCGGCGCACGCCACGTCGCCGACCGCAAGGCCGGAGCCCGGGTAGGCGCCGCCGATGCCACAGCTCAGCACGCGCGTGATCCCGCCGGCGGCGAGACGTCGTGCCAGCGCGCAGGCGGCGTTCACCGGGCCGACGCCGGTGACGAGCACCTCGAGTCCGGCGGCGACAAGACGGTGACCTTCGCCCTCGGTGGCAACACAAAAGAGATCCGACACGAAACACGAGTGTACCGATCCGAGCCGATTCGACGCACGGATCCGGATGGAGTGTCCCGCGTGCGATTTGGAGCGCTACAGCCTTTACAGAGAGGTCGCGTGAAACGCCGAAAAGGAAAGAACCAGAAAGCAGGCAGCATGAAGAAACTGAGTCTGATCCTCCTCCTCGCGTTCTCGACCATGGGTTGCGCGGCGGCGGCGGCCGCTCTTCTCCTCAGTGGTGGCGACGTCGACGACCTCGTCGACAACTTCGAGGAGTCCATCGAAACGCAGCAGCGTCTCGCCGAGTACGCCATGAGCGTCGCGCGCGGCGAAGTGGATATCCAGAACTACACCTACGACCCGCCCTCGCAGGCCAACGGCATGGTCGGCACGCTCTCGCTGAGCGACGGCCAGCTCCCGTTCGGCGACGGCAACATCACGGTCACTTTCAACGTGGACGGCGACGGCGTGCCGGTCGATCCCTACGCGGTCGACCTGTCCGGCATGGGCTCGATCGACTCCAACGTGCAGATCAGCTTCAACGGCATTTCGCCGAACGGCAAGACGCTCGCCATTACCTCGGACGTCGACATCGCCACGCTCGCCAACAGCGCGACGGACGTGACGGCGCTCATGTCGGGCAACTGGGCCGTCGACCTCGACGACTACCAGACCGGCTTCTCGTCCAACGGCCTCGAACTCGACGTTGATCTGATCAACGAAGAGGTCACGCGCGCCATCGGCGTGGTGGACGGCAACATCGACCTGCCGAACTTTCCGATCGACGGAAGCTTCGACGTGGAGGGTCTCGGCGATCAGCTCGAGATCGGCATCGACGTCGCGGTCACCGAGATCGAGTTCCTGGTCGACCTCGTCGACATCTTCTAGTCAGGTTGGACGTTCGACGTTGGACGTTTGACGTCCAGCCCGGGAACGCGTCCGGCGCAGCGGACGACTTGATGCTGCGTCAGCCGCCGCGGAGGACTTCCCCGCGCGAACGTCGAACGTCCAACGTCGAACGTCAAACGTCCTCGATCAGCATCGCCTCGAACGCCTTCCGGATCTCTTCGGGAGGCGTTCGTGCCTTGAAGGTGTTCATGTCGACGACCGCCTTGGTCGTGTCGGTCGCCGCGTGCAGGTCGCCCGTGTCGCGGTGGCGCAGCTCGTAGCGGAAGGTGACCGAGGTGTTGCCGAGCCGCTTGACGCCGACGTGGATCTCGTAGGGCTCGCCGAAGACGACCGGCTTCTTGAAGTCGCACTCGATGTGCACGGCGGGGAACCCGACCATGTCCTCGTTGAGGATGAGGTGGTAGCCGCGCTCGAACTCCTCCTCCCACCACTTCTCGAAGGCGACGTGGAAGGCGTGGAAGAAGCGGGGGTAGTAGAAGATGCCGGCGTTGTCCACGTCGGCGAAGCGCACGGCGAAGTCGGTCTTGAACATGGCGCCGACTATTATGGCGGCCATGATCGTCGACCCCACGAATCTGGACCCGCGCGACATCTACCGGCTGATGATCTCGGTCATCGTGCCCCGCCCGATCGCCTGGGTGAGCACGCAGTCGCCGGACGGGGTGACGAACGCGGCCCCCTTCTCCTACTTCCAGGCGCTCGGCAGCAAACCGCCGATGGTCATGATCGCCGTCGGCGACCGGCGCACCGGCGAGGCCAAGGACACGCGCCGCAACATCGAGGCGACGGGGCAGTTCGTGGTCAACGTGGTCGACGAGGCGAACGGGCCGGCCATGGTGCGCTGCGCGATCGACCACCCCTACGGCGTCAGTGAGTTCGAGGACGCCGGGCTCGATGCCGTTGCCAGCGAGCGCGTGGCGCCGCCCCGCATCGGCCAGAGCCGGGTCGCCTTCGAGTGCGAGCTGGACCGGGTGCTCGAGCTCGCCGGCTCCGGCGTCTGTATCGGGCGGATCGTGCTCTTCCACCTCGACGACGCGGTGGTCGACGGCGACGGCCACGTCGATCCGGTCCGCCTGCGGCCGCTCGGCCGGCTGGGCGGCAAGGGCTACGCCACCATGGGGGCGCTGCGCGAGATCGACCCGCACGGCCACGACGCGATCGCCTGGAGCGTCCGGGACGAGATGCGGGCGCGGGTGGCCGCGCTGCGCGGCGAGCGGAGCGACGAGGAGATCCTGCGGGATCTCGGACTCATCGACTAATCTTGGGGTCATGCCGATCGACCCCGAGTTGCTCGAGATCCTGGTCTGCCCGGAGACGCATCAGCCGGTGAAGCTGGCCGACGCCGACACGCTCGCGGGCCTGAACAACCGCGCCAAGGCGGGCGCGCTCAAGAACAAGCAGGGCGGGCTCGTGTCCGGCACGATCGAGGAGGCGCTGATCCGCGAGGACGGCAAGTGTGCCTACCTCATCGAGGACGGCATCCCGAACATGCTGATCGACGAGCGCGTCGAGCTGTAGTTCGAGGGCCAGTTCGAGTGCCTGTCGCCCTTTTGAGCAGGCCCCGTCGGATGTTTGTACAGAACGATTCGGGGGTCTATGCCGTTTACTGCGGGGATGCAAGTCATTCCCATTCTTCTTCTGCTGGCGGCCTCGACGGACGGTGAACTGGCGAAGGAGGTCGAGGCGGTCGCCGAGGACCCGATCGTGGTCACCGCGCTTCGCCGGCCCGAGTCCATCTTCAAGGTTCCCTACTCCGCCGAGACCGTCGATCGGAAGCGTTTCCTGAATCGGCAGTACCGCACCACGCCGCAGGCGTTCCGGGACATCCCCGGCGTCATGGTGCAGGAGACCGCGCCCGGCCAGGGTTCGCCCTACATCCGCGGCTTCACCGGTTTCCGCAACCTCTTCCTCATCGACGGCGTCCGTCTGAACAACTCCACGTTCCGACCGGGCCCGGTGCAGTACTGGAACACGGTCGATCCCTACTCCGTCCAGCGGTTCGAAGTCGTCAAGGGCCCCAGTTCGGTCCTCTTCGGCTCGGACGCCATCGGCGGCACGGTCAACGCGATCACCCGCAACCCGTACGGCTACGGGCGGCGTGACAAGTGGTCCTTCGCCGGCGCCGGCGTTTTCCGCGCCGCCACCGCGGAGGAGAGCTTCATCGCGCGCGGCGAAGTCTCGATCAGCTACCAGGAGCGGGCCGGCCTGCTCATCGGCGCCACGCCGAAACAGTTCGGCGACCTCGAGGCGGGCGATCCGCGCGGCGTCCAGCGCAACACCGGCTACGACGAGTTCGCCGGCGACGCCAAGCTCGAGTACTTCCTCAAGGATGGCTCGCGTCTTGTCTTCCTCTATCAGTTCGTGCAGCAGAACAACGTGCCGCGCTGGCACCGCACGCTCGACAACGACGTGTCGTTCAACGGCACCACGCTTGGCAACGAGATCCAGCGCGATCTCGACCAGACGCGCCAACTGATCTACGGCCAGTGGCACAAGGAGGACATCGGCGGCGTGATCGACGCCGTGCACGTGAACCTCTCGTACCACTACCAGGACGAGGTGCGCGACCGCATTCGCTCGGGCGACCGACGCGACAAGCAGGGCACCACGACCGGCACGATCGGCCTGTGGGCACAGTTCGAGAGCGACAGCCCGATCGGCCGCCTGATCTACGGCGCGGAGTGGTACCACGACAACGTCAACAGCTTCTCGACCAGCAACCCGGTGCAGGGCCCGGTCGCCGACGACGCCACCTACGACATCGTCGCGGTCTATCTGCAGGACGAGATCGACTTCAACGAGCGGTCCGGCATCGTCATCGGCGTGCGCTGGAATTACGCCGCGGCCGACGCCGACAAGGTGTTCGATCCGGTGGCCGAGGAGCAGACCTCGCTCTCCGACAGCTGGAACGCCTTCACGGCGAGCCTGCGCGGCCGATACGAGTTCGTGCCCGACCGATGGACCGTGTTCGGCGGCGCGTCGGGCGGCTTCCGCGCGCCCAACCTGTCCGACCTGACGCGCTTCGACAGCGCGCGCTCGAACGAGTTCGAGGTTCCGTCCCCGGGCCTCGATCCGGAGTACTACTGGCAGTTCGAGCTCGGCGTGAAGGGCCGCACGCGCAAGTTCTCGATCGACGCCTCGGCGTTCTACACGCTCATCGACGACCAGATCCTGCGCACGCCGACCGGTGACCTGACGCCGGACGGCGAGGAGATCGTGATCAAGTCCAACGTGGGCGACGGCTACGTGTGGGGCATCGAGTGCGGCGCGTCGTGGATCTTTCACCCGCAGTGGACGCTTTTCGGCAACGTGACCTACATCGAGGGCAAGGTGGACACCTTCGCGACCTCGGACCCGGTCATCACGAGCGAGTATCTCAGCCGCCTGATGCCGCTCACCGGGCAGATCGGCGTCCGTTGGGACAACGACGACAAGCGCTGGTGGGCCGAGACCTACGTGCGCATGGCGGCGCGCGCCGATCGCCTGTCGCCGCGCGACGAAGGCGACACGCAGCGCATCCCGCCGGACGGCACGCCGGGCTATGCGGTCTGGTCGCTGCGCGGCGGCTACAACTTCACCGAAAAGGCGCGCGCC
Organism: Planctomycetota bacterium; assembly: GCA_039182715.1. GTDB lineage: Bacteria > Planctomycetota > PLA2 > PLA2 > PLA2 > JBCDBY01. The sequence goes on from JBCDBY010000022.1 coordinate 8,750, forward strand.
ATCGTCGGGTTCGAGAACCTGCTGAACAAGAACTATCGCGTCCACGGCTCGGGCCAGAACATGCCCGGCTTCAACTTCATCTTCACCTTCAGCGCGGACTTCTAGTGCGCCGCAGCCTGTTGGTCTCTTTTCTTTGCCACGGCGCGGTCGCGACCGCGCTGTGGATTGCCTGGGAAGGACGCGCGGTCGATGTTCGGCCGCGCGTCTCGTTTACAGCGCAAGTGGCGAGCGACGCGTCGCAGCCGGAGGAGCCGCCGGCGGAGCCGACCCTGCCCGACGCGTCGCCGGTCGTCGAGGAGCCCATCGAGGTCAACGAGCCGGTGCCGGTGGAGTTCGAGGTCTGCGAGGAGGCGCTCGAGCCGCTTGCCTGGAAGCCGCCCAGCGTGCCCCTCGTGAAGCTGAAGAAGCCGCTGCGCGAGCCCCCGTCCGAGACGAAGCCTGTCACGACGGCTGCGATCGCCTCGGCGCCGGTCTCCGCCACCATCGAGTCGGAGGCGCGGCCCTCGTCGTGTCCGCCGCCCGACTATCCGCGCCTCGCGCGCCGGCAGGGGCAGGAGGGCACCGTGCGGGTGCGGATCTACGTGAATGCGCACGGTGACGTCGAACGCGTGCGCCTCGAGAGGAGTAGCGGCCACCGCCTGCTCGACCGCGCCGCGCTCGACGCCGCCCGCGGCTGGTGGTTCACGCCGGCCACGCGCAACGGCGAGCCGGTCGCATGCGAGATCGTGCAGCCAGTGGTGTTCAGGCTGCGGTAGGCACTGGCTGGAAAGTCCAACGTCGGCCCGAGGCCGTGCGAGGACAAGTCCAGCGAAGTCGCGGCGACGACTCTGTGTTCTCAAGACACTGCGAGGAGCCGCGACGCAGCTGGGCGCAGCCGCAGCCGGCCGAAGCCAGTTGGACTTCCCAGCCAGTGCCTAGAAGACCTGGACGACTTCCTTCACCCAGGGAGCTTTCTCCTTGAGGAAGTTCTCGATGCCGTGCTTGAGCGTCGCGGTGCTCGACGGGCAGCCGCCGCACGCGCCGGCGAAGCGGATGTGGACCACGCCCTCGTCGTCGACATCGATGAGCTCGCAGTCGCCGCCGTCTCCCTGCAGGTAGGGGCGGATCTCGTCGATGTGGGGCTGCAGCTCGGTGAGGGCGTCGGCGGGCACGGAAGTCATGGCTTCCCGATTCTAGCAGTGGCATGATGCCCCGCGAATGTTCGCGCGCGCGTCGGGCCTGCTTCTGCACGTGACCTCGCTGCCCGGCGGCCGGCTCGGTCCCGAAGCGGATCGGTTCGTCGATTTCCTCGCCGCGGCGGGCCAGAAGTGGTGGCAGCTGCTGCCGGTCGGGCCGCCCGGCTACGGCGGATCGCCCTACGCCGCGCTCTCCGCGTTCGCGGGCAACGAGGACTTCGCGCCCGGCACCGACACGCCCGCGGAGCGCCCCGTGCCGCCGTGGCTGCAGGACTACGCTCGCTTTCGGGCGCTCAAGGAGCACTTCGGCGGCAAGCCGTGGTGGGAGTGGCCCGAGAACCTGCCCGCCGACCCGGACACGCGGACGTGGATCGAGGCGCAGTGGCGCTTCGACGACGCATGGAGCGCGCTCCGGCGCCGGGCGCGCGACGCGGGCGTGCAGCTGCTGGGCGATCTGCCGCTCTTCGTCGCGAAGGACAGCGCCGACGTCTGGGCGCATCGCGACCTGTTCGATCTCGACCACGTCGCCGGCGTGCCGCCCGACTACTTCAACGAGGAGGGCCAACTCTGGGGGAACCCGCAATACGCGTGGGACGCGCACGCGGGCTCCGACTACGCATGGTGGGCGGCACGGGTCGAGCGGCAGTTCGAACTCTTCGACGCCGTGCGCATCGACCACTTTCTCGGGTTGCATCGCACGTGGTCCATTCCGGCGCACGAAGACTCGGCGAAGAACGGCACCTGGCAGCCCGCACCGGGCGCCGCGATCCTCGAGGCGATCGGTAAGCGGGCACTCGTCGCCGAGAACCTCGGCGTGGTCACACCCGAGGCGGAGGCGCTGCGCGCGCGGTTCGGGATTCCCGGCATGCACGTGCTGCAGTTCTCGTTCGGGGAGGACCGTCGCGACCGGCCCTTTTGGTTCGACGAACGCGCCGTCGTCTACACCGGCACGCACGACAACGACACGACGCGCAGCTGGAGCGACGAGCCCGACGCCGCACGCGCGCAGCGCTACCTCGGCTGCGCGCGGGAAGAGCTGCCCGAAGCGATGCTCCGGCTCGCCTGGATGTCGCGGCCCGACCTCGCCATCGCTCCGGTGCAGGACCTGCTCGGCCTCGACGCCACCGCGCGCATGAACGCGCCCGGCACGACCGACGGCAACTGGGACTGGAAGCTGCGGCCGGGTCAGCTCACCGACGAGCACGCCGCGGCGCTGCGCGCGCTGACGGAGGAAGCGGGGCGTTGAAGCGCGTCGTCTTCCGGCCGGACCGCCCGGTGGACCGGGAGGGCGATCTCTTCCCTGCGCTCGTCGCCAAGCTCGGTTTGACCGACTGGACGATCGACGGCGAGGGCGAGATCGTCGCCTACATCGGCCGCGAGCGCGCCTCCGCCGATCTCGGCGAACGCGTGAAGACCGGTCCGGTGGGACCCGACGTCTACGTGTTGCCGAGCACCGCGCCGGAGCATCGCGCGAAGTTCTTCGAGGGCGTCTGGCGCAACTTCGCCAGCCACGTCACCGGTCGCGACCTCGCCGTGCGCGACGAGTACAAGGGTCTGCCGCCGGAGGAGATCAAGGCGCGCCTCGACGCGCGTCGATTCCCGTTCGCGCTGCTCGCCGCCAACGTCGCCTACGACATCAACATCGGCTCCATCATCCGGAGCGCGAACGCGTTCCTTGCGCGCGAGGTGGTGATCTACGGCCGACGAAAAGCCGACCTGCGCGGCGCGATGGGGGCGCAGAACTACGAGAACCTCGTCTACCTGCCCGACCTCGCCGCGCTGCACGCGCACCTCGATGCGCGCGACTACCGCCTGGTCTGCTTCGAGGACGCGCCGGGGGCCGTGGAGCTCGCGTCGTTCGCCTGGCCGGAGCGCCCGCTGATCGCATTCGGGCAGGAAGGACCGGGCTTGCCACCCGAGCTCCTCGCGCGCTCGGACGCGACCGTCGTCATTCCGCAGTTCGGCTCGATGCGCTCGATCAACGTCGGCGTCGCCGCCGGCATCGCGATGTACGACTGGCACGCGAAGCGGGTAGATTAGCGCCGTGGCGATCAACGACTACTGCCCGCACTGCGGCGAGCCCTGCGTCACGAACACGCGCAAGCTCTGGCTGTTGCCCGGCATGCGCGCCGAGTGCCGGTCGTGCGGACGGAAGGTCAGCGTCCCGGCCTTCGCGGTCGTGTCGATCTTCCCGATCCTGATGGCCTACCTGCTCATCTTCAAAGTCCCCGAAGGCGCCCTCGGCCTTCGCGCCACCCTCTCCGCCATCCTCATCCTGATGGCGCTCTACTACCAGGTCTACCTGCTCCCCCTCGTCGCCCGCTGATCTGATGCACCTTTTCTGATGCACCTTTTCTGATGCACCTCTTCCATGTGGAAAACGTCGGAAGCTCTTTCGTAGCAGGCGGTTAATCGCGCCAAGGTGCGGAATCAATCCCGCAAATCGGCTCCAGCAGCAGGCAAGCGAGCAGACTCGGGAGCAGACCCCGAGGCAGGCCCCGGAAGCCGGCCCAGGGGCAGGCCCCGAGGCAGGCCTAGCGCATCCGGCGTTTGCGATTGCGGAGGAAGTCGACGAGCACGAAGCCTTCCAGGCGCGCGCTCTCGGCGAAGTAGGCGCGGCCGCGGTTGATCTCGGTGAACTCCTCGATGAAGCCGCGCAGGTACGGGTCGCTGGTCAGCATGAACGTCGTCACCGGGATGCTCTTGCGCCGACAGCGCGCCGCTTCGTCGAGTGTCTTGGCGACCACCTTCTGATCGAGCCCATAGGGGTTCTTGTAGAGGTGACCGTCCTCGTGAATGCACGACGGCTTGCCGTCCGTGATCATGAAGATCTGCTTGTTGGCCGCCTTGCGCCGCTTGAGGATCTCCTGCGCCGCGATGAGGCCGGCCCGCGTGTTGGTGTGGTACGGCCCGTTCGAGATGTAGGGCAGCTGCTCCAGCGGCACGGTGACCGCCTCGTCGCCGAAGAGCACGACGTCGATCGTGTCCTTCTTGAACTTCGAGATGATCAGCTCCGTCAGCGCGAGCGCCACGCGCTTGGCCGGTGTGATGCGGTCCTCCCCGTACAGCGTCATCGAGTGGCTGATGTCGATCAGCAGCACCGTCGCGCACGAGGTCTGGAACTCGCGTTCGCGCACCTCCAGGTCCTGCTCCGCCAGCGCGCCCTCGCCGCCGGTGCGCCCCAACCAGTTGTAGAGCGTGCGATTCAGGTCGAGCGCGTCCGTGCCGTCGCCGAAGCGGAACGGCCGCGTCTCGTCGGTCGGCTCCCCGCCCCCGCCCGAGTGCGGCGTGCGATGGTCGCCCGGGCCCTTCGCGGTCAGCTTCGCAAAGACGTCGTGCAGCATCTGCGAGCGCAGCGCGCGCTCGCCCTTGCGCGTCATCTCCAACTTGCCGCCCGCGGCGCGCCGTACCTCACCGCGCTCCTGCATCAGCTTGCGAAAGTCCTCCGGCCCGAAGTCCTCGCGCCAAAGCCCGTAGCGCTCGCCGACGTCCTCGAGATAGTCGAGCGCCTCCTCGACGTCACCGTCGAAGATCACCAGCAGCTGCCGGTAGATGGACAACAGCTGCTGCAGCAGCTTGGGGAGCGTGCTCGCCTTGCCGTAGCGCCAGTACACCTACATCCCCTTGAACATGTCCTGCAGCATGTCGGAGTAGGTCACGCCGTCCTCGCTGCGTTCCTTGGCGACCAGCGACGAACGGTGCAGCCCTTCGAGCACCAGCTCCGCACCGAGATCGGACTCTTCCTGCAGGTGCGCACGCACGAGATCGGAGAGCCCGGGCACCTCCTGCAGCGTCGCGAGATCCTTCGTCTCGTCGTTGACCGCGATGGTCTTTCCGCTCGCAAACCAGTCGACGACCGGCTTGTAGACGTCGCGCTCCTCCTGCTCCGGGTTCGAGCCCTGGTACGGCTCCGGGAAGTAGCGCCGGAACACCGCCGCCACGCCGTCCCCGAGAATGCGGTCGGCCACGACCTCGGGCCCTTCGCGCTCACCCTCGAAGACGAGTTCGATCTTGCCGGTGACCGCCGAGTCGGCGGCGAAAAGGTCGGTCAGGCGTGCCTCGACCTTGTCGAGGTCGAGGTGCAGCGCGCGCCGCTCCGCGTTGGAGACGACGTTCTCCAGCAGCGACACCGTCAGCCGCACGCTCACGCCGCTCGCCTGATCGACCAGCTCGCTCTGCCGCGCCTGGATGGCGACCTCCTCGACGATCTCCTTGAGCAGATCCGGCACGTGCACTGTCACGCCGCCGCGGTCCGTCCACGCCTCCTGCGCGGTAATGCGCTGCGCAATCTCCAGCGAGCCCGGGTAGTGCGTGATCACCTGGCTGGCGATGCGGTCGCGCAGCGGCGTGATGATCGAACCGCGATTGGTGTAGTCCTCCGGGTTGGCGGAGAAGACCAGCATCACGTCGAGCGGAAAGCGCACGGGGTAGCCGCGCAGCTGCACGTCGCGCTCCTCGAGGATGTTCAGCAGGCCGACCTGGATGCGCGGCGAGAGGTCGGGCAGCTCGTTGATCGCGAAGATGCCGCGGTTGGTGCGCGGAATGATGCCGAAGTGCAGCACGTCCTCGTCGGCGAGGCTCAGCTTGCGCGTGGCCGCCTTGATGGGGTCGATGTCGCCCAGCAGGTCGGCAATCGTCACGTCCGGCGTCGCCAGCTTCTCGCGATATCGGTCGGAGCGCGGCACCCAGACGATCGGCGCCTCGTCGCCCTGCTCCGCCACCATCAGCCGCCCGCGATGCGAGATCGGCGCGTACGGGTCGTCGTTGAGCTCGCAGCCCTCGAGCATCGGCGCCTGCTCGTCGAGGAAGTTCACCATCATGCGCAGGATGCGCGTCTTCGCCTGCCCGCGCAGACCGAGCAGGATGAAGTCGTGCCGCGAGAGGATCGCGTTTTCGATCTGCGGGATGACGGTCTTCTCGTAGCCGAGCACGCCGGGCCAGCGCTCGGAGGCGGAACGGCCTTCGCGAAGGGCGCGTACGAGGTTCTCGCGAATCTCATCGCGCACGCTGCGGGACTTCCAGCCCGACGCGCGCAGTTCACCGACGGTGCGAATGGTCATGCCGTTATTCTAGTAGCCACGCCATGAGTCGAACCGCCCTGCTCCTTCTCCTGATCGCGACGCCCGCTTGGGCCGACGACGAAGCGCGCTTTGATCCGGCGCGTCACATGCCGAAGCAGACGATCGCGTACGCGCACTTCGATGTCGACGCGTGGCAGCGCGGCTTCTGGTCGCTCGATGTCGTGCAGACGCTTTTCGACCCGCGCTTCGCGGAGTTCTTCAAGCCGACGCTCGACAAGATCCCGACCGAGCAGCTCAAGACGATGCAGCCGGTCCGCGACTGGCTCGACGGGCACGTGGCCGTCGGCCTTTGCGGGCTGACGGTGAAAGTGCGCCGGCTCGACGGGAAGTACGAAGAGGTGCGGCTCGCGCCCGGGGTGCCGCTCGACGAGCGGTTCCTGAGCCTGCTGCTGATGGCCGATCTGCAGCGGGACGGCAAGCCGTGGGTGCTGCGCCCCGAGGGTGTCGCGGTCGTCGAGGCCGGCCCCCGCCTGCGCGACGCGCTCGACTCGTTCCTGCAGAACCCGCCGATTCCCTGCAAACACAAGCTGGTCCAGCGCGGCGCGCGCCAGATTCTCTCCGTCGAGTTCGAGCCGTTTCGGGTGGAGGGCCTCTGGTGGGCGCCGGAGATCCACGCCGACGTCGGCGGCGAGCGCTGGATCATCGCGACCAGCCCGGATTTGCTGAAGGCGCAGGCGACCTCCCTGCTCGACCAGCCCGACTTCCGCGCCGCGCGCGAACGGGTCACGTCGGGCGGGCGCGTCGCGTTCTCCTACTACAACGCGGCGGGCGTCCTCGCCGTGCTGGAGCCGTTCCTGCCTCCGTTCGTGAAGACGAGCGTGCGCGCCGCCGGCATCGACTCCGTGCGCCACGTCGCCGCGGGCGTCTCCATGGTGGACGGCGGGCTGCGCGAGAGCGTCGCCGTCGGGCTGGTTGAGAATCCGAAGGGAGTCTGGCGGCTGCTCGACGCGATGCCGCCGGGCCTGAAGTCGGTCCAGGCGTTCGATCCGTCCATGGCGGTCCTGCTGGCGGCGAAACTCGATCTGCGCATCTTCGACGAGCGTTGCCGTGAGGTGCTCGGCGCGCTGGCGCCCGGCGCCGAGACGGTCGTGCAGGCGGCGATCGAGCAGGCGCTGCGGCCGCTCGACATCGACTATCGCTCCGAGCTGGTGCCCGCGTTCGGCGACGAGATCGCGCTCGGCATGTTCGGTCAGGTGGTGGGGCTCTCCATCCCCGAGCTGCTCGCCGGCGTCGAGCTGCGGGACGAGGCGGCGTTCGGGCGCCTCTTCACCAAACTGCAGGCGCAGCTCGAAGCGGTGCCGATGCAGTTCAGGGAGCGCGAGTTCGATGACGGCGGCAAGGGCTGGCAGGCGATCAGCCCCTTCGGCAACATCTTCGCGCGGGTGCACGCGAAGCACTTCCTGGCCGGCACCAATCGCGTCCGTCTGAAGTTCCTGGTGCGCAGCTGGGGCAAGAACGAGAGTTCGCTGGCGCGCGACGGCAAGGCGTTCCGCCGCACGATGCAGGGTCTGAACGGCGGCGCGACCGACGATCTGTGCTTTCTCGCGTACGGCGATGTGCAGCAGTGGGCGCCGCAAGCACTCGCTTTCAGCCAGCAGATGGGCGTGCTCGACAGCGACTTCTTCGACGGGAGCAAGCTCCCCAACGTGAAGCATCTCGTCGAGCGGTTCTCCGGATTCGCCTACGGCGTCCGCCGCGACGCGAAGGGCATCGCCATCGACTCCTATGGCCCGGTCAGCCTGGCCAGCGCGGCCTTGCTCCTCGGCGTTTTGGTCGAGCAGCGGCAGGGCCCGTTTGCGATCATTCCTCCGGCACGATGAAAGCACTCTCGCGAGATCTCACGGACCTGCTGCGCGTCGAACTCGATGAGGCCGCGCTGGCGAACATCGAATGGCGCAGCTTCGGCAACGGGGTGCGCCTCGGCAAGCTCGGACGCGAAGGCGACGCGCACCTCGTCCTCTACTGGGTCGAGGACGGCGCCCCGAAGGATGCCTTCGCCCGCCACCGCCACCCGGGCGGCGAGGCCTATCTCGTGCTCAAGGGCACCATTGCCGACGAGACCGGCACCTATCCGCAGGGCAGCTTTGTCTGGCTCCCCGAGGAGTCGATCCACACGCCGTGGGCCGAGGGCGAAACCGTCGTTCTGGTGCTCTGGCCGGGCGGCGTGAAGATCGAAAAACAGTAGGACATTGACCTAGAAGTGTACTAGGTGTACTAATACACCTAGTTCATGGCCCTGCTGCGCGTCGACCCCACCCGCCCCGAGCCGCTCTTCCAGCAGCTCGTGGATTCCGTCAAGGATGCGGTGGCGCGCGGCGCGCTCCGACCGGGGGACCAGCTTCCCTCCGTCCGCGAGCTCGCCCGCGAGCTGGTCATCAACCCCAACACGATCGCGAAGGCGTACCGGACGCTCGAATCCGACGGCGTGACCTACTCGCGCCGCGGCGCCGGCACCTTCATCGCCGAGCGCGGCAGCAGCACGCTGCGCCCGAAGGAGAGCAAGCGCCGCCTGCGTGAGGGCCTGGCGCGCCTGCTCGCCGACGCCCACGCCCACGGCCTCGATGCCGCCGCGATCGAAAAGCTGTTCCACGAAGCGCTCGCGAAGTTCGACTTCGCGGAGGAGGCAACCCGTGAGTAACCACCCGATCGAGTTCGATCGCCTGACCTGCTACTACGGCAAGCACAAGGCGGTCGACACGCTCAACCTGAACATCCCCGAGGGCCAGGTCACCGCGCTCCTCGGCCGCAACGGCGCAGGCAAGACCAGTGCCATTCGCTGCCTGCTCGGCTTCCAGGAGCCGACGCGGGGCACCGCGCGACTTCTGGGCCACGACGTGCGCGCGCTTCCGTACGAAGTGCGCGGCCGCGTCGGGTACGTGGCCGAGGCGGAACGCCTCATTCCGTGGATGCGCGTCTGCGACATCGTCGCCTATCAGCGGGCGACGTTTCCCACCTTCGATGCCGACTACTGCGACCAGCAGATGCGTCGACTGCAGCTCCCGCGCCGCCGCCGCATCGGCAAGCTCTCGCGCGGTATGCGCGCGCAGCTCGCACTCCTTCTGGCGCTCGCCCCGCGCCCCGAGCTGCTGGTGCTCGACGATCCGGCGCTCGGGCTCGACGCCGCCGTCCGTCGCGAGTTTCTCGAAGCGATGATCGACATGATCGCGGACGAGGGACGCACGGTTCTCTTCACCTCGCACATCATTTCCGATGTCGAGCGGGTCGCGGATCGCGTCGCGATTCTCGACCAGAGCGTGCTCCGGGTCGACGCACCGCTCGACGAGCTCAAGTCGCGCGTGCGGCGCTGGCGCGCCGAGTTCGATGGTCCGCCGCCGTCGCCGCCGCCCCTGCCCGGGCTGATTCGGTCGCGACCCTCGACGAACGGTCTCTGGCTGACCGCGACCAGTTCCGCGGAGTCGGTGCGAGGTGCCTTCCAGGAACTGGGGGCAACCACGGTGGTGGATGAGCCGCTGGCACTCGAGGACCTCTTCATCGATCTGACGCATCCGCAGGAGGCGGCGACATGCGACCGCTGATCGTCGTCTTTCTGCGCGAGTCCGTGGAGCTCATCCCGGCCACTCTCGTTTCGATCGGCGTGGGAATCGCCGTCGCCTCCGACCACGGCGCGTACCTCATCATGGAGCGTGGCCTGGTCGCGAGCCTCGCCTTCGGGCCCGTGTTCGCCGGCTTCTGGCAGGGCATGATCGACCGGCTTCACCTGCGCGATCCGTTTCATCGGCATCGGCCCGTGGCGCCCCGCCGCATGCAGGCGGTCCGGTCGCTTGCGGGCGCGTGCTCCGTCGTGCTGATGTTCGTTGCGATGGCCGCTACGACGCTCGTGGTCCGGCTCAACACCAGTTGGGAGCGATTGACCGAGCTGCGAAGCCAGATCGATCCCGACGAGGTGATGACGGCGGGTCACTTCGTCACGCTCCTCCTGCACGCCTTGGCCGCCTGGGCTCTCTTGCGCGTCTCGATCGCGACCGGCGGCGTGGCCGCGGCGGTGGCGACGACCATCGCGTTTTCCTCGGCCTTCATCGCGGGCGGGTCTCACCTGGGGCCCAATCAAGCCATCAGCCTTGCCGTGATCCTCGGGTGCAGTCTCGTGTTTCAGGGTCTGCGACTGAGGGGAATGACGCAATGATGCTGCGAAGACTACTCGTCCTGGTCGCCGTGCTCATGGTTGGGCACACCGTGATTGACGCCGGCCGGTTCGTGCTCATGTCCGCACTCGGTCGGTCGTATGGCGTTGCCGGGCTCAACGAAGCCGGTGAGCCGGCTCGATGGATACCTCGACCGGGCGCCGATGTGCCGGTCATGCCCGACGTCAAGCCCATCATCTCGCTTCGCATTCCGCTCGGCCGTGCCGTTCCGCACCGGCCTCTGACCGAGTTCCAGAAGCAGCACCCGAACTACAGCACGAGTGGCGGGCTTGGTGAGTTCAGGGGCCAGGCCATCTTCTACAACAGTACGCCGCACACGGAGGTCATGCAGCTCACCTTCGGTCGAAACGACCGGAGTGGTGGTGTCACGTCCTTCGTGCCGGACTCCAAGGTGCGGTTCGAGGGGGTTCGAGGAGCTCCGTTCATTCGCACTCCGCGAGTGGCCGCCGGAGGGTTCCAGGGCGTCGTGTGCAACGAGTACTGGGTGCTCCGCTGGGACGGAACGGTTGTGACGCGTCAACCGCTCGGATTCGACATCGACTCGTGCCAGACCTACAAGCTGCATGAGTACGACCTTCTGGTTGCTCGACTGGGCACCTCGATGCGCCCGGACCGGATCCCCTACATCCTGAGCCGGTTCCGCCCCGACACGGAGCCGCAGCATGCGGAGCTGATCCTCGAGCCGAGGACGGACCATCAGCGCGGCTACGTGTGGGGGATGGGGCTTGTGGCGTCGCTGCGGCCGTTCCCGCTGCTCGCCCTTTCCACGGCGCGCCCCGAGTGTGAGGACCCGCTCGACCTCTGGACCGCATGGTGGCTGGACCCCTTGCTGTTCGGGGGGGCAAACGAGGAGTGGATCGCCATCGGGGCCCTGGTCGCCGTCCTTTGTGGATGGGCGGCCTGGCGCATCGCCGGATTGCGCTGCGCCACGCGTCGGGACCAGTGCTTCTGGGCCGTCGCCGTGATGCTGACGGGCCCGTTGGGCCTCGTCTGGATGCGGCTCGCGCTGCCATGGTACGCCATCGAGAACGGGCGTCCCGTCAACCTCGGCGAGTGGCCCGCGCCCGCGCGCAGCGACCGTGAGGTCATCGCGGAGCTGGAGCTCGCGTCATGAAACCGCTTCGCGCGTGTTTCCTTCGAGAGATGATCGAGCTTCTCCCGGCGACGGTCGTCCTGGGTTGTGGGGCATTCCTGATCGGGCTCGACCAAGGGGTAGTGGTGCCGCCGATCGGGCCGCTGCTCGTGGTCGCTGTCGGACTCGGCCTTTGGCAGGGGTGGCTCGATCGTCGTGCCACGGAGGCCGGCTTTTCCAACCACCGACCCGTGCCTCCCATCGCCTGGCAGTCGGTACGGTCGATCGCGGGTTTGACTGCTCTGATGGCATTGACGCTGCTGGCGTGGGCGGGGAGCTGGGTGACGTTGAACCGCTATCCCACGGCGGAGCACCTTCCGCTCTCGCTTCTCCGGGATGCATACGTCGCGACGTTCGTGCACTCCCTGCTCGCTTGGGGTGCATTGCGTGTCGCCATTGCCCGCCCGGGCTTCCTCGCGCCGGTCCTCTGGGCGGTCCTGGTACCCGGCGCATTCCTCGCAGGGCTCCATCTCATGCGGGGGCAGACTCTGATCAAGCTCGCACCAATCACACTCGCGATGCTCTGCCTGCTCTATCAACCGGTCCGACTCAGTGGGGCATCTCGATGAACGGGCGCCGTGGATTCGACTCCCTCTTCCTTCTGGTCGTCACGATCCTGCTGGGTCACGGGCTGCTCTTCGCGGGCCGTATGGGACTTCTCGGCCTCATCGGGTCCGCGTACGGCGAGATCGGGCTCGACGAGGAGCTGCGCGTGCGCCAGTGGCAGACCGATCGGAGCACGGGTGAAACCGTCTTCCTGGCCGCGGATGAAGTGAGCCCCGGAGAGCGCATCACCGACGGATCGTGGTCGGCCGATGGGGAATGGGATCTGGCGTGCCGCTTCCTCGTGCGTGTGCCCACCTACCGACCCGGGAACCCCGTCTCGATCTTCGACCGCTTCGACCGCGGGAAGAGGCGCATCGACATTCGCGATCGATTCCCCGAGCGAGCATGGCGCAGTGAAGGCATGAGCATGAAGACCGTCGAACATGGCCGCCTGATCTCGATCATTCACGACGAACGCGGGTCGGTCTTCGTGCAGACCAATGGAACCGGCATCGCGACCTATCGAATCGAGGAGGGCGAACCCGCGTTCGAGCACCGCGAGTTGGACCCGCCGCTCGACGGTCTGGGTTACCACAGGCGGCTCGATGCCGGGGACGCGTTCGTCGGCATCGTCGGCAACGAGTACTGGATCCTCGGACGCGACGGTGAGTTCGTGCAGCGGCAGCTCCTGGGAACTTCCTACAAGTGGGTCACCGACGTCGCGCCCACCGGGAAGCAGATCGGTCTGCTTGCCTGGGTCGATCCGGCGCGCCCCGACCGTCTTCCCGTGCGCATGATTCTGGCACGGCCGGGCGAGGAGATCGTGGAGCGCAACGTCGTCCTGGAGCCGGTCACGCTGGAGCAGCGCGTGCTCGTCGCCGGGTGTGGATTGCTCACCGCCTTTCGCCCGCTGCCGCTCAACATCGCCGCGGCCGCGGGCAAGGTGCACGCGGGTCCGCGCGCGGGGTGGCTCGACCCCTGGTTCGACGGAGGTGCGAATCGCGAGTGGCTCCTCCTGAGCATGCTGGCGTCGCTGCTCTGCGCCTGGCGCGCCGCGAGTTGGGCGCGGCTGCGTGCACCGCGACACTGGATCGCGTGGACGACCGCCGTGTTCCTGCTCGGGCCGATGGGCCTGGTTTGGATGCGGCTGGCCCTGCCCTGGTATGCGATCGAGAACGGTCGCCCCGTCAACCTCGGCGATTGGCCCGATCCCGCACCGACCGGGCGGGAAGTCTTCGCCTAGTACAGGATCCGCGTCCGGATCGTGCCGTCGATCGACTTGAGGCGTTCGCGGAGGCCGTCGCCGACGCCGCGTTCGATGTCGAGGACGACGTAGCCGATCTCGTTTTTCGTCTGCAGGTGCTGGCTCAGCACGTTGATGCCCTCGTCGGCCACCGCGTCATTGATCGCGCGGAGCACGCCGGGGACGTTGCGGTGGATGTGCAGGATGCGGTGCGCGCCTTCGTGCTCGGCGAGGCTCAGCTCGGGGAAGTTCACCGTGCCGACGGTCGTGCCGCGATCCGAATAGCCGACGAACTTGTGCGCGACCTCGATACCGATCTTCTCCTGCGCCTCCTCGGTCGAGCCCGCGACGTGCGGCGTGAGGATGACGTTGGAGAGTTCGCGCAGCGGGCTGTCGAGGGGCGCGTCCGTCGAGGTCGGTTCGGTGGGGAAGACGTCCACCGCCGCGCCGGCGAGGTGGCCGCTGCGGAGCGCGTCTCCGAGCGCCTCGACGTCAACCACCGTGCCGCGACTGGTCTGGATCAGATGCGCGCCCGGCTTCATCGCGCCGATCTCCGCCTTGCCGATCAGGCCGCGCGTCGTCTCCGTCTCCGGGACATGCAGCGTCACGATGTCCGCTTCGCTCAGCACTTCGTGCAGGCTGCTCCTCCGCACCGCGTTGCCCAACGGCAGCGTGTCGAGAAGGTCGTGGTACACGACGCGCATGCCCATGCCTTCGGCCAGCACCGACACCTGGCTCCCGATGTGGCCGTAGCCGACGATGCCGAGCGTCTTGCCGCGCACCTCGTGGCTGCCGCTCGCGGTCTTGGGCCAGCGCCCCAGATGCACCGCCGTGCTCTTCGCGAAGGTGCCGCGCATGAGCATGATCGCCAGACCGATGACCAGCTCCGCCACGCTGCGGGTGTTCGAGTGCGGCGCGTTGAAGACCGGTACGCCCTTGCGCGCCGCGGCGTCGAGGTCGACCTGGTTGGTGCCGATGCAGAAGCAGCCGACGCCGACCAGCTTGTTCGCGGCGGCCAGCGCGTCGCCGTCGAGCTGGGTGCGGCTGCGCAACCCGACGAAATGCGTGCCGTCCAACGCCTGCTTCAGCTCGTCGCCGGTCAGCGCCGTCGTCCGCCGCTCGACGTTCGTGTAGCCGAAGCGGTAGAGCGTCTCGACCGCGCTTTCGTGAATGCCCTCGAGCAGGAGGAAACGGATGCGTTCGCGCGGGAAGGAGACCGTCGGCGTAATAGGAGGCGCTGGAGAACATACTCCAGCTCATCGACGCTGGCTGCTTCCGGGCAGCCGGTTGCGACGACGGGCGCCCGCCGCACCACGCCGGTGAACGCCACGAAGTGGTCCACCATGCCCGCCTCCAGCAGCGCGTGGTCGCTCATGCCATCGCCCACGGCGACCCGCGGCCGTTCCCAGCTGCGCGCCACGTCCTTGACCGCGTCCGCTTTCGGTCCGCAGCGCTTCAGTCCGCGCATCGTCCCGTCGTCGGCCCAGTCGAGCTGTGTTCCGCGCACCCGCTTCGCCGGAATGCCGAGCGTGCGCGCCGTTTCCACGAGCGCCTCCTGCAGCCCGCCGCTGATCACCCAACACTCCGCCGGCAGGCTTCGCACGAGGTCCGCCATGCCCGGCACGAGATAGTCGACCGCCTCGCGCCCGAACTCCTCGACCATCGCGCGCGTCGGCCGGGCGATCGCTAGCCGGCTCTCCATCGACGTGCGGAAGTCGATCTCGCCCGCCATGCCCCGGTCGGTGATCGCGCGAATCTCGGCGTCCCGGTCCGACGACAGCCGGGAGAGCATCTCGTCGAGGCTTTCCCGGCCGATCAGCGTCGAGTCGAAGTCGAAGACGACGGTGGCTATTGCTTCGTCTCCGCCGCTTCCGCTTCCTGCACGAGCTTCTCGATCCACGTGTCGAGTTGGGGTCCGCGCACGTTCTTGGCGCGAATGATGCCCTTGGCGTCGAGCACGTAGATCGTCGGCCAGCCGGTCACGTTCCAGCGCTTGGGAATCGGACCGCCGGTGCTGCCGGCCCAGAAACTGCGCCAGGTGATGTTCTCTTCCTGGATGCGCTCCTTGAGCTTCGCGCGATCCTGATCCGAATTCACGCCGATGATGACGAAGGGACGATTGTCATACTTCTTCACGAGCGACCGCCCGTGCGGGTACATGGCCCGGCAGGGGCCTCACCAGTCGCCCCAGAAGTCGAGCAGGATCACCTTGCCGCGATAGTCGCTCAGCTTGAACGCGACGCCGTCGACGTCCTCGCCCTCGATGTCCGGCGCCTTCTTGCCGACCGCGAGGTGGCGCGCCTCGTAGAGGTCGCCGTCCGCCTTCTCGCCGACGGTGAATCGGCCGCGGTAGATGGAGACGTCGCCGTACTTCTCCTTGGCCGCGGCGAGCACGCGCTCCGCCTGCGGGTTGCCCCGGCGCAGCATCGTCTGGCCGCGCAACAGCATGGCGAACCCCTGCACGTCGCGATGCGGGCTTCGCGCGATGATCTGCTGCATCAGCGCGTCGCCGTTTTTCTCCCAGCGCACGTAGCCGACCACGTTGATCATGCCCTTGGACTCGATGTGATCGGCGAGGATCGCCTCGATCGCCTCGGCCCGGTTGCGGTAGCCGCTCCGCAGCGCCATGACCCAGGCATCGAGCGCGACATCGCCCTTCGCCTTCTTCGCCATCGCCGCGAACTTCGGCGCGTAGGTGAACCGCGGGTGCTTGGAGTAGTCGAGCGCATACTCCTCACCCTTCGCCTGCGCCTCGCGGTAGGGCTTGAAGAAGGCGCTCGTCGCCTGGTTGTACGCGGCCGTCAGGGCCTCGAGTGCTGCGGCGTCGGGGGCGGCCTCCGGAGCCTCTTCCGCGACGGCCCATGCCGTCAGCAGCATCAGAATGGGAACCACACGCATGCGCGGATCATAAC
>JBCDBY010000023.1:0-24240 GCA_039182715.1 Planctomycetota bacterium
CGGGCGCGCACGGCCATCGCGCTTTCGGATGGGGGCCGGCATCGTGAGGCGATCACGCACTTTCGTCTGCTGCGCGACTATCGCGGCCGCACGATGGGCACGCAGGCGCACCTTGACGGCGCGGACCTCGTGTCGATCTCGCCGCCGACCTGGCTCGCCGCCGCCCACAGCCTCGAGTCGACCGGAAACCCTGCGCACGCGTGGGCGTGGCTGCAGCAGGCGGCGCAGTATTTCGAGCGCTCCCAGGCCGGCCACGGGGACGTGTTGAAGCCGCAGTACGAGGCGTACAAGCGCCGCTTGACCAGGCCCGCGGGTGTGCGCGACCAGACCCTGAGCCAGATGGGCAGTGAGGTGTTCCGCGACGCGCGGGTCTCGCAGCCGTCGCAGAGCGTGGACGGCCGCCGGCAGCAGGCCGCGTCCTTCGTGCGCTACGTCGAACAGCAGCACCAGCGCATCGCGCGTCTTCCGGAGGCGCAGCGGGCGGCGGAGCGCGAGAAGCTGGCTCGCTACGTGGCACGCAACGCGCCGCCTCCGATCATCGGGGCGGGGCGTCGAGGTCGTCGATGAGCGCGAGGTGATGCCGCGTGTGGACGGCCACGAAGCGGAGCCACTCGTTTCCGTCGAAGAGGCCGAGAAGAGGGTGCGGCATCGCGCCGTCGGCGAGGCCGGTCGGCGGCAGCTCGGCGAGCCAGCCGCGGCACGTCGCGAGGTTGGCGCGCGCACGGTCGAGATCGCCCTCCTCCGTCGGCCGGGTCGGTTGCGGCGCCTCGGCGCCGGCCGGAATGCGACCGCTGCGCAGAATGCGGCGGCCGATGACATCCGCCTTGCCTTCGCGCGTCTCCCCCTGGCCGGCCTGAATCACGTGCACCGCCTTGAGCGAGCGCACGGCGGCGATGGAGAGGTGCTCGAGATGCTGCGCGGCGTTCCAGCCGTCGCGCGGCGTGCGCAGGTTGGGGTGGTCGAGCAGATTCTCCGCTTCGGCCAATGCGTCGTCGGCGTTTCGCCGAAGCTCCGCGAACTCCATGGCTACGGCCGCGAGACTTCGTGGAAGTGCTGGATGACGTCGGCTTCCACCTTCTTCATCGACTTCCCCATCATCCGCTCGAACGCCTTCGTGCGGTTCTCGCCCCGGTTGATGCGTTCCAGGTACTCCTGGATGCGTTCGAGCGGAACGCGCCCGATCATCGAGTGGACGACCAGCCACGACTGGGAGTAGACGAGGCTCGCGTGCTCCGTCGAGCTGCCGGCCAGCACGAGGAAGTCACGGTAGTCGCTCGCCACGATCTTGGAAAGCGGCAGCATCTTGCCCTTCGCCTTGGCGCGCTGGATGGTGCCGAGCCGATGCTTCGAGAGGCCGCCGTGGATCAGGAAGCCCGCCTCGACGGCGCTGCGCTCGTAGTAGCACGCCATGCCCTCCTCGAGCCAGCGCGGGACTTCGCACTGCTTGCCGCCGAGCCAGAGGTAGTTGTGGGAGAACGCGTGGAAGCTCTCGTGGAAGAGCGTCTCGAACATCGACTGGTTCTGGTCGAGCAGGATGCGGTTGTTGTGCACGATCTGCTTGTGGCACGCGCGGATGAACTCGTTGGCCTTCTTGACTTCCTTGTCCAACTCCTTCTTCGCCGCCTTGAGCCGTTCCCGCAGGGCGCGGAGCCGCTCCTTCTCCCACTCGTCGACCTTGCGCATGCGCGACTGCCGCCCGGCCAGCGGCCCGCGCTGCGCCTCGCGCCGGTACTTGGCCGCCGCGCGCTTGATCTCCTTGCGCCACTTCGCGGCCGACTCGTTGTAGCGCTTCTTCAGGTCGCGGATCTCATCCTTGTACGCGTCCGCCTTGCGCTCCTCCGCCTCGATGCTCGCGCGGATCCGCTTGACCTTCTCGACCTCGGCGAGATTGCAGACGCCGATGAGGTTGTTCTTGGTGTCGTAGAAGGCGGGGTTCTGCAGGACGATCTGGTACTTCCTGGCCATGAACCGGTTGTATTCGTCGCGCCGGGCGAACAGGTACACGGGGATCCGCCGGTCGCGCTCCCTGCTCACGCGGAAGTTCTGACGAAACGCCGTGAACATCTCCTCGAGGTAGTGGGTCACCTCGCGCACGAAGTGCTCGTCGCACGTGGAGAGGATTTCGAAGTGCTCGCTCTCCGATCGCAGGCCGGTGATGCCGCGGAAGCGGACGCGGTCGACGCGAATCGCCTTGAGCGACTGGTAGACGTGCATCGGCCGATCGCCGAGCGCCTCGGAGCGGGCGATGACGCGGCGGCGCAGCTCCGCCGTCATGCGCTCGATGCGTTCGATCTCGGAGCGGGCGAACGTCTGATCGGCGGTCCCCGCGATCTCCTTCTTCTTGCCGATGCGAATCCAGCGGAAGTGCACTTCCTTCTCGGTTTCCGAGAGGATCGCGCCCTCCATGCGGCCGCCGTTCTTGAGGTGCAGCACGTCGAGGGCAGCGGCCGGAACCGCCAGCAGCAACAGGGCGCCCGCGACGAACTTTGCCGTTCCCATTCCGCGTTCCAAGCTACGGGTGTCCCACCACCCGGTCAATGGGCCTATATTGGGTAAGGAAAGGGGAGTCTCATGAGAATCCAGTTACGACAGCAAGGGGATGTCGATGTGCTGGTGTGCGCCGGCGAGTTCGACGGACAGGGTGCCCGCGACTACGAGAAGGCGATCGAGCCGCTCATCCAGGCATACCGGACTCGGCTGGTCCTCGATTTCGAGGGCCTCGAGTACCTCGACTCGCGCGGGCTGCAGAGTCTGATCCGCACACACAACCTGGTGCGGCCCATGGGGGGCGGTCAGGTCGTGGCGGCGCCCAACCGCTTCGTGAAGACCGTCATCAAGACGACCGGCATCGACGGCATCGTGCCGATCTACGCGACGCCCGACGACGCGTGCCGCTCCTTCGACGAACCGGACGGCGTCCAGCCGGACGACCTCTCGGACGTGCCGATCGACGACGCGGTCGTGGGGCGTATCGAGCTCGCGTTCGGACTGCAGGGACGGCCCGAGCGCGAGGCGACCGGACGCGTCGTCTCGATGTTCGAGGCGGGGCTCACGTTCCGCTATCCGCTCGACGGCGGGGACGCGCCGATCGACGAGAGCGAGCTGCAGATCGGCCAGGAGATCTGGATGCGGATGCAGGGCATTGCCTTCGCGCCGGAGCGCACGATCAAGCTGACGGCGTCGATCTCGTTCGCCTACGCGCCGCAGGGCGGGACCTGGTATCGCGTGCGCTTCAAGCGGGTGGAGGCCGAGGATCTGGTCCTGCTCAACCAGTGCGCGGGCGCGAACGACGCGCAGATCAAGTTCCGCGGTCCGGTCAGCGAAGAAACCACACCCGCCGGATAAGCCCGTCGATCACCTCGTACGTCGCCACCGCGCGGACCGGTTCCGCGCGGCCGGTGACGTACTCCTGGTCGATGACGAACCGGTCGTGGCAGAGGCGCGCGACGAGCTCGCAGTGCAGGTCGGGCGTGGCGTCGAACATGCGTCCGTAGACCGGCCGCATCGCCTCCCGCCCCTGCAGCTTCGCTTCCGTCCCGGGCAGGTCGAACACCTCCACGTCCTCGGTGTAGCAGGCGAGAAACGCCTCGAGGTCGCGGGCGTTGTACGCGTCGAGCTGCGCCTGGGCGGCTTCTTCGGGGGTTCTAGCGGGCATCGAGCCCCCGCATGTCCACGCCGACGTCGCGCAGCCGGTCGAGGGGGCGTTCGCCGTGCCAGCCGGCGAAGCGCACGGAGTCCGACTCCACGGCGCGCTGCAGCTCGCCCCAGCCCGCGTGGATCATGTCGCCGGACTTCATGCCGAGGAACGTGGTGGTGTTGCCCCGGCGCAGGCTCAACCGGTAGCGGTGCCCCAGCGGAAACAGGAAACGCTCCACGCGGATCGCCCCGTCTTTCGTGGCGATCTCCAGCGTGTCGGGCCGTCGCCAGGCGATGATCTCCTCCCCGTCCGCCGTGTCGATCTCGATGCCGCGCAGGACTCGTTCGGAGCGCTCGAGGTGGTCGTATTCCGCGGTCGACAGCGCGAAGGAGAGCTTTCCCAGCGCCGCTTTCGCTGCTTTGCGCCGGAGCCAGTAGGTGCCCGATCCCGTCGAATACGCCGCTTCCGAGATCGTTCCCTCCCGAAGCGTCCGGTTCACGACCGTGCCCGCGTTCTCTTTCGTCCCCGCGCACGCCGCCACCACCAACAACAGCCAAATCCATCGCATCCGTTCACCCTAGCACCGAGCCCCCAGCCCGCACTATCCTGCGCCCCCATGGACACGACCGCCATCGTCATGGGCCTCGGCGGAGGCCTCGCGCTTTTCCTCTTCGGGCTCAGCCTGCTCACCGACACGCTCAAGCAGGTTGCCGGCGGCGGGATGAAGACGCTGCTGCAGAAGATGACGCGCACGCGCCTGCTCGGCGCGACCACCGGCGCGGTGGTGACCGCGATCATTCAGTCCTCGTCGGTCACGACCGTGCTCGTCGTCGGGTTCATGACCGCCGGGTTGCTCACCCTGCAGCAGGCGATCCCCGTGATCATGGGCGCCAACATCGGCTCGACCGTGATGGCGCAGATCATCGCCTTCGACATCACGGCGTGGGCCTTGCCGCTCATCTTCCTCGGCTTCCTCATGCGCGAGTTCGCCAAGCGCGAAGTGATCCGTCAGGTCGGGACGATGGTCATGGGCATCGGCATGATCTTCCTCGGCATGGGTGCGATGTCCGACGCGACGCGACCGCTGCGCACCTACCAGCCGTTCCTCGACGCGCTCGCCGCCATGGACAACCCGATCCTCGGCATCCTCGCCGGCGCCGTGTTCACCGCCATGGTGCAGAGCAGCGCGGCGACGACCGGCATCGCGATCGCCTTCGCGGGTCAGGGGCTGATTTCGCTCGAAGCGGGCATCGCGATCGCGTTCGGCGCCAACATCGGCACCTGCGCCACCGCCGTGCTCGCCGCGCTCGGCAAGCCGGCGCCCGCCAAACAGGCCGCCGCGGCGCACCTCGTGTTCAACATCCTCGGCGTCGCCATCTGGGTCTTCTTCATTCCGCAGCTTGCGACGCTGGTCCGCGACCTTTCGCCGGCGTTCGAGAACCTGCAGGGCGAAGCGCGCATGGCGGCGGAGACCCCGCGCCAGATCGCGAACGCGCACACGATCTTCAACATCATCAACACGGTTCTCTTCCTGCCCTTCTCCACGCAGCTCGCCACGCTCGTGCGCAGGATCGTGCCGGATGATCCGCCCTCGGAGCGCATCGAGTCGAAGTTCATCGACGAGGGTCTGCTCGAGACGCCGCGTCTCGCCATCGAAGCGGCGCACGGCGAGGTCGGCTACATCGGCCAGCGCGGGCTCTTCCTCGTGGAGCGGCTCACCAACTTCGAGGACATCGAGAAAAACATGGAGCTGGCCAAGGACCTGGATCGCGTGCACCAGGCGCTGGCCAGCTATCTGGTCAAGATCCGCCACGGGGATCTGAGCGACAAGGAGGCGGACAAGGTGTCGGACCTCCAGGCGGTGACCGAATACATGGAGAGCGCGAACGAGATCATCACGCACTCGCTGCTCCCCGCCGTGAAGGAGTATGGGGATCACGTCGGCGTCGCGAAGTTCCGGGAGTCGCATCCGCTCGACCGATTGGCCGAGGACGTCTTCCGCCAGTTCCGGGAGGTTCTGCTCGCCTACGAAGACAACGATGTCGTCCGCGCGCAGGCGGTCATCGACGAGAAGAAAACGCTGCAGCAGGTCGCGTCCGATACCCGTGTTCAGCTGCGCGCTCTCGCGGAAAGCGGCGATGACGCGATGCTGGAGGCGTACCGCGGCTACATCCGCGTGGTGGAGCACCTGCAGCGGCTGTACTACGTGACCAAGAGAATTGCCAAGCGCATCGTGCAGACCGAGGCGAAGATGGCGGCATGATGCGCGTCGCCGGCCTCGCTCTCCTGCTGCTTCTGCTTCCGGGCGCCAAGACCTGGTCGAAGAAGCACAAGATCGGCGTCTCGCTGCCGCAGCGCTGGAACCTCGTCAAGACCGACGACGGCGCGCGCGCCTTCGTTGTCGAGGGGCCCCAGCTCGGCGACGGCAGTCCGCACCTGGTCATCTGGTCGCTCGGCTCGGCGGGCGAACGCACGCTCAAGCAGTGGGCCGAGAACCTCGACGGCAAGCTGCGCACGCGCGCCGGCTGGAAGCGCACCGCCATGGTCGATCACACCGTCGGTCCGTGGCCCGCCATCCGCATGGGCTACGGCTTCCAGGAGGAGGGCAAGGCGAAGGGCCGCGCCCGCGTCTCGGTCGTGCTCTACGGCGGGTCGATCGTCGTCTTCGAGATGTCGGGTTCCGCCCGCGGCTTTCCCGCGGCGACGTTCGACCGCGTCGAGAAGTCGCTCGAGGCGAAGTGGGAGACGGTGGCGCTGCCCGACAAGGCGAAGGCGCACGTGCCGCCCGGCTGGCAGGTCATGCCGACGCCGAAAGGCATGCGCGCCGCCGGACCGCGCGGTGCACTGGTCATCCTGCAGCAGGGCAATCAGCCACCGCAGGGCAGCAAGCCGGAAGGCACGCTCCTGTTCCTCGGCGAGAAGCGCGCCGTGCAGACCGACACGCGCGAGTTCAAGGGGTCCGCGGTGCAGCTGCGCTGGGTCACGCACGCGGGATGGGAAGGCGTCATCATCATGCCCAAGGACGCCTGGGCCGAGATCGGGCCCGGTGCGCGCGCCATCCTCGCGCGCTTCGAACTCCCGCCGCCACGCGACGGGAAGTCGGACTAGTTTCACGTGAAGCGCGGGGCGGGCATTGTCGGCATGATCGGCGCGATCGGCCCCATCGCGATGTCGCTCGCGAGATACCAGAGCCCGTCCGTGCGCACCATCTTGATGCGCCGCTCGCTGTCGCGGCGCCCGTCGATGACGCTCACCTTGACCGACGCGGTGTCGCCGTATTCCCTCACCTCGAGGATGGCGAGGCTCATCTTCTTGAACTTGTCGTCCTGATCGCGGTCGCGCATCTGCGCCGCGGTGATGTCGAGTGCCTCGCGCGGGCTCGCGTCGACGAAGTCGTCGAGCCCGAACTTCTTCTGGAAGTCGGGCGGGATCGCCGAGAGCGCCATCTGCGCCGCCTCGATCTGCCCGTCGATCTGCGCGCGCGCGGACGGCGCCATCATGTCGTAGAGGCAGCCGAATTCGAGGTCGCGCATCGCGCCCTCGTAGTTGCGCAGCGTGTCGCGCGGCGTGGCGCCGGGACCGTACGCGGCGCCGCACGCCGTGAGGAGTCCCAAAAGGAGACAGAGAGTCAGCCGCTTCCCGGTTCCCATGGTTTCGTTATCGGTGTGGTTCGTGGTGTCTTTAGGCACGATGGGTGCTACCGGGAATCCCATGCGTGCATTCGTGCTGTCGCTGCTCCTTCTCGGGGTCGGTTGTGTCCGATCCTCGGAAAGCACCGGATTGACACAGTTGGAGGTCGATCTGCTGAGTGAGGACGTCTTCGACCTCACCGCGATCGCGTTCCAGGCGGGCGAAAATGCCTACCTCGGAGACTCGGTGTCCCCCGGGGACATCACCGAGGCGCCCGTCGTCGGCAACGGATTCGCCGTCACCTACGACCTGCCGCCCGCCTTCCGGCTCGGATTCGGACCCGGCATCGGGCGCGTCAAGTTGTCCGTCAAGGAGGACGGCCGGATCCTCGAGGATCCGCTGACCTTCGAGCCGTCGACCTCGACGGCGCTCGACGTCGAGATCACCTACGAGATCGACTACGAGGGGGAGACGCTCGGCGGCCGGCCGACCGACGTGGCGCTGACCGTCTCGCTGATCGGGTCGCGCGTCTCGGCGCTCGAGCCCTTCTTCAACCGCTATCGCATCGCCGGCGACTGCTTCCTGGGCGCGACGAGCTGCGTGCTCTTCCTCGAGTTCGAAGCGGTCGGCGTTCCCAGCAACTTCGTGCCGGGCATCGCGGACGCATCGGGCGAGATCGACGATCCCGACGTGCGCGACATCTACGAACTCGACTACGACTTCGCGGGCGACGGGTTCTACTTCGCCGAGGGCTGGGTCGGCTGCTGCGCCTTCTTCCGCGAGCGCTTCACGATCCCGTAGCGGCGAGCCGCGCCCGCGCGCGCTCGACGACCAGCCGTGCGACGTGATCCTTCTTCTGGCCGTAGGTGCGCAGGAAGTCCTCCATCGTCGGCAGCGCCTCGCGGATGGCGAGGTCGGCGCAGTAGCGCGCCGCTTCGTCCACCAGCATGGGATCGCTGAAGCCGTTGAGGATGCGGCCCCGCAGATCCTCGTCGGGACGCACCGCGTAGAGGCCGGCGGCGACGGCGAGCGCGAGCTCGGGGATCGCGTCGAAGCGCGTCGCTTCGTCGGGCATCAGCCGGACGTAGGCACGCGCCGCCTCGCGTCGGAAGTGGAGGTCGCGCGCGCGGTCGAGCGCGACGCGCAGCAACGGCGCCGCCTGCTCGGTGCCGCCGAGGTGGCCGACCGCCCAGGCGATGTCGCGCGGCCAGCGCGTCTGCGTGTCGCGCTCGACGGCGCCGGCCAGGACCGGAGCGGCGAGCTTCGCGTCCATCGCGACGGCGAGATGGACCAGGGCGCGCTGGCCCGCCAGCGGGAAGCGTCGGGTGTCGCCCGCAAAGAGGGCGCGCGCCAGCAGCCGCGTGATGCCGTCCTTCGCGGCGTCGTGTCCGTCCGCCGCGAGTTCGCGCGCCGCCAGCAGGGAGACCGGCTCCTCGAAGGCGGTGCGCGCACGCACGAGGCGCAACAACACGGCATCGGCGCCGTTCGTGCCGTCCTTGCCGAGCGCGGCGATGACGGATTGTCGCGTCGCGATCGAGGGGGTGTGGATCTTCGGCGGCACGCTCGCGCTGTCGCCCGCTTGCGAGATGTAGGTGCGCGTCAGGTAGCTCTGCAGCAGCTCGCGGTCGGCGAGCAGCGCGATCGGCCGGTAGAGCGACGGCGTGTAGTCGAAGACGATGGTGTCGGCGCAAAACTCGTGGACCAGCGCCTCCTTGCGCTTCTCCAGCGCACGGACGTGGTCGGGCCCTTCCTGCGCCTGCTCCAGCAGCACCGCTTCGGTCACCAGCGTGTTGGCGCGCCGGCGATAAACGTCGTCGGGGGGCGGCGGGCTCCGGTCGCGCGCGAGGAGCGCCTCGACCTGCGTCCGCAGCTCTTCCGCTTCCTCGTTGACCTCATTGGGGTCTCTCTGCAGCCGTTCCAGGGTGCCGGCGAGCGCCTCGAGCACCGTGGGGCTCCGCGATCCCGCGCCCTGCGCGGCGCGCAGATGATCGCGCGCCTTTTCCAGCTCGGCGCGATCCTTGGGGTCGAGCGCGCCGCCCCCGAACTGCTGCCGCCGGCCGTTGATGATGATGATCATGTTGCCGAAGCGGCTGGTCTCGTTGATGCGCGCGACGATCGCGACGCCGAGCTCGCCGCGCACGAGGTTGCGCAGCTTCCCGGTGAGATCCTTCCGCTCGAGCATCGCGCGCGCCACCGGCTCCATGAGCTTGGCGCGGCCGAGGTCCGACGCGAGCAGACCGAGTCGCAGCAATGCGTCGACGTCGGCGGGTTGCGCCTGCAGGCGCGCCTCGACGCGCGCCAACTCCTCGGCGTAGCGGGCGCGCGTGCCGGGCCATCCGCCGATGCCCGGCGGCGGCGTATCGAAGACGCTCGGCGCCTTCTCCTTCTTCGCCGGCTGATCCTCCTCCTGCGCGAACGCCACCCCGGCGATCGCGACGAGCGCGCACACGATTCCCCGCATGCCTACGAGTCTAAGCCGGAAAGTGCTTCCTTGACGCACGCGTTGAGCGCGACCCCGCGGTAGCTGGAGCCGGTCAGGCGCAACCAGTCGGGCGTGGCGGCGTCGATCGCGGCGATGCGGTCGGCGTGGCCCAGCTCGTACTGCGCGATGCCGCCCGGCCAGCGGATGATGCGATGGCCGGCGGGCGGCGGAACCGAGCCCCAGACGCGCTCGAGATCCGCCAGCGCGAGGGCGAGAATGGCGTCGTCGTCGTGATCGAGCAGCGTCGGATCGCGGCGGCCGCCCATCATGACGCGGAAGAGGCGGGCGCCGTCCGGCGCGCGGTGGGGGAAGATCGACGAGTCGTAGAGTGTCCCCAGGATGCGCAGGCCCTGGTCACGCGGCACGAGGAACCCGAACGCGTCGTCGGCCGGCACCGGCTTGTCGAACATGAGCGCGACGACCGCGAGCGGCGCGCCGGGGATCGACGCGAGGTGTTCCGCGAGCGCGCCGTCGGTCCGTTGCGCTGCGTGCGCGGCGGGCAGCGTGCAGATGACGCGGTCGTAATCGCCCCGTTCGATGGTCTCGGCGGGCGCCTTCAGCCGCACGTCGACGCGTTCGCCGAGGCGATCGATGAGCACCTGCAGTCCGTGATCGAAGCTGGTGAGCACGCCCTTGGGCCCGAACCCGCGTCCTTTCGCGCCCTTGAGGAGCGAGCCGTGCTCCTGTTCGAGGGCGCGCAGACGGGGGAAGGCGCTGCGCACGGAGAGCCGCGCCGGGTCGCCGGCGAAGATGCCGGTCACGAAGGCGTCGACGAGAATGTCCGCGGCGTGGCGACCGAGGTGACGCACGGCGAACTCGCGCACCGACTCGTCGCGCTCGGGCGCGGGCCGGCTCCACGGCTCGAGCAGCGCGCGCAGGCGGCCGGTCAGCGGCAGCACGTCGCTGGTCAGGAACTGCGGCGGCTTGTGCGGCAGCGCGCGCAGCTTGCCCTTGCGGAACACGTAGCGAATCGCCGCTTCCTCGCGCGCGCGCTGCAGGCGCGGCTCGAGGTCGAGCGCGCGGACCAGCTCGAGGGTGGCCGGCTCGTTGTCGAGGAAGCCGTTGGGTCCCCACTCGATGCGGAAGCCGTCGCGCTCCTCGGTGTGGATGTTGCCGCCGAGCCGGTCGCGCGCCTCGAAGAGCGTGACCTCGTGCCGGCGGCCCAGTTCCCACGCGGCGGCGAGTCCGCTCACCCCGCCGCCGAGAACCGCTATCCGCATGCGATGGACTGCGCGGCGCGCACGAACGCGGCGACGCCGTCGACGGGCGTGTCCTTGTGGATGCCGTGACCGAGGTTGATCACGTAGCCGGTGCCGGCGAGCGGCGTGGCCATCTCGAGCACCGCCTTTTCGATGATCTCCGGCGGCGAGTAGAGCACCATCGGATCGAGGTTGCCCTGGACCGGACCGCGTTTGCGGGCTTCGGCGAGATCGACGGTCCAGTCGACGCCCGACGCGGTCTGGCCGACGTCGCGCAGCGGGCCGCGCCCGAAGAAGATGACCGGGACGCCGCGGTCGCGCAGCGCGGCGACGATGCGGCGCAGTCCGGGCGCGCAGAAGCGCTCGAACACCGCGGGGCCGAGCTCGCCGCCCCAGCTGTCGAAGAGCTGCACCGCCTGCACGCCCGCCTCGACCTGGTTGAGGAGGTAGCGCAGCGTGACCTCCTCGAGCCAGTCGAGCAGGTCCTGCGCACGTGTCGGGTCGGCGTGCATGAGGCGGCGGAGCGCGGTGAAGTGCTTGGCCGAGCCGCCCTCGACGAGGTAGGTCGCCACGGTCGCGGGGGTGCCGGCAAAGCCGATGAGCGGCACGTCGAGCTCGTCGCGCAGGCGCCGAATCGTCTCGTAGACGAAGTCGACCTGGTCGACGGACGACGGCGCGAGCAGCGTGCTCGCGTCGGTGACCGGCTCCGGCAGCGTCGGGCCCGGCGCGAAGTCGAGTCCGGGCACCGCCGGGAGCGCCGGCACCATGATGTCGCTGAACAGGATCGCCGCATCGAGGCCGAAGCGTCGGATCGGCTGCAGCGTCACCTCGACGGCGAGATCGGGCTGCTTGCAGACGTCGAGAAAGCTGTGCTGCGCGCGGATGGCGCGGTACTCGGCGAGGTAGCGCCCCGCCTGCCGCATGAACCAGACCGGAAGCCGCTCCACCGGCTCCTCGCGCAGCGCTCGCAGGAAGAGATCGTTCACGCTCAGAGCGTACTACGTACGTCCCCAAACGGACGTAAGCCCAGCTGGGGCAACGACCTGCGACGACCGAATGCGCCATGGGGGTGCGCACGCGTCGCTCTCAAGTCCCTGCAACCGCCGTGGTTACACGCGATTCGGTGCGTACGTAGTACGCGGTGAGGCGGTTGGGGGCGTGCGAGGGGCGCGACCGGTTGGCTAGCCCTGTTTCTCGACGCGCTCGGCTTCCTTGAGTTTGCCGAGGTGGCGGAGGCAGAGGGTGAGGCCTTGGGCGACCTGGGGGCGGTCGAGGTGCTGGGGGTAGGTGTCGAGGAAGCGGCGCAGCGGCAGCAGCGCTTTCTTGGCCTCGTCGTGGTCGGCCAGCCAGCGGCCGAGTCGCGACAGCGCGTGCGGCGGGTAGACCGTCTCGCTCGTATCCTTGTTCAGCGCGCGCCACGCCTCGAGAAAACGACCGTGCTCCATCTCACGCAGCATCGTCGTGAGCGGGCGCTCCTTGGGCGTATTTCGAAACAGTCGCACTCCCATATCTTCGGCCTTCCGACCAGCTTCATGAGGCTAGGGGGTTCGGAGCCGGATCGAGGGGGTATCGACCGGCAGGACGTGCCGCCCGCCCAGCGTGCGCAGGCCCTCGCCGAGGGTCAGGGTGAACTCCCGGCCGTCGGGCAGCGGCGTCGCCGGACGCACGGTCAGGACCACGTCCGCCTGGCCGTCGCAGGTCATCTTCTGCTGCAGCGACCACTCCGCGGGGTACGCGACGCCGCCGCTGCGGAAGGAGGCGACGATCGTCTCCGGCGCCAGCGGCATCGTGAACCGGAGCCGCGCCTCGGTGCCGTCCCAGGCGTTCGGATCGGCCGGCTCGACCTCCAGCAGCCGGAAGTCGTCGTGCAGGCTGCTCAGGTTCCAGTTTTCGAAGTACTGGTCCACGTCGATGAGCTCGGTGAGGTACTCGCCGTGAATCGAGCGCAGCGCGCCGAACCCGGTGCCGAACTGCAGCCGGTAGCGCACGCCCTCGCGCGGGAGGCCCTTCTCGATCCCGCTCCCGTCGGGCAGCTCGGGGAAGAAGATCAACCGCGATCCGATGCGGCACCACTCGCCGCGCAGCTGCTCGGCCGCCCCGACGAAGAAGGCGGTCGCGGCGACGTCGATCTCGGGGTCGATCTCCTCGTTGAACTCGATCAGGAGCGGCCCGTCGCGGCCAAGCGTGTCGCCATCGACCGGCGGCACCACGGCGCGGAAGGGGGGGATCTCCTCGGGCAGCAGCAGCGTGTCGAGCTCGTACGCGCCCGGCTCGCCCTCCCAACCGGCGACGAAGACCCAGATCGAGCGGCCGGCGCGCACGTCGACCTTGGCGAACTCGTGCTGCAGCTGGTTGCTGTTCGACTCGGCCAGCCGCGCCTCGCCGTTCGGGTCTTCGGCCACGATCAGGTCGAGGTTGGCGTCCTGGGTCCACTGCAGAACGACCTGCAGGCGCCCGGTGGTCGGCACGAGAATCTCGTACCGGTCGATCTCGCCGGTGTATCCGAACCCGTTGTTCGAGTTCTCGGCCAGGTCGTCGACGACCGGACGCGAACGCCAGCCGGCGCCGCTGCGCTCCAGTTCAATGGTGGGGCCCAACGCCACGGGGGCAGCGTCATCCCCTCCGCTGCTGCACGCCACGCCGGCGAACAGCAGGAAACCGATTCCGTACTTCAAGTGGTGGAGTCCTCCACCCAACCCGGGACCAGACTACCTCAGAGTGCGGCGAACCACCGGACGGTTTTCTCCAGCCCCTCCCGCAGGGGGACACGCGGATCCCAGCCCAGCAGCGCGCGCGCCCGCGCGAGGTCGGGGCAGCGCCGCGTCGGGTCCTCTTCGGGTCGCGGGTGGTGCACGAAATCCGGCGTCCGCCCGACCACCGCGCAGATTTCGTCGGCCAGCGTGCGAATCGTGATCTCGTGGTCGTTCCCGAGGTTGACCGGCCCCGCCTCACCCGACTCCATGAGCCGCACGAGACCGTCCACGAGGTCGTCGACGAAGCAGAAGCTGCGGGTTTGCGCGCCGTCCCCGTGGAGCTCGAGCGGCTCGCCCGCCAGCGCCGCCTGCACGAACGCCGGCACGACGCGTCCGTCGTCGCGCCGCATGCGCGGGCCGTAGGTGTTGAAGACGCGCGCGATCACCGTGTCGACGCCGTACTGCCGGCGGTAGTCGGCGAACAGCGTCTCGGCGGCGCGCTTGCCCTCGTCGTAGCAGGCGCGCGGTCCGGTCGGGTTCACGTGGCCGCGGTAGGTCTCCGACTGCGGGTGCACCAGCGGATCGCCGTAGATCTCGCTGGTGGACGTGAGCAGGATGCGCGCCCCCTGGCGCCGCGCCAGGTCCAGCAGCTGCAGCGCACCAAGCACCCCCGTGCGCAGCGTGCGCACCGGGTCCTCGCGGTAGAAACGCGGCGCGGCGGGACACGCGAGGTCGTAGATCCAGTCCGCCTCGACGTCGATCGGTTCGGTCACGTCCTGCTCGAGCACGACGAGGTTGTCGTGCGGCGTGAGGTTGGCGCGCATGCCCGACGAGAAGTCGTCGAGGCAGACCACGGCGTCCCCGCGCGCGAGATGCGCGTCGCACAGGTGCGAACCGATGTGGCCCGCCCCGCCCGCGATCAGGACGCGTCGCATACCGCGATGTCGAACCGGAACGCCATGCCCTCGACGTCCACCTCGTGCTCGCTGGCCGCGCCCGCCTCCAGCGCGCGCGCCAGCGTCTCGCCCGCGATCGCATCGCGATGCGCGGCGATGGCCGCGGCGAGTTCGTCGTCAGCTTCGTAGCGGATCTCGATGCGCGCCTCGTAGGCGAGGTCGAGCTTCTTGCGCGCGTTCTGCAGGCGGTTGACGACCTCGCGCGCGAGGCCCTCGTGTCGCAGCGCCTCGTCGATGCGCGCGTCGAGCACGATGACCATGCCGCCCTCGCTCGCCGCGGCGAAGCCCTCGCGCGCCTGCAGGCGGATCTCGACCTCGTCGTGCGTCAGCCGCACCGTGTCGCCGTCGGGCAGCTCCACGTCGAAGCAGCCGTCGTGCTCCAGCTTCTCGTACAGCGAGGAGCCGTCGGCGGCCGAAAGCGCCTGCTTGCACATCGGCATGCGCTTGCCCAGCTTGGGGCCGAGCGCGCGGAAGTTGGGCACGATCTCGAAGGTGACGTACTTCTCCGGCTCGGTGGAGAGCTCGACCCGCTTGACGTTGAGTTCCTCGCGGATCATCTCCTCGTAACCGCGCACCGGCGACGGGTCGTGCAGGACCACGACCGCCTCCGGCAGCGGCTGGCGCACCTTGATCTTCTCCGTCGCGCGCACGCTCAGGCCGAGCGCGACGAGGTTGCGCACGAGGCCCATCGATTCGCGCAGTGCGTCGTTGCGCCGATCCTCGCGCGGCTCCGGGTAGTCGCACAGGTGCACGGAGTCGCCCGCGCAGCCGAGCCGCTGGTGCAGCTCCTCGGCGAGGAAGGGCGTGAACGGTGCGACGAGACGCGCCAGCTCCACGAGGCACTCGTAGAGCGTCGCGAACGCCGCGCGCTTGTCCTCGTCGTCGCCCTCCGCCCAGAAGCGGTCGCGGCTGCGCCGGACGTACCAGTTGGACAAGCCGTCGAGGAACCGCTGGATGCGCCGGGCCGCCGTGTGGCTTTCGAGACGGTCGAACGCATCCCGCACGTCGCGCACGGTCTGGTCGAGTTCGGCGCGCACCCAGTCGTCGAGCACGCCGCGCTTCGGCTCCGCCCCGCCCGGCTCCCACGCGTCGATGCGCGCGTAGGTGACGAAGAAGGAGAGCACGTTCCACGTCTTGAGCAACAGCTCGCGCGTAGCGTCCTTCGCCGGGCCGGCCCAGAAGCGCGTCTGCTGGCCGGGGACACCGTTCGACAGCAGCGCCCAGCGCACCGCGTCGGCGCTGTACTGCTCGATCGCCTCCATCGGCGGCTCGTAGTTCTTCAGCCGTTTGGAGAGCTTGCGTCCGTCCTCCGCCACGATGTGGCTGATGACGACGCAGCTCTTGAACGGGTGCGGCAGCTCCTTGTCCTCGAAGAGCAGCGTGCTGATCTGCAGCAGCGCGTTCCACCAGCCGCGCGTCTGGTCGATCGCCTCGGTGATGAAGTCGGCGGGAAACGCCTCCTCGAACCGGTCCTTGTTGCGATGCGGATAACCCCACTGCGCGAACGGCATCGAGCCGGCGTCGAACCAGCAGTCGATCACCTCCGGCACGCGGCGATAGGTGCCGGCCTCGCCCTCCTTCGTCCAGGTGACTTGGTCGATCCAGGGGCGGTGCACGCGCAGGTTCTCGTCGAGATCGGGGTCCGCCTTCTTCGCTTCCTCGAAGTGGTCGAAGGCGCGCGGGTTGCGCTCGAGGATGTCGTCGACCGAAGCGACCGCCTCCATCGCGCCGGTCTCGTCGTTTACCCAGATGGGCAGCGGCGTGCCCCAGAAACGCTCGCGGCTGATCGCCCAGTCGACGTTGTTGCGCAGGAAGTCGCCCATGCGCCCGTCGCGGATGGTCTCCGGTTGCCAGGTGATCTGCGCGTTGTTCGCGAGCACGCGGTCCTTCTCGGTGCTCGTGCGGATGAACCAGCTCTTGCGCGCGAACTGGATGAGCGGGTCGTCCTCGGCGCGCGGGCAGAACGGGTAGTCGTGCCGGTAGGTCTTCTGGCTCCAGAGCAGGCCGCGCTCCTTGAGGTCGCGCATGAGCGGCTTGTCGGCCTCCTTGAAGTAGACGCCGGCGACCGGGCCCGCGTCCTCCGCGAAGTGGCCGTCGGCGTTCACCAGCTGGAGGAAGCCGAGCTTCTTCTCGCGACCGAGCTTGTTGTCGTCCTCGCCGTAGGCGGGCGCGATGTGCACTATGCCGGTGCCGGTGTCGAGCGTGACGAACGCGGCGTCGACGACTTCGTGACTCGTGCCGGGCTCCGGCGCGCGCCAGTCGAAGAGCGGCTCGTAGCGCTTGCCGACCAGGTCGGCGCCGGTGCGCGTGCCGACCGCTTCGTACTCGGTCTCGAGTACGGAGTCCGCCAGCGCCTCGGCGACGATGAGCGTCTCGTCGCCGACCTTCGCCTCGACGTAGGTCTCGCCGGCCGCCACGGCGAGCGCGATGTTGCTCGGCAGCGTCCAGGGCGTCGTCGTCCACGCCAGGAGCGACGTGTTCGGCTCGTCGGCGAGGCGGAAGCGCACGACGACCGACGGGTCGTCGACGGCGCGATAGCCTTCGCCGACCTCGCCCTGGCTGAGCGCGGTGCCGCCCTGCGGCCACCACCAGACGCTCTTGTAGTCCTGGTAGAGCAGGCCGCGCCGGAACAGCTCCGCGAGCGCCCACCAGACGCTTTGCACGTAGTAGTCGTGGTAGGTCGCGTAGCCGCCCTTATCGAGCCAGAAGCCGACGCGGTCGCTCATGCGCTCCCACTCGCCGATGTACTTCCAGACCGACTCGATGCACTTGCGCGTGAACTGCTCGATGCCCATCGCCTCGATGTCACGCTTGCCGTGGATGCCGAGGTCCTTCTCGACCTCGATCTCCACCGGCAGTCCGTGCGTGTCCCAACCGGACGCGCGCGGCACGTAGAAGCCGGTCATCGTC
The DNA here is from genome assembly GCA_039182715.1 of Planctomycetota bacterium. Classification (GTDB taxonomy): domain Bacteria; phylum Planctomycetota; class PLA2; order PLA2; family PLA2; genus JBCDBY01. Next base: position 17,508 of record JBCDBY010000023.1, read on the forward strand.
TTGTAGCGCAGGAAGACGTCCTTCGCGGTGCGCGTGAGGACGTGCCCCCAGTGCGGGATGCCGTTGGCGGTCGGCGGGCCCTCGTAGAAGGTGAAGCGCGGTCGTCCCTGGCACTGCTCGATCGACTTCCGGAAGATCTCCTCGTTCTTCCAGAAATCGAGCAGTTCCCGCTCCAGAGCGGGAAACGAGACGTTGCCGGGTACGGGCTCGAACATCCCCGCAGGATAGCGCGGGGCGCGATGATTCAGGCCGGGATTCAGGCCGGGATTCAGCGCGGCAGGGCGGCCGCGCGCGGCAGGATCTCGGTGATCTCGTGGGCGATGTCCTCGGACTCGCGCAGGTCGATCAGCACGCGCTCCGGAAGCCGGTGCCCTTCGCGATCCTCGACCAGTGCGAGCACCGGGCGCTGCGGGTTCTCGGGGAACGCGTCGACCACGATGCCGGTGGCGCCGCTGCCGACGCGCACGCGCGTGCCCGGCGGCGTCCGCGTGAGCTCGGTGTGATAGGCGTGGATCACGTCCTGCTTGCTCGCCATGCCGGGCTCGCCCATGAGCCGCGTGAGCGCCTCGGGGAAGAGCAGCGGCGGATGATCGTGGCCGGCGCGGGTGAGCCGCGCGATGCCGTCGGCGACCTGCACCGCGGCGGTCACCGGGCCCGGCTGGATGCGCCGCGAGGTCGCGGGGAAGCCGCGGTTGTCGTCGCCGAGGTGATGGCAGAACGCGACCTCGACCGCCAGCGCCGGCAGTCCGCCCGCACCCAGCAGGAGGTCGACGCCGTACTCGGGATGGCGGCGCCACGCCTCCCAGTCCTCGCTCGTGCGGTCGTGCCCGCGGTGCAGCGCGCGCGACGGCACCCGCGCGAGGCCGATGTCGTGGAGCAGCGCGGCGATGCAGAAGTTCTCCATCTCCTCGCGGTCCCGCGCGTAGGGGTGCAGGAACGCGGCCGCGAGCAGGAAGACGTGCGCCGAATGGCCGAACGGCCCGTCGGCGGGCTGTGCGAGCAGCGCGGGCGCGGCGATGCGCAGTCCCTCGTCGGCGGCGACGTCCGCGGCCCAGCGCGCCAGCTCGCGCACCTCGGTCGCGTCCAGCGTGTGGCCGTTGCGGATCTCGCCGGCGATCTGCTGCAGCAGCGCGTGGCTGGCCGCCGCGAGGTGGAAGCTGCGGCGCAGCTCGGGGATGCCGAACGGCGCCTGCTCGCCCATGGTGCGCTCCAGCGCCGAGGGCGCGAGCACCTCCATGCCGGTGCAGCTGCCGGTGCCGGGGCGCGCGCGGCGACCCATCAGCCAGTCGAGCAGCGCGTTGACCGAGGCGCCGGTCAGATCGGCGCGCAGCACCAGGCCGCCGCATTCGCGCTTGCAGAAGAGCTTGCCGAGCGCGTTGATGGTGCCGTCGCCGAGCCCCAGCGCGCGGCCGTCGTGCGTGATGCGTCCGTCGCGCAGCACGAGGCGCAGCGTGTCGCGCTGCTCTGCCGCCAGCGCGTCGGCGACCGCCTCGATGAACTCGCTCACCGCGGTGCGCACGCGGCTGTGGCCCTTGTCGTGACTGCGTCGCACGCCGAAGCAGGTCGCGAAACGCTGCAGCGCGTACTCCGCGTGGTCGCGGGAGGCACGCCGGTTCACCTGCTGGATCATGAGGCCTCCTTCTGCCGCAGGATGCGGTTCGCACCGCGGCGGAGCGTGCGACGGTAGACGTGGAGCAGGGCGTAGCGGCGCGAGCCGACCTCACGGATGAAGCCGCGGGCCGACGGGCGGGCGCTGAGCGCCTGCATCGCCATGACGCCCTCCTCGAGCCGCTCGCCCGAGATGTTGCAGCGATAGATGACGTCGCGCAGCGCGCCGTCGGCCAGCGGGTGGTCGAACGAGGCGAGCGCTTCGAGCAGCTCCGCTTCGCAGGAGCGGCCGCCGAACGGCAGGCCGAGAATGAGCAGGCGCAGCGAGGTCTCCGAACCTTCGCGCTGCAGCCGCTCGATCAGGCGGGCGCGCGCCAGCGGCGGGCCGTCCGCGAGGATCTCCTTGCAGATGCCGCCGACCAGCTTGGTGCCCTGGCTGAAGAGGTTGTCGAAGACCTCCGGCTTGAAGAACGCCTCGGGGTTGTCCCGAACCCAGTTGCGGAGCGCGCCCTGGCGTGTGCGCGCCGCATCGAGAAGCTTGGCGGCCAGGATGTGGCGGAAGGATTCCAGCCAGGGCGCGGTCAGCAACCGGGTCAGGGTGGGGAAGGGATTCTGACGCGCGACGATGCGGTCGAGAATCGGGCGGACCGAGTCGGGCTGGTCCGTCATCGCGAGCAGGAAGAGCACGAGCGCTTCCTCGTCCGCGGTGTGGTCGAGGATCGCGTGCACCAGGTTGTCGCGATCGTCGAAGGGGAGCGCCGGCACATCCACCGCGAAGTAGCGAAGGATGCGCGCGACGGTGGCGCAGGGCGGGGTCTCGTCCCGGCAGAGGCGCAGAAACGCGCCGCGGCGCTGCTGGTAGGTCGCCTTGTCCGGCGCGTGCACCATCAGCTCGCCGAGGACCGCCAGCGCCGTCTCGGACGGGGCGTACTCGTAAAGCCGCTCGCGGAAGCTCGCTGCTTTCCGGTTCGCCTCGCCCGAGGGCGTGCGCGTTTCCTGCTCAACCGGCAGGGGAGTCCCAATCCCTGTATCCATCCGTATGTCCTAGCCGCCACAGACAGAGAACCATAGGCACCGCATCGCGCAAGTCGTCGCGGCCTTGGCTACCTAAGTGTCTGCAGAATAGAGGCTTATGGAATGAGTCGAATTCGGGGCGCGCTCCCAATTAGTCGCATTGGTCGCATCGTCCCGATTGATATGTGGGGCTGCGGGAGACCGCTATACTCCCCGGCATGCCGTACGACCCCGAACTCGTCGCGCCGATGCGCCAGGACATGGTGACCATGGGCGCCCAGGAGCTCACGACCGAAACCGACGTCGCGTCGTTCATGGAGGCCAAGGAGGGCACCGCGCTGCTCTTCGTGAACTCCGTGTGCGGTTGCGCGGCGGGCGCCGCCCGCCCCGGCCTGCGCACCGCGCTCGGCAACGACCACCGGCCCGACCGCGTGGCGACCGTCTTCGCCGGCCAGGATGTCGATGCGACCGCGAAGCTGCGCTCCTACTTCCCCGATATCCCGCCCAGCAGCCCGTCTGCCTACCTCGTGCGCGACGGCGAGCTGGTCTTCTTCTGGCCGCGCCATCAGATGGAGGGCCGCGACGCCCCGTCGGTGGCCTTCGGCTTCGTGACCGCGTTCGACGAGCACTGCGAGTAGAAACGGGGAGTAGCGATGGGCACGTTCCACGACGACAAGGGCGAGCTGCACGGCATGACGGTGGTGGTCGACACCACCGGGCCGAAGGTCTACATCGGCCGGTGCGACACCGAGACGCCCGACGGCATCGCGCTGCTCGACGTCGGCGAGCACGTCGAGGGCGAGACGACCAAGGACGCCTACATCGAGAAGGCGAACAAGTTCGGCGTCTTCGCGCAGCACAAGAAGCTGTTCGTGCCGCGCGCGGAGATTGCGAGCGTCCGGAAGCTCGGCGAGCTGTAGCCCGGAGCGGCCGTGCAATCTCGCTCGGCTGGCCCGTGAAAATTACGGGGCGGAGCGCACGGGACCAACTGGGGCAGTGCCTAAGCCAAGCTGCCACAAGCACTTAGGTATTCTGCCCGAGTGGCTCGCAGCTTGCATATTGCGGGTTGAGATGCCCACCATCCTGACCAAGGCGCAGCGGAAGTTCTTCCGCGTTCTGCTCTGGCTGACCCTGTTCGTGCTGGCCAACAGCGCGTACCTGTTTCTCGCGGGGCGCGACGCCGAGCTGACGGTCTTCTATCAGATCATGCTCGCGGGGCATCTCATCGGCGGCCTCGCGCTGATGATCCTCGTGACCGTCTTCGTGCTCTGGCACCTGCCGCGCGTGAAGCGGTTGATGCGCCCCCGGTCGGTCATCTCCGGCGTGGCGCTCACCGTCCTGACCTACGGACTGTTCGCCACCGGCCTCTTCATCATTTCCGAGGCGAACGCCCGCGCCCACGTCTGGGTCTTCTACTCCCACCGCGCGCTGGCGCTGCTCGCCGTGGCGGGCTACGCGGCGCACCGCTACGTCAGCCACTTCCAGCCGACGCGCGTCGCGCTGGTGCGCGCCTTCGCCGGCTTCGCGACGGCGCTCATCGTCTTCCTCGCCGTGCACGAGGCGACGCAGCCGCCCGCCGAGCCGGAGCCGGTCGTCGCCGAGAGCCCGCGCGATCCGTTCATCCCCTTCGTGGCGCGCAACATGGCGCCCTCCGATTCGCGCTTCCACCCCTCCAACGTCACCACCGAGTCCGGCGAGTACGTCGATCCGGAGAAGATCACGCGAAACGAGTTCCCGGCCGACCACATCCTGCAGGAGGACATGGAGACCTACGGTTTCCTCGAGCGCGAGCCGGTCGGTGCGCGCACCTGCCGCGAGTGCCATCCCGACGTGACGGCGCAGTGGGAAGACTCGATGCACCGCTTCTCCAGCTTCAACAACCCGTGGTATCGCGCCGCGGTGGAGAAGTCGCGCGAGGAGGCGGGCATGCAGGCGTCGCAGTTCTGCGCCGGCTGCCACGACCCCGCCATCATGCTGCCGGGCAACTTCACCAAGGAGATCGATCCGCACGGTCCGGAGGCGCAGACCGGCATCGCCTGCCTCTACTGCCACCAGATCGACGCGATGCACGGTCGCGAGGGCAACGCCAACTTCAACGTCGCCGACAACCGACCTTCGCCGTATCTCTTCGACGACAAGTCGGAGGGCTTCGGCCGCTTCTTCGCCGACCTCATGACCAAGGCGAAGCCGCAGGCGCACAAGGAGCGCTTCCTGAAGCCGATGCACCAGACGTCGGAGTTCTGCATGACCTGTCACAAGGTCTCGCTCGACGTGCCGCTCAACGACTACCGGTGGCTGCGCGGCCAGAACGAATACGACGCCTGGCACGACTCCGGCGTGGCGCACAACGCCGCGCGCACCTTCTATCTGCCCGACACCATCCGCAACTGCCAGGATTGCCACATGCCGCACGAGCCGGCGTTGCTGGGCGATGTCGCCGCCAAGAACGGCATGGTCCGCTCGCACCGCTTCTACGGCCCGAACACCGCGATGCCCTGGATTCGCGGGAAGAAGGAGCAGCTCGAGCGCATCCGCAAGTTCCGCGAGGGCAATCTGCTCATCGACGTCTTCTCGGTCACGCACGGCGACGGCTCGATGGATCGCGGCCTCGACCCCGCACAGCCGACGCTGGGCGCGGGTGACGAGGTCATCTTCGACGTCGTCGTGCGCAACAAGGGCGTCGGCCACACCTTCCCGGGCGGCACGAACGACTCCAACCAGGGCTGGATCGACTTCCGCGTGACCGACCAGGACGGCCGCGAGATCTTCCGCAGCGGCGCGGTGGACGACAAGACGCGCCGGGTCGACAAGCGGGCGCACTTCTATCGCACGGTGATGGTGCGGCACGACGGCACCTGGGCCACCGAGCGGCAGGCCAACACCTTCCATGCGCCCGCGTTCAACCGCGTGATCGGTCCGGGCACGGCCGATGTCGCGCGCTACGGCTTCACCGTGCCGGAAGGCGTGACGTCGCTGAAGGTCGAGGCGCGCCTGCTGTGGCGCAAGTTCAACCGCGACTTCCACGAGTTCACCTTCAACCGGCCCGGCATCAAGGCGCCCAACCTGCCGCATCTCAAGGGCAAGAAGGTGCCCGACCTGCCGATCGACACGCTCGCGCAGGACGCCGTGACGCTCGCCGTCGGCACGCGGACGAACGCGGCGCCGGGCGAAGCCGCGTGGATGCGCTTCAACGACCACGGCATCGCCAGCTTCCTGCAGGGGGCGCTCGATATCGCCGAGGAGTCGTGGCGCCGGGTGGCCGACCTCGAGCCGGAGATGCCGCACGGCTGGCGCAACCTCGCGCGTCGCTGGATCGTGAGTGGCCAGCCGCAGAAGGCGCGCTCGTTCCTCGAAAAGGTCGACGAGGTCGCGCCCAAGGACCCGCAGCGTCCCTACTTCTGGGGCCGCTACTACGAGCGCATGGAGGAGTTCGAGCAGGCGGAGCGCGCCTACCTCGCCTCGCTCGAGGTCTTCCCGCAGGACCGCGACGCGTGGCGCCGGCTGGGAGCCGTGCGCTACAAGCTGCAGCGCTGGGAGGATTCGCTCGACGCCTACCTCGAGGTGCTGAAGATCGACCCGGAGGACCGGGAATCGCACAAGCGGCGGCTCGACATCTACCGTCAGCTCGGCGATGAGAAGAAAGCCGCCGAGGCGCAGAAGGCGTTCGAGAAGTATCGTTTGGACGATGAGCGCGAGCAGGTCATTCGCAAGTTCCTCCAGGAGCACCCGGAGATCAACGAGGATGCGCAGCCGCGCCACATTCATCGCTAGCCTTCTGCTCTTCGCCGCCTGCGGGGACGACGCGCCGCCGCGGGCGCCGACCAGCGACTTCCAGGTCAGCAACTTCAAGCCCGCGTCCGCCGGCACGCAGGAGGTCGGCGCCGGGACTTCCTTCGTCGACGTCACGAAGGAGGCGGGCATCGACTTCGTGCACGTCAACGGGGCCGCGGGCAACAAGTGGCTGCCCGAGACGATGGGCGGCGGCGTCGGCGTGCTCGACTACGACGTCGACGGCGACCCCGACCTGCTCTTCATCCAGAGCGCGCCCTGGGAGGGCGAGGCGCCCACGATGAAGCTCTATCGCAACGACGGCGACTGGAAGTTCGTCGAC
>JBCDBY010000024.1:0-23833 GCA_039182715.1 Planctomycetota bacterium
CGCCGATCTCGACCGCAAGATCGCCAGGAAGATCGAGGCGTTCGGCGTGAAGTGGTGGAAGGCGCGGCCCAAGAACCGTTTCCAGTCGTGGGACGTCGCGAAGAAGAGGGAGCTGCTCGAAGAGGCGGCGACCATCGAGATCCCCGAGGGCAGCTGGCTCGCCGTGCGCGACCTGCTCTGGAAGTCGCTCAAGAAGAACGGGCCCAAGGGCAAGGGCCGCGACAAGGTCTTCCTCGACACGCCCTACCCGCAAAAGATGTGGTCCTACGTCACGTCGACGCGCGGCAAGAACAAGGGGCTGGTCGTCGGACTGCACGGCGGTGGCGAGGGCGCCGGCTCGGCCGAGGGGCCGCGCGGCACCTGGCAGTTCAAGGGCTGCGTCGGCGTCTACCCGCAGGGCCTCGTGCTGCAGGGCGACAACTGGAACACCGTGCAGGGCGAGAAGCAGATCCTGTCGATGATGGAAATCGTCAAGGCGCAGTACGACATCGATCCCGATCGCGTCTACGTCGCCGGTTTCTCCATGGGCGGCACCGGCTCGTGGCACATGGCGGGCCGCTTCCCCGACCTCTTCGCGGGCGCCGCGCCGTGCGCCGGCGTCATCATGGCGCGCCCCAAGAGCCAGATCGAGAAGAAGGAGGACGTGCTCGCGCTGCAGTACGGCCTGCTGCCGAACGTGCGCAACCTCGCCGTGTACTCCTTCATCGGGCTCGCCGACAAGAACTGCATGCCGGGCACGTTCCTCTTTGCGTGGGACGAGATCCAGGACCTCAAGGCGGACGACCCGGAGGGTTACGGCAAGATCCGCTTTCAGTCCTATCCCGGTCTTGCGCACGCCTTCCCGCCGGGCGAGCCGGGCAAATGCATCGCGTGGCTGCTCGAGCAGAAGCGCGACACCTTCCCGCAGAAGATCGTGTGGCAGTACGCCCGCGACCCGTTCCCGCTGCCCAAGCAGTTCGACCGCACCAAGCGGCTCATCCAACGCTGGTTCTACTGGATCCACCACACCGATCCGACCGACCGCATGGAGGTCGTCGCCGAGCGCACCGGGAACACGATCAAGCTGGAGACGAGCGGCGAGCTGACCGGCATGTCGATCCTGCTCAATCCCGAGATGATCGACGTGACCAAGGATGTGGTCGTGCTCGTCGACGACGAGGAGGTCTACCGCGGCAAGCCGAAGCCGTCGTTCCCGATGCTGGTCCGATCGCTCAGCGCGCGCCTCGACAAGCGGCAGTTCTACGACCGCTCGATCGCGCTGGCCGACTGATGCGACAGCTCCAGGAGCGGCTCTCGATCGACACGCCGGGCCAGGGTTTCCACGAGATCACGCGCCTCGTGCAGACGGTGGTCAAGCGTTCCGGCATCGGCGAGGGGCTCTGCACGGTCTTCGTCCAGCACACCAGCTGCTCGCTCTGCATCCAGGAAAACGCCGACCCCTCGGCGCGCCGCGACATGGAGCACTGGCTGGCGAAAATCGCGCCCGAGCACGACCCGGACTACACCCATACGAGCGAGGGGCCCGACGACATGCCGAGCCACCTGCGGGCGATGGTCACGAAGACCGGGGAGACGATTCCCGTCCGCCAGAACGCGCTCGCGCTCGGTACCTGGCAGGGGCTCTACCTCTGCGAGCACCGCACCCGACCCCACCGGCGGAACGTTCTCATCCACGTCCTCGGGGTTTAGTCCCTCGCGACCGATCCAATAAGGATGAGATGACCCGACTCGAGATCCTCGTGCCGGAGCACGCCGCCGGCGCCCGCGCCATGGTCAATGGAGAGGTCCATGAGCGCTTCGAGGAGGGCCTCGTCTCGATCCCCGATCTCGAGCCCGGCGCGCACACGGTCGCCGTGGGGGCCGAAAACTGCGAGGGGAAGGTGCTCGTGATCGTGCTGCATCAGGGCGAGACGCGCCGCGTCGAGGTGTTTTTGCGGCCGAAAGGACGACGAATAGGGCCGGCCGCGGACGGGTAAAGCCCTTCGAAATGGGAGTTGTCGCCATGCCGAGCCGCTTTGTTTCCGTCCTCAAACTCGCCGCCCTACTGACCGCCCTGCTCATGACGGGCATCGGCATCGCGTGGGTCGGGGACATCCTGACCAACGAGTCCGCCCAGGAGTTCGCCCTGAAGAGCCTGGGGATCGTGGGCGTCTTCACCGTGGGCATGCTCATCGTCGCCGACCTCGGCGGCAGCCCCTCCGAGAGCCCCAAAGACGACTCCTAGCGACATCCCCGGCGGTACCATGTGCCGCCATGAGAAGGACCCTCGCTCCCACCGCCCTCGCCATCTGGGCTCTCGCCGCGACCGTCTGGGCCGAGCCCATCGAAGCGAAGCGAGGCACGCTGCGCGTCACCGTCCCCCTGTCCGGCCGCTTCGTGCCGGCCGACCCCGCGGAACTCACGCTCGGCTTCGAGCAGTACCGCGGGCCCCTCGAGGTCGAGTTCGCCGCCGAACACGGCACGTGGGTGAACGAGGGTGACGTCATCCTGCGCTTCAAGCGCAAGGCGTACGAGGAGGAGCTGGCGCGCCGCATCCTCGCGATGGAGCGCACCGAGATGGCGCACCGCCACTACCTCGCGCGCGCCGGCATGAAGGCGACGCAGACCGCCGAGAAGCTCGCGCGCGCCAAGCGCGACGCCGATCGATCCATCAAGCGCCTCAAGGGCTTCCGCGAGTACGAGAAGGCGTTCCGCGACGAAAGCGAACGGCTCTCCGAGCAGTCGCGCAAGCACCGCATGGAGGACCAGAAGGACGAGCTCGACCAGCTTCTGAAGATGTACTCGGAAGACGAGCTGGTCGACGCCACCGAGGAGATCGTCCTCAAGCGGCAGAAGCGCCGCTACGCGCAGTCGGTCGCCAACAACGAGCTCGGCGACCGTCGCCGCCGCTACCAGAAGGAGTGGTACCAGCACTGGACCGAGGAGGACCGCGTGGCCGACGCCGAGGCGAAGACCGCCGCGTTCCAGCGCGCCGTGCAGAGCGCCGAGATGGAGACCGAGGCGGCCAAGGCCGACCTCGTGCAGCGGGAGTTCGATCTCGGCAAGAAGCGCGAGGCGTTCGAGAAGTTCCGCGCCGAGGGCGAGATGCTCATCGTGCGCGCGCCCGCGGCCGGTGTCCTGATGCACCGCGGCGGCCCCTGGAAGAAGGGCGCCGTCCTGAAGAACAGGATGACGCCGGCGCACGTCTGCCCGAAGGGCGCGCTGCACTTCGAGGGCTTCGTCAAGGAGTCCGACATCCTGCGCGTCAAGGCGGGGCTCGCCTGCGCGATCAACCCGACCGCCAACGCGGAGCAGGAGCTGATCGGCCGCCTTTCGCTCGCCTTCCTTCCGACGCCCAAGATGGGCTTCAAGGCGACCGTGCGCTTCGAGGACCTGCCGCTTTCGCTGCGGCCCGGCATGACGGCGAAGGGCGCCATCGTGATCGAGGAGCTGCGCGACGTCATTTTCGTGCCGGTCGCCGCGGTGCGGGACGGCAAGGTGACGGTCGGCGAGACCGAGCGCGAGGTCGTGACCGGCCCGACCGACGGCACGCACATCGTCATCCGCAGCGGCCTGGAGGAGGGCGAGAAGGTCTCCATCCCGTGATGCGGCTGCTCCCGCTGCTGCTGCTCGCTGCCCCCGCGTGGGCGAACGACGCGCCGCACCTCGCCAACACGATGCCGCCTACGGGCAAGGTCTCGGTCGACGAGGCGATTCGGGGCGGCGTCGAGTTCCTCGTCGCCAACCAGAACGCCAACGGCTCGTTCGGCAAGTTCGCGAGCGCGAATCCCTACCAGCTCTGGTGCCACGTGCCGGGCGGCCACATGGCGTTCCGCGCGGCGACGACGGCCCTCTGCTGGATGGGCCTCGAGCAGTCGGACTACAAGACGGAGGCGTCGAAGAAGGCGCAGGCGAAGTGCCTCGCCTGGATGGTGAAGAACGTGCGCGTGAAGCGCGCCTTCCCGCAGCAGTTCTACAACATCTGGGCGCTCGCCTACGGCATGCGCGCGCTCGCGATGGCGCTCGACGCGAAGTCGCCGGGCGCGACGCCCGAGGAGATTCGCGCGACGCTGCGCGACATCCACAAGGCGCTGCAGATCTACCAGAGTCCGGACGGCGGCTGGGGCTACCTCGACTTCAAGGTGCCTGCCTACAAGCCGTCGTGGAGCACTTCGTTCACGACCGGCACCGTGCTCATCGCGCTGCGCGAAGCGGAGGAGCAGGGGCTCGAGGTCGACCCCAAGATGGTCAAGAAGGCGGTCGCGCTGCTCTGGCGGCTGCGTACGCCCGACGGCAACTACGTCTATTCCATCGACCACAAGTACGCGCCCTTCTCGCGCATCAACCGCCACGGCGGCTCCAGCCTGCGCAACCAGACCTGCAACCTCGCGCTCTACTACTACGACCGCGGCGACAAGATGCACAAGCAGCAGCTGCGCGACTCGCTGCAGCGTTTCGTCGACCAGCATCGCTTCGCGATCGCCGGCGTGCGGCGTCCGATCCCGCACGAGAGCTGGTACGCGGTGTCGGGCTACTTCTACCTCTATGGCCAGCAGTACTCCGCGCTGGTGCTCGACGAGCTCGAGGAGAAGGACCGCAAGCGCTTCTGGCCGGCCGTCGTCGAGTACACGCTCAAGACGCGCCAGAAGGACGGCAGCTTCTGGGACTATCCGACCTACGACTATCACAAGTACTACGGCACCGGCTACGCGCTCATGACGCTGGCGAAGTGCCCGACGGCCATCGCGGCGAAGATCGATGCTCCGAAGTCTGCTCGCTAGCCTCCTGCTCGTTGCGCCCGTGGGCGCCGTCGAGATCGATGTCGCCATCCGCGAAGGCGTCGCGTTCCTGGTGAAGAACCAGAACAAGGACGGTAGCTTCGGCGCGCGCACGAGCGGCCGCACCTACGAGGTCACCTCGGCGGTGCCCGGCGGCCACTACGCCTTCCAGGCCGCGACGACCGCGCTCTGCTGGCTGGGCCTCGACGACAGTCCGCACAAGACGGAGGCATCGAAGAAGGCGCAGGCGCGTGCGCTCGACTGGCTGGTCAAGAACGCGCGCGTCAAGCGGGCGCACGGCGGCCAGCTCTACAACACCTGGTCGTTCGGCTACGGCCTGCACGCGCTGGCGCGCGCCTACCGCAAGTCGAAGCGCGAGGACGTGAAGAAGACCGCCGAGTCGATCCTCGCCGCCATCGCGCGCTACCAGACGCCGGATGGCGGCTGGGGCTACTACGACTTCGGGGTGCGCGCGGCGCGGCCCGAGTGGAGCACTTCGTTCTCGACGGCGACCATCGTGGTGGCGCTCAAGGAGGCGGAGATTGCGGGGCTCACCGTGTCGCCGAAGGTGGTCGACAAGGCGATCACCAACATCAAGCGCTGCCGCAAACCGGACGGCACGTATCTGTACGGCATGTACATGCGCTACCGCCCGATGCACGGGGTCAACCAGCCGCAGGGGTCGGCGCTGCGCGTGCAGTCGTGCGGCCTCGCGCTGCAGCGCTACGGCCACCTCGGCTTGAAGGAGCTGCGTGCCGGCCTGGAGATGCTGCACAAGCACGAGCGCTTCTCGCTCGCCGGCGTGCGGCGTCCGATCCCGCACGAGAGCTGGTACGCGGTGTCGGGCTACTTCTACCTCTACGGCTACCGCTATGCCGCATCGGTGCTGAAGCAGCTGCCGAAGGCGGAGCGCCCGCGCCACGCGAAGCGCATCGCAGCGGCGGTACTCAAGACGCGGCAGCCCGACGGCAGCTTCTGGGACTACCCGTTGTACGGCTATCACAAGTTCTACGGCACGGGCTACGCGCTCATGGCGCTGGCGCGCTGCGCGGCATGTTCCAGCGCGGACTGACGCCTCCCGACCCCTTTCGCGAACGCCCGCTCTTCGAACGCGTGCGCACGCAGGACGGCATGAGCCTCGCCACGATGCTGGAGATGGGTCGCGTCCTCGTCGTCTGTCTGCCGCCCGGCCCGCCGCGCAAGTGGCTGGCGCGCGTGGCGGCGGCGCGGCGCGGCATCGAGGGAGAGGGCGCGCGACTCCTGCTGGTCACGATCGAGGACGATCCCGCCGATGCGCTGCGGGAGCACGACCTGCAGTACGTGGCGCGGTGTCCCGATCCGGGACGGGAGCTCTACCGGCACTTCGGCTTCCCGGAGGGCCGCAAGCTGGGGCTGTTCGGCGCGGAGCAGAAGGGGGGAACCGCGTTGCTGGAGGGCGATCAGGTGCTGCGCACCGACGCGTCGCCGCCCTCGTAGCAATTCCGAGACGCCCCAGGTCGGGATCCGACCGTAAGTCGTTGTTCGTGCCGGTCTTACAGGTCGATCCCGAAAGTTCCGATAAGCGACTTGCCGGGTCGGGCACGCGTGGTGCTCTTACTACGGGAAATTGGCACGTGGATCGGAATGCCGTGAGGGAAACACCGTCGCAGTCGCGCGACGCCATCCGTGGAGGAGGCGCCGCGGTCTGTTCGTTCCTTCGCCATCTCATGGCGCTGGGACGCGTGATCAAGATCTATGCGAACGGTCACGCGCGCGTCGAGGAGTCGCTGCAGGAGCTCCACTCGATCGCGAACGATCTGCTCTACGCGCGCAAGACCGATCTCGACTTCGTCGTGCAGCTCACCGGTCTCAAGGTCGAGGGCCGGCCGGTGCATCACGAGCCGGCGGTCGTCGAGGCGTTCACCGAGGTGCTGCGCGCGCGCGGGGTGCGGGCGCTCGTGCTCCGTACCGGCATCCGCAAGTCGGAGCTCTTCCTGCTGGCCGACCTGCTGGGCCGCAAGGCGCGCGACCTGATCCAGGACGGCGGCTTCGACGCCGCGCTCGCCGAACAGGACCACCCGCACTTCAACGTGCTGACCGCCGTCACGGCGTTCGGCGACGGGGACGAGGAGGGCAGCGTCGACGAGGAGGTGCCGGCGCAGGAGGCCGCACAGCGCCAGTTCGAGGAGCTGCTCGGCGAAGCCGGCGAGCTGCCGCCCGACCCGACCGAGGACGAGGTGACCTTGGCCTACACCGCGTGCGACAAGGAGGAACTCGGCGCCAAGTCGTCGCACCTGCTCGCGGTTGCGGAGGAGACGCTGCGCGCGGAGGCGGAGCGTCACGATCTCGAAGGATCGGCGGCGCTCATCATCTGCGACATGGTGGGCCGCGCGCAGGGCGCGATGGAATACCGCCAGCGGCGCGAGACGCTCTGCAACGTCGTGCGCGAGCGGCGTCTCGACGCGCGTGCGATGCGCATCGCGCAGCTCCGCATCCTCAACGACGTGGAGAACTGGCCCGAGGAGGAGCCGAGCGCGCTCGTTCTGGAGCTCGGCGCCCTGGCGGCCGACGCGCAGCTCATCGAGTCCGCGATGTCACGCGGCAAGCTTACGCGCTCCCAGGCGCGCACGATCGCCGAGCAGCTCGCCGGGCGCCCCGACGGGCTCGACCTGCTCACCAGCGTGCTGCGCGCCTCGCTCCCGGAGCAGGTGCGCATCGCGATCGAGGACGTGCTCGTCGAGCAGGTGCGCCAGGACAAGAATGGGTTCCGCGCCTGGGCGCTCGAGAACCCGAAGAACTTCCTGCAGAAGTCCTGCTTCCGGCTGCTGATCGACAAGGTCGACTTCGTGCTGGGTCCGATCGTCAAGGAGTACCTCTCGCTCTCGGGCAGCAAGGAGCGCGAGCGACTCATCGAGCTGTTGACCGAGATGGCCACGGAAAAAGCGCTGCGCCTTCTGGTGATGGGGCTGCGCTACTCCGGCGAGGTGCGTGATCCGCGCATCATCCTCGCGCTCGGACGCTTCAAGCACCCGCTGGCGGTGAGCGTGCTGCGCGAGGTCGTGCACCGCTGCAACACGGAGCGTTTCGATGCGGAGGAGGCGGCGAGCGCGATCCGCGCGCTGGCGGCGTCCGGCATCGACGACGCCCTCGACTTCCTCGAGGAGGTCTCGACGGCGCGGAAGTTCCTGCTGCCGACGTATCGGCGAACGCTCCGGGAGCTGGCGCAGGACGCGCTCGAGGTGGCCTGATGGTGAAGACGGTCGTCGACTTCGAACGCGTCGAGCACCTTGTGCAGGGGCTCGCCGTCGCGTTCTACAACCGCCACCTCTACGGTCGCGACCACACGCGCGCCCGCAAGCCGCTGCTCGGCCTCGTGAAGCTCGTGCGCGAGTACCTCAAGGAGCGCGATCTCGAATCGCTCGCGATCGGCGTCCGCCGCGGCCGCTTCGAGTACGACGGCGTGCCGCTCCAGGGCGGCAGCAGCCTCACGCAGCTCGCGTCGCGCTTCGAGGCGCGGGACGCCGGCGGCATCTCGCTCGACGCGTCGCTGCGCGAGGGCTCGCTCGCCGAGTTTCTCGACTGGCTGCGCGATGACGACTCCGAGCGCGAGGGCGCGTTCCTCGGTATCGAGCTGCTCGAGGCGCAGGAGGACTACGAGGACCAGCAGGAAGCGGTCTGGCAGGCCGAGCCGGTCGAGTGGGACGAGTTCCGCGAGCCGCTGCGCGTCTTCAACGCCGCCGCCGACGTGCTCGAGCGCGCGCACGGCAGCATCATGGGCGGTCGCGATCTCGACCTGGCGGAGATCAACGAGCTGACCACCTGGACCGCCGAAGAGGTAATGCGCAGCGGCTCGCGCATGTTGAGCCCGCTGCAGCTGCTGCAGCAGGACAGCTACACGTGGCAGCACTCGGTCAACGTCTATCTCATCGCCTCGACCCTGCTGCGCCCGCTCGCGCGCGACCACCACGAGCTGGCCCGCTTCGCGCGCGCGGCGCTGCTGCACGACATCGGCAAGAGCCTGATTCCCGAGGCGATCCTTCACAAGAAGGGCCGCCTGGACGACCAGGAGCTCGCCATCATCCGGCGCCATCCGGAGCTGGGCGCGCATCTGCTCGCCAGCTATCGCGACATCGATGCGATCGACGTCGAGGTCGCCTACTGCCACCACATGCGCGACAACGGACTCGGCTACCCGAACCCGGTGCTGCCGTTGAAGCCGGGGCCGGTGACGAACTGCGTGCAGGTCGCCGACATGTTCGAGGCACTGACGGCGCACCGGCCGTACAAGGAGAGTCTCACCGTCGAGCAGGCGGTGGATGCGATCCAGCGCACGCCCGGCATGGAGAGCAAGCAGGCGGCGATCTGGCTGCTCATGTCGCACCTGACCGTCTCGCCGCCGGGCGCCGAGGTCATCCTGAAGTCGGGCGAGCGCGGCGTGGTCCTCTCGACTCACACCGAGGAACCGACGCGCCCCCTGGTCATGCTCATGACCGACCGCGAGGGCCGCGCCCTGCGCGAGCCCGAGGCCGTCGATCTCCACGAGGACCGCCAGCGCGCGGGCCAAGAAGACCGCTACGTCGAGAAGGTCATCCTCCGCTTCGGAGGCCGACTGGCGGCCCAGAGCGTGTAAACGCCCCCGGCCCCCAGCTCCCGGCCCCCGGCGGAGCGCTCCGGCTAGTCCCCGGAACTCTGGTGCAAATGCACATCCCGCTGCGGGAACGGGATCTCGATGCCTTCCTGGTCGAGGCGCTGCTTGATCTGCTTGTTGAGATCGAAGAAGACGTCCCAGTAGTCGCTCGTCTTGCACCACGGACGCACCGTGAAGTCGACGGACGAATCGCCCAGGTTGGCGATCTTGATCATCGGCTCGGGGTTCTCGAGCACCTTGGGGTGCGCGGTGACCACCTCGCGCAGGACCTTCTCGGACTTGTCGAGGTCGTCGCCGTAGCCGACGCCGATCGTCAGGTCGCAGCGGCGCGTGTCGCGCGCGGTCACGTTGGTGATCGTGCTGCCCCAGATCGCGTTGTTGGGGACGACGACCACCTGGTTGTCCGGCGTGCAGAAGGTCGTGGAGACCAGCGTCATCGCCTCGACCTTGCCGGTCGTGCCGCCGGCGCTCACCACGTCGCCGATGTCGTAGGGACGGTAGAGCAGGATCATGATGCCGTTGGCGAAGTTGGCCAGCGTGTCCTGCAGCGCGAAGCCGATCACGAAACCGAGCACGCCGACGCCGGCCAGCAACGGACCGATCGGCGCGCCGATGTACTCGAGCGCGACGAACAGGCCGATGATCATGACGACCTTGCTGATGACGTTGACGAAGAACGTCTTCAGCAGCTCGGAGACCTGCATGCGCGAAGCGGTGATCGCCTTGCGCACCGCCTTGGCGGCGATGCCCGCGAGGATCTTGAAGACGAAGAGGATCAGCAGGAAGACGATGATCTTGAGGGCGATGCCGGGGCCCTTCTCGATCAGCCAGTCCTTGGCCTGCGTCGTGTAGCGCTGGACGAGGCCGAAGGCGGCCTTGGCGTCGAGTCTTGCGCGGCCGGCCGCGATCAGGAACTCGTTGTACGTCGAGGCGTCGCCGCCCGCTTCTGCGAGCGCGTCGGCCGCCGCGGCGAGTTCGTCAAGCGCCTTGTCGTACTCCTCGCGAGCAGACGTGACCTTTTCCTGGAGCGCCGTGTCATCCGCCTTCTCGGCCGCGGCCTTCTTGGCGTCCTGCCAATCCGTTTGCTTCGCCTCGGCGCTCGCGAGCGCGCTCTTCGCCTCCGCTTCTTCAGCACCCTGCGCCTGGACAACCGGCGCAAACAAGAGGAGCGCCAGGCTCCAACGAACGATCATCTGCATCGAACCCTCCCTCCCGAAAATCGGGGCGGACAACATACCGGGAGGGAGGGCTCGTGGCTAGTTCGCCAGCTCCTCCAACGCCCGCTTCACATAGACGCGGATCATCTTCTTGCGGTAGCTGGGCATGTGGTCGGTGTTGTCGAGCGGCTTGGCGGCCCGGGTGGCCAGCGCGCGCGCCTCCTCGATCGTCTCCGCCTTGAGTTCGTAGCCGATGAGTGCCTTCTCCGCCTCGCTGCAGCGCACGGGCGCGGGGCCGACGGCGTTCAGGATGATGTCCGCCGCCTCGACGGAGCCGTTGCCCTTCACGCGCGCGGCGACGCCGAGCACCGGGAAGTCGAACGAGTCGCGCTTGCGCAGCTTGAGGTAGGTGCTGCGGTGGCCGTTCTGGGGCGGAATCAGGATGTCGGTCATGATCTCGTCCGGCGCCTTGACCAGCCAGTCGCGGCCGTCGTCGACGTGGTAGAGATCGGCCGCCTTCACCTCGCGCGTGCCGTCGGCCCCTTGCAGGACGAAAGTCGCGTCGAGCGCGATCATCACCGGCACGCAGTCGCTCGAGTTGACCGCCCAGCACTTGGTCGAGCCGGGTGCGGTCCAGCAGGTGTGGCCGGTGCACTTGAGGCAGTGGTTGATCGCGCGGCGCCACTCGTAGTTCTGGTTGAGGTAGAAGCAGCGCGTGTCGAGGTTGAGGTTGCCGCCCAGCGTGCCCTGGTTGCGGAGCAGCGGCGTGCTGATCGAGACGATCGCCTTCCACAGCGCCGGCAGTTCCTCCTCGACGCGCTTGTCGCGCTCGAGCTCGCGCAGCGTCGCCATCGGGCCGATGCGCAGCGTACCGTCGGCGCGCCACTCCCAGCCCCGGAGCGCGTCGAGCTTGCGCAGCGCCACCACGCTCTTCGGCTCGACCTGCCGCCGCTTCATGTTCGGCCACAGGTCGGTGCCGCCCGCCACGATCATGGCGTTCTCCTCGCGGATGATCTTCGCCGCCTCGGCCACGTCGGTCGGGACGCGGTAGGCGAACGTCGGCAGTCGCATCATTTGGGGGCCTTCGCTTTCTTCTTGCGCTTGATGCGCCAGGGCTCGTCCGCATCGCCGTCGCCGCCCTGGTCGGGCGTCTTGATGCGCATCGTGTCGGTGATCTTGAGATCGGGGTAGCTCTTCGGGCCGCTGCGCTTGTTCTTGCTCTCGACCGCGGAGAGCACCAGCTCCGGCGTGACCGGGCACTGGTCGACGCGCACGCCGAGCGCGTCGTGCACCGCGTTCGCCACCGCCGGCATGACCGGCAGCAGCGGTCCCTGTCCGACCTCCTTGGCGCCGAACGGGCCTTCGGGGTCGGGATGCTCGACGAGCATCGTCTCGACCTCCGGCATTTCGAGGGTCGTCGGGCTCTTGTACTCGAGCATCGAGGGGATCTTGTGCACGCCGTTACGGCGATCGCGGTAGACCATCTCCTCCATGAGCGCCTCGCCGAGGCCCATGTAGACGCCGCCTTCGACCTGGCCGATGGCGAGCGCGCGGTTGATCGCGATGCCGATGTCGTGCGCGATCCAGATCTTCTTCACGTCCACGGCGCCGGTCTCCTCGTCGGCGAAGAGCTCGACGACGGCGGCGCTGTAGGAATAGGTGGGGGTCGGGCCGACGCCGGCGCCGCGGTAGCGGCCCGGCATGCGCGGCGGCTTGTAGGAGCCGACCGTGCCGATCGTCCCGAACTTCGCCTCGGCGTACACGACCGCCTGCGCGAAGCTCATCCAACGCTCCTCGGGCGCCTCGGAGTCGAAGACCTTGTTGTCGGCGCAGACAAGCCGCACCGGGGGCACCTCGAGCTTCTCGGCCGCGGCCGCGACGAGCTTCTCGCGCGCCTTCTCCGCCGCTTCGATCGCCGCGTTGCCCATCATGAGCGTCACGCGGCTCGAGTAGGAGCCGAGGTCGACCGGCGTCAGGTCGGTGTCGGAGACGCAGACGCGCACGTCCATGATGTCGACGCCGAGAATCTCGGCGACGCACGCGGCGAGCACCGTGTCGCTGCCCTGGCCGATGTCGGTCGCGCCGCAGAAGGCGGTCACGCCGCCGCCGCGGTCGAGCTTGAGCTGCACGCCGGAGTGCGGCATGGAGTTCCAGTAGATGGGCAGGCCGGCGCCGGTGATGTAGCTGGAGCAGGCGAGGCCGAGACCGTGTCCGCGCGGCAGCTTGCCGTGCCGCTCCTTCCAGCCGCTCGCTTCGACCACCTTCTCGATGCACTCGCGCAGGCCGATCGTGCGGATCTTCAGCCAGTTGGCCGTGATCGACTCCTCCGGCTGGATGTTCATGAGGCGGAACTCGGCCGGGTCCATGCCCAGCTTCTCCGCCGCCTTGTCCATCTGCAGCTCGATCGCGAAGCGCGGCTGCACGGTGCCGTGGCCGCGCTTGGGGCCGCAGGGCGGCTTGTTGGTGAAGGTGCGCACGCCGTCGAAGCGGTAGGTCGGCACCTTGTAGGTGACCGTCTGCAGCGCGCCCGTGTAGTAGGTGCTCGCCACGCCGTACGAACCGTACGCGCCGCCGTCGAGCAGGCTCTGGAAGTGGATGCCGGTGATCGAGCCGTCCTTCTTGAGGCCCATGCGCGAGTGCATGAGCACCGGGTGACGGCCGCGGTGGCAGTAGAAGACCTCTTCGCGCGTGAGCGTGATCTTGCAGGGCCGGCCGGTGTTCAGCGCGAGCTTGGCGACCGCGATCTCGTGGTTGAACGGATCGCTCTTGCCGCCGAACCCGCCGCCGTTCGGGCAGGCGATGATGCGGATGCGCGACGGGGGCATGTCGAGCACCTTGCTCATCGCCTTGTGCAGGTAGTGCGGCGTCTGCGTCGACGACCAGACGGTGAGCCGCCCGTCCGCCTCGGGGTAGGCGAGCGTCGCGTGCTGCTCCATCGGCAGGTGCGTGTTGCCCTGGAAGAAGACGACGTCGTCCAGCACCTCGTCCGCGTCGTCGAGCGCCGCGTCGACGTCGCCGAACTCCATCGAGACCCGCTTGTGGACGTTGCCGTCGTCGCCGTACTCGTGGATCAGGTCGGTCTGGTTCTTGATCGCCTTGGCCGGGTCGTAGCAGGGCTCGAGCGGCTCGTACTCGACGTGGATCTTCTTGAGCGCCTCGAAGGCGATGTCTTCCGTCGTGGCGGCCACCGCGGCGACCGGATCGCCCACGAAGCGCACCTTGTCGGGGCAGAGCGCGTGCTCGTCCTGCGAGACGGGCAGGATGCCGAAGGTGTTGGGCATCGACGCGCCGGTCAGGCAGGCGATCACGCCGTCCATCGCTTCCGCCTCGCTCGTGTCGATCGAGACGATTCTCGCGTGCGGCACGTCGGAGCGCAGCAGCTTGCAGTAGAGCATGCGCGGCATGACGAGGTCGTCGGCGTACTTCGTCTGCCCGGTCGTCTTCGACAGGCCGTCCACCTTGGTGAAGGCCTTGCCGATGTACTTGTACTTCTTCTTCTTGCTCATGCGCCCTTCTCCGCCTGCAGGTCCTTCGCCGCGGCCTCGATCGCGTCGTAGATCTGGAGGTAGCCGGTGCAGCGGCAGAGGTTGCCGGCCAGCTCCTCCCTGAGCGTCTCGCGGTCGGGGGAGGGGTTTTTCTCCAGCAGCGACTGCGCCGTGAGCAGGAAGCCCGGCGTGCAGTAGCCGCACTGCGCGGCGCCCAGCTCCGCGAACCGCTTCTGCAGCGGGTGCGGGTCGTTGTTGCGCGCCATGCCCTCGACCGTGGTGATCTCCACGCCCTCGCAGTCCACCGCGAGAACGAGGCAGCTCAGCAGCGGCTCGCCGTCGAGCAGCACCGTGCAGGTGCCGCACTCGCCGAGTTCGCAGCCGTGCTTCGTGCCGGTCAGGCCGAGGTCCTCGCGGAGCACCTCGAGCAGGGTCTTCTGCGGCTCGAAGAACGCGTCGTGCGTCTCTCCGTTCACCCGCAACTGCATCGTGATCTTCATGTTCCGAGTCCTTGCAGGAGCGTGTCGGCGATCGTGCGCGACACCTCTCCGATTCCGTACGTCCCGTCCGGCCTCCACCAGACCGCGGCCCAGTTGAGCGCGCCCAGACAGGTCAGGGTCTTCAGTTTCGCATCACCGCCGCCGAACTCCTCGAGGATGCCGCGCCACGTCGCCTCGTAGGCGTCGCGCTGCTGCACCACTTCGTCCAGTCGCTCCGGCGGCAGCGCGTGGAATTCGATGTGCGCGAAGCTGCCGCCGAGATCGCCCAGGCTGTGCTGCAGATGCGCGCGCACGAGAGCACGCACCTTCTCGGCCGGGCCGGCGTCCGACGCCGCAATGCGCCCGGCGCTCTCCCGCAGCCGCTTCAGCGTCAGGAGCTGGCAGGAATAGAGCAGGTCGTCCTTGCTCTCGAAGTAGTAGTAGAGCGCGCCGGGCGCCACGCCGAGCCCCTGCGCGATCTCGCGCATGCCGGCCCCGTGGAACCCCTTGCGGCGGAAGACATCCGCGGCGCGGCGCAGGATTTCCGTCCGCTTCTCCTCGGTCCGGGGTCCGCCCCGCGCCATTTGAACCATGGTTCAAATAATAGGTGATGCGCCCACGAACTCCCGTACTCTCTCTAAGCCCCTTGCAGTGCTTGACTTAGGGCAACCCCGGGCCCCGCGCGAAGATCGCGCTGGGGCCTGCTGGAGTCCCGATGCCCGAAATGCCGATACGCCGAACGCGGGTTTTCATGGGCAAGACAAGGGCAGACCGGCCGCCTCCCGGGGTCAACGAGAGGCGCCGCTTCGGCAAGCGCTTCGGCGTGACGCATCCGATCGAGGTGGCGGGGCGCACCGGCGGCTTCGCGGCGCAAACGATCAACGTCTCGCGCACCGGCGTGCTGCTCTGGGTCTGCGACGAGCGATTCCTCCCGCTCTCCGAGTCCGCCAACATGGTGCTCTTCACCGAGCGCGTGGCGGAGGAGTTCGGCGAGGGGCTCGAGGTTCGCCTCAGCCAGGACATCGCCATCGAGGCGGAGGTCGTGCGCGTGACGCGCCGCGAAGAGCGCGACGAGGGCACCGTGCTGATCGCCTGCCGCTACGCGCGTCCGCTGTTGGCCGAGGAGTGGGATCGGCTCGGCTTCGAGCAGCTTCCGCCGGACGACATCGAGCAGGAGATGTCCGACGTGCTCGGCCCCGAGCACATGCAGCACGCCGACCGCCGTCGCGCGCGCCGCGTGCCGCACGCCGACCCGGTCGAGATCCACTCCGACTACGCCGCCTACCGCGCGCAGGTGATCAACCTGTCCGCGGTCGGCGTGCTGCTCGAAATGACCGATCCCGCATTCGCGGCCCCCAACGGCGCCGACCGGCTGCTGGTCTGTACGCGCCGGCTCGGCACGCAGTTCGGGCGCGGCATGCGCGTGCGCTTCCTGGAGACCGATCTGACCGTCGATGCCGCCATCGTGCGCGTGGGCGAGAAGAAGGCGTCCGAAGGCGCCGCGATCCTCGTCGGCTGCCGCTTCGAGCCGCCGCTCGATCCCGAGACCTGCCGCACGCTCGGCATCGAGCCGATGCGCCGCGCGCCGACGCCGATGCCCGACGCGCCGCGGCCGGCGGCGGAGCCCGCCGCGGAGCCGGAGTCGGGCCCCGACTCCGATGTCCGCGACGTGCTGCGCCGCGCCGTCGAGAAGGGCGCGAGCGACGTGCACATCAAGGCGGGCTCGCCGGCGCGCGTGCGCGTGGCGGGCACGATCACCAATCTCGACAAGCAGGTGCTCGAGCCGGTCGATACGCATGCGATGGCACTCGATCTCATGGACGATCGCCGCGCGCGCCGGTACGAGGAGCGCGGCCACGTCGCCTTCGCGCGCACCGTCACCGGCGTCGGTCGATTCCGCGTGAACGTCGTGCGTCAGCAGGACCACGCGGCGCTCGCCGTGCGCTGCCTGCCCGAGCATCCGCCTTCGCTGCAGGAGCTGGGCGCGGGCGCCGACCTGCGCGCGCTGACCGCGCTGCCGTCGGGCCTCGTGCTGCTCGCCGGCCGCGCCGGCACCGGCCGCAGCTCGCTGCTCGCCGCCATGGTCGACGAGATCAACCGCACCCGTGCCTGTCACATCGTGACGCTCGAGGATCCGGTCGAGTTCGTCTACCGCGAGCTCGCCGCGCACATCACGCAGCGCGACCTCGGCCTCGACGGCATCACCATGGCCGACGGCATGCGTCAGGCGCTGCAGCTCGACGCCGACGTCGTGGCCGCCTCGAGTCTCGCCGACGCCCGCGCTCTCTCCGCCGCGCTGGAAGCGGCCGAGAGCGGTCGGCTGGTGCTCGCGGTCAGCGACGGCGGCACGGCGCGCCGCGCCGTCGAGCGCCTTGCGCAGCTCGTGCACGCACCGCGTCTCGCCACGCTGCTGCGCGCTGTTTCGGTGCAGCGGCTGGTCCACGACGAGGACGGCGGCACGCGTCTCGAGGTCGCCGTACAGCGTCTCGACGAGGCGGCAGGCACCGCTTTGCGCTCGGGCCAGCTTCCTTCCTGGTAGCCGCCCCGTTCCGGGACGCCCGCGACCCGGGTGTGCTTGCCCGAGACAGCTCCTGTGTCAATCTCCCAGTGGGACATCCCGCAGGGCACTGCGGAAGGGAGACGACATGGCAGCCAGGGACACTAACGCGCCCGAAGAGGAGCGCATCAGCGAAGAACGTCGCTTGCAGGGGTACTTCACGGGACGCCGTCAGGCGTTGCGAACCTGCAAGTTCATCGATTGCCGCCTCACCGGCAACCACGACGGCTTCAACGCGATGATCGTCGACGTCTCCCGCACCGGCGCGCTGGTGCGCGTGCTCGACTCCCACTTCGCCGAGTCGCACGAAGCGGAGCAGCTCATGCTCTACACCGCCCGGGTCTGGTACCACTTCGACGAGGGGCTCGAGATCTCGTTCCTCGACGGGAAGGTCAAGGCGGTCGCCGACGTCGTCCGCGTGACCGGGTACTGCGGCCGCGGCAGCGGGCTCAACCTGATCGGCATCCACTTCCGCGAGGAGCTCACCGCGGACGAGTGCGAACAGATCGGCATCGAAGCGTCCGACGATCGCCCCTCGATGGGGCCGCTCGCCGAAGAGGCGCGCGCAAAGATGGCCTCGGCCTAGCCGGCCCTGCGTCCGGTAGAATCCGGGCCCGATGTCGATCCTCGAGATGGACCTTGGTGCCGGTGCGGACGACTGGAAGCCGACGCCCCACGGCATCTTCCTCGGCGACGTGATCGCCGCGGGCGACTTCGTCGAGGGCAAGTCGGTGCTGGAGCTGGGCGCCGGCGTCGCGAACCACACGATTCTGATGCTGCGCAAGGGCGCGGCGCGGATCGTTGCGACGGAGATCACCGAGGCGCGCCTCGCCACGGCGCGCGCCAACGTCGAGCGCAACTGCCCGGACCTCGCCGACCGCGTCGAGTATCGCGTCGCGGACTGGCTGGCGACCCCGGGCGAGTTCGACATCGTGGTGACCAACCCGCCCTTCGCGAAGAGCGGGCAGCGCAATCGCCGCTACTTCATCGACGAGCTCATCCTGCGGACGTTCCGCCGACTGCGCGAGGGCGGCGAGCTGCTCTACGTGCAGTCGAGCATGGCCGACGTGCCCCGGTCGCTGCGCCGTCTCGACGAGAACGGATACGACGCCCGCATCGTCGAATCGCGCGCCGGTCCGTTCCGCGACTACTACTTCGAAGATCCCACGTTCCTCGAGGAGGCGTCGCGCGTCGACGGCGGCTTCGAGAAACGCGACGACGTCTACTACGAGACGCTTTCGGTGCTGCACGGCACGCTGCGTCCCTTCACCCCGCCGGAGTTCGCCCACTGATGCGTTGGATTTTCGCCTGCGTCCTTTTCCTCGTGGCCTGCGGAAGCGAGACGTCAGCACCGGAGCCGGAACCGAAACCCGAGACGTCGACGCCGGCTCCGGAACGCGAGCGCGTGATCTACGCGGGCAGCGCGTGGTACGGCCACGCGCCGGTCTGGGTCGGCCTTCGGAAGGGCATCTTCGCGAAGCACGGGTTCGAGGTCGTCGACAAGTCCTTCGGGTCCAGCGGCGACCGGGTGACGGCGCTCGAAGCGGGCAACGCGCAGTTCGCGAGCCTCGGCCAGGTCGCGATGCTCGGCGCGATGGGAGAGTCACGCACCGGGTTCTACTGGGTCGCCAACCAGAACATCGCACCGGGCAACGAGGGGATCGTGGCGATCGGCATCGATCGCATCGAGGATCTGAAAGGCAAGTCGATCGCGCTGCAGCCCAACACGTCGATCCACCTGACGGTTGCCCTGCTGCTCAAGAAGCACGGCCTCAGCCTCAAGGACGTCGACGTCAAGTTCGGGTCGGACGACGCCATCGTGCAGATGGTGCGCAACGGCGACGCCCAGGCGGGCGCGATCTGGGAGCCGTTCTACGGTGACCTGAAGCAGCTCGAGGGCGCCAAGGTCCTCGGCACCGACCGCGACACGCCGATCTACGAGAAGTTCAACACGATGAGCGGCCCGGATGTCATCTGCGCCTCCCGCGCCTGGGTGGACGCCGATCCGGCGCGCGCCCAGCGCTTCTTCCGCGCCTACTTCGAGGCGGTCCAGTGGTGCGCGGACAATCCCGAGGAGCTGACGAAGATCGCCGTCGAGCGCACCGGCAAGGATCCGAAGATCGTCGCCGCCGTCCTCGCGAACTTCACCTGGATCGGGTGGGACGCGCAGAAGGTCAACATGAGCGACGCGCGCATGTTCGGCCAGACCGAGGTCGCCGCGCAGCTGCTCGTCGAGATGGGCTCGCTCCAGTCGGTACCGAAGTTCCGCGACTGGACCTGGATCAAGATGTTCTGGGAGTAGAGCCGCGGCCTATCCTGCCTACCTCGACCGCCGCCGGACGCTCCTCTACGGACTCGTCGGCGTCGGCTCCGTCCTCCTGCTCTGGTGGCTGCTCACCTACCCCTTTTTCGAGGAGGAGGTGGTGGTCCGCGAGGAGAGCGGTGCCGGTGAGATGGTCGAGCTGGTCGATCCGCTCTCCGGCGAGACGGTGAAGGTGCGCCGGCCTTCGATCACGGAGCGGCGCGAGACGGTGCGCCGCGCGCTCGTCAATCCGCCGGCACTCGACACGCCGGGCAACACGGTCCGCGACGCGTGGAAGCTCATGACCAGCCCCGACGGCGGGCGTCCGACGCTCGGCCAGCACGCCTTCTGGTCGACCTTCCGCATCCTGCTCGGCTTCTTGATCTCTGCGCTCGTCGCCGTGCCGCTCGGGGTAGCGATGGGGCTCTTCCCGCGCCTGCGGGCCGCGGTCAGTCCGATCATCAGCTTCCTGCGGCCGCTGCCGTCCATCGCCTGGGTGCCGCTCGCGCTCATCTGGCTCGGCGCGGGCGAAGCGCAAAAGCTGGCGATCATCTTCATGGGCAGCTTCTCGGCCGCGCTGCTGTACACCGTCGAAGCAACCCTGAAGGTCGATCCCAACGTCGTGCGCGCCGCGCGCAACCTCGGCGTCGGCGAGCGGCAGATGCTCACCAAGGTGCTGCTGCCCGCCGCGCTGCCGAACATCCTGAGCGGCCTGAAGGTCGTGATGGCGATCGGCTGGACCTGCGTCATCTCGGCGGAGATCGTCGGGACGCAGAAGGGGCTCGGCAGTCTCATCTGGAACTCGCGCGAGATCAGCAAGACCTCCTGGGTGCTCGTCGGCATGGTCTCGATCAGCGCGCTCGTCCTGGTCTTCGATGCGCTCTTCAACGCGATCGAGCGCAGGCTCCTGCCGTGGGTGTTCCGCAAGTGAGCGTCATCCTGGAGGCGCGTACGGTCGAGAAGCGTTTCGGCGAGGTCGTGGCGCTGCAGGGGATGGAGTTCGCCATGGAGCGCGGCGAGTTCGTGGTCATCGTCGGCGCGTCGGGCTGCGGCAAATCGACGCTGCTCAACCTCTTCGCGGGCTTCGAGCGTCCCACGACGGGTGAGGTCTACCTCGACGGAGAGCCGATCCTCGCCGTCGAGCCACGCTGCGGCATGGTCTTCCAGAACTACGCCCTCTTCGAGTGGCTCACCGTGCGCGAGAACATCGCCTTCGGCCCCAAGCTCAAGGGCGCCCACGACCCCGCGCGCGTCGACCGGCTCATCGCCACCGTCGGCATCGAGGGGTTTGGAGACCACTACCCCGCGCAGCTCTCGGGCGGCATGAAGCAGCGCGTCGCGCTGGCTCGCACGCTGGCCAACGACCCCGAAGTGCTCCTGTGCGACGAGCCCTTCGCCGCGCTCGACGCGATGACGCGCCAGCTGCTGCAGGAGGAGCTGGCGCGGCTCGCCCGCGACGAGCAGAAGAGCGTGCTCTTCATTACGCACTCGATCGACGAGGCGCTGCTCCTCGGCGACCGCATCGTGGTGATGACCGCGCGGCCCGGCCGCATCAAGGCGGAGCTTCGAAACGACCTCCCCAAGCCGCGCACCGCCGACCTCGAACTCACGCCCCGCTACATCGAGCTCAAGCGCGAGCTCTGGCAGTCGGTCCGCGAAGAAGTCGAGGGCATGAAATAGCCCCTTCTGATGCACCTCTTCCATCAGAAAAGTGATGGAAGTCGGGGCGGGGCAGGGGGTTATGCGCGCCAAGGTGCGGAATCAATCCCGCAAAACGAGGCCGGCGCGACCCGTGGGGGCCGCGCCGGCGTATCGGGACTCTCTCTCGCGCCGGCTCTCTCGCCGACTCACGGGCCGGCTCTCTAGCCCGCCCGGGCGTAGCGCGGCGGCTTGCCGGCGACGCCGAGCATCGATCGCATGCTCAGCAGCGCCTCCTTGCGCAGCTGGCTGATGCGGGACTCCGAAATACCGAGCTTCGCGCCGGCTTCGCGCATCGGCATGGGCATCTCTCCGGAAAGCGGGTACAGCAGGTCGAGGACCTCGCGGTGCCGCTTCGGGATCATCCGTCGCGCGAACTCCAGCATGTCTCGCTTCTCGACGAGCTCTGTGTGGCTCATCTCGTCCTTGCTCTGCACACGGCGGTAGGTCGTTTCCTCACCGGTCTCCATGTGCTCGTCCAGGCTGGCGCAGACCTCACCGAGCTCCTTGCCCTGCTCGCGGTAGCGGCGAATGAGGTGTCGGCTCACGCGGATCGGGCCACCGCCCGTGCTCCGCATGCAGTCCAGGACACCGTGCCGCACGGTCGCGCAGATCCAGGCCTCGATGCGCCCGCGCTCCGGGTCGAACTGCGGCAGCTTGCGGGTCACCGCCAGCACCGCTTCCTGCACCATGTCGTCGTACGATCCGGGCGGGATGCGCATGCGCTGCACCTGCCAGTGGATGAGGCTGTAGTAGTCGCGCATCACGTCCTCCATGCAGAGGTCGTGGGCGAGGGTCTCTTCCGTTGCCATCGACATGCCGGTCCGTAAGGCGTGCGGCATGCCAAGGGGCAAAAAGTGCCCGGCAGGCGGAAATTCGAGGAGTCAAGGGCGAGCCGCGGGGGCCCGCGCGCGCGGATCAGCGCGCGGAGGGCCGCGCCACCGGCGCCTCTTCGGCGTGGTAGCTCGATCGCACCAGCGGCGCCGACTCGACGTGGACGAAGCCGAGGTCGCGGGCGTACTGCCCGAGCGCCTCGAATTCCTCCGGCGTCACGTAACGCTCCATCGGGAGATGATCCTCGTCGGGGCGTAGGTACTGCCCGATCGTGACGACGCTTACGCCGTGG
The DNA here is from genome assembly GCA_039182715.1 of Planctomycetota bacterium. Lineage (GTDB taxonomy): Bacteria > Planctomycetota > PLA2 > PLA2 > PLA2 > JBCDBY01. The sequence continues at coordinate 22,189 of JBCDBY010000024.1, forward strand.
TCCTTGAGATCGCGCAGCGTCTGCTCCACCTCACGGATCGTCTCGCCGAGGCCCAACATGAGGCCCGATTTCGCGGTGAGCCCGCGCTCGGCCGCGCGCTGCAGCAGTCGCATCGACCGGTCGTAGCGCGCGCTCGGGCGCACCTTGCGCTGCAGCCGCTCGACCGTCTCGATGTTGTGGTTCAACACGTCCGGCTCCGCGTCGAGCACGCGGTCGAGGTTCTCCTGGTTGCCGAGGAAGTCGGGGATCAGCACCTCGACGCCGACACCGGGCGTGCGGCGGCGGATGGCGCGGATCGACTCGGCAAAGACGTAGGAGCCGCCGTCGGGCAGGTCGTCGCGCGCCACCGAGGTGAGCACCGCGAACTTCAGCCCCATCTGCTCGACCGCCGCCGCCACGCGCTCGGGCTCGTGCGGGTCGTACGCCTTCGGCACGCCGCTGAGCACCGCGCAGAATCCGCAGCGGCGCGTGCAGACGTTGCCGAGCAGCATCAGCGTCGCCGTGCCCTTGCCCCAGCACTCGGAGATGTTGGGGCAGTGCGCGGAGAAACAGACCGAGTTCAGACCGTGGGCCTCGACGACCTCCTCGGTCTGCTTGTAGCTCTCCCAATCCGCGAGGCGGACCTTGAGCCAATCGGGACGACCTACTGCAGGATCCACTCGTCCAGGTTCTCGAGGTAGTAGCGGATGCGCTCGAGGAACTGTCCGCCGAGCGCGCCGTCCACCAGGCGGTGGTCGATCCCGAGTGACATCAGCACCATGTCGCGCGCGACGACCTCGCCCTCGCGCACCACCGGCCGCGGCTGAATGGCGCCGAGACCGAGGATGGCGACCTGCGGCTGGTTGATGATCGGCATGCCGCCGAGGCTGCCGAAAACGCCCATGTTGGTCACCGTGAAGGTGCCGCCCATCGGGTCGTCCGGCGCGAGCTTGCCCTCGCGACCGCGCACGGCGAAGTCGTTCACCTGGCGCGCGATCTCACGCAGCGGCAGCATGTCGGCGTTCTTGATGACGGGGACGATCAGGCCGTAGGTGCCGTCGTCCTTCGGCACGGCGACCGCCATCCCGACGTTCACCGCGCCCTTGACCGTGATCTCGCCGGCGTCCGGGTTGATCTGCGCGTTCACGTAGGGGAAGTCGCGCAGCGCCATGGCGGACGCCTTGATGAAGAACGGCGTATACGTGAGCTTCTCGCCGGTGCGCTCGAGGAAGCTCTCCTTGAACTTCTTGCGGTAGGCGACCACGCCACTCACGTCGGCGTCGCTCAGCATGTAGACGTGCGCGGAAGTCTGAATCGACTCCACCATGTGGTGGGCGATGACCTTGCGCATGCGGTCCATCGCGATGACCTGATCGGCCGGCGCCTCGCCCGACAGGGTCGGCGCGGCCATCGTGGGCGCGCGCGTCGCCGCGGCGGCGGCCGGACGGTTCTGCAGCCAACCGAGCAGGTCGCTCTTGGTGACCCGCCCGCCGGCGCCCGTCCCGTTCACCGTGGCGAGATCGGCGGCGCTCACATTCTCGGCCGTCGCGATGGAGCGCACGAGCGGCGAGTAGAAGCGGCCGTTGTCCATGCGCGGCAGGCCGGACGCGGGCGCACCCGCTTCGGCAACCGCGACGGGCGCGGGCGCCGGGGCCGGGGCGGGTGC
>JBCDBY010000025.1:0-23687 GCA_039182715.1 Planctomycetota bacterium
AACAGCGGCCTACTTCCGGCCGACCCGCAGCAGGAACGCGGCCGCGCCGAAGAGTGCGAGCGCCAGGAAGCCCTTGCCGATCGCGCCGCCTCGCTCGTTGGCATCGACCTCGAGTTCGATCGTGCTCCCCGAAGTGGCGAAGTGGAAGACCTCGCCGTCGCGGGGGAGTTCGATGCGAAGCGAGCGACGGCCGGAGGCCTGGCGCATGTTCTTGCCGAAGGCCTCGAGCACCTTCAGGGGCGAGCCTTCGGCAAAGTTCGGATCGTAGAGCGACGTGCTGAGCCCGCCGGTGTCCACGGCCGGTCCTCGGTTGAAGATGGCCGCGTCCGCGTTGTCGTCGAGTCCGCTCGTCACGTCGTCGAGCTGCGCGATCTCGATGCCCTCGTCGACGAACAGGGTGCCCAGGACGGCCAATCCCTGCGCGTCCGCGGTCTGCGTCACAGGCGGGGCCGGATCGTTCGGCTGACGGTTGCCCGGCGGCACGCCGCCGTTCGGTCCGCGGAAGTTTGACGGATCGAGCGTGATGGTCTGGTTCTGTCCGTACGAGTCCTGCACCGATCCGCCGCGTCCGCGGATGTTGGCCGCCTTGAATTCCGCGAGGTCCTCGTTGTCCGCCAGTCGGTTGTCCTCCAGGTACTGCGGGTTGAGCCGCCACTCCTCGACCGTCTGGGAGCGCGCCTGGCCGAGTCGGCCGAAGATCGCGGTCGTGTCGTTGAAGTCCGCCGCGCGGCCTGCCGCGTCCCCCTTGGCGGCCGGCTTGTTCTGGCGGCGCAGCGATTCGAGCGCGCGCGTCTGCGCCTCGAGCTGCTGCACCTTGCGGACGTCCTTGCTCTGCGTCTGGATCTCTTCGTTGAAGCGCTGCACCTCGCGCTCGAGCTGCGCCACGTTGTCGAGCGCGCGCGCCGCCTGGATCGCGTTGCCGCGCTGCGCGACGCCGTAGAGCTCCTTGATCTCCTCGAAGAGGTCGGTCGACTGGCCCAGCGCCAGGTCGGCGGGATCGACCTCGTCCATCTTCGTGTCGAAGCCGTAGCGGAAGCCGCGCGGCAGGTAGAGCGAGACCGTCGTGCGCCGCACGTCCACGCCGCCCACGTCGGGCAGCCGCGCCGTCCAGTCGCGCCGGTCGATGCGCTTGGTTGCGTAGGAGTAGATCACGTCGACATTGAAGGTCGTCGCGCCGATCGCCACCTTGCGCAGCGGCACGAGCACGCGCCCCTGCCGCTGCAGCGGTCGCACGCCTTCGCCCTGCACCAACGCGCTGTAGAGCGTGGCGCCCTCGGGGAGCGAGAGCTCCAGGAACTGGCGGCTGCGGTTGTAGACGCGGTAGCTCACCAGCGCGCGCGTCCAGCCGGTACGGTCCACGACGATCTGCGCCGCGGCGCTGTAGACCAGCACGTCGGCCACCTCGTCGAACTCGTAGGTCTTCACGCCCACGCCGACGGCGTACGCGTCGCCGCTGCCGACGTAGCTCGCGGCCGCGTTGGCGGCGCGCGCGCCGGGCGGCACGATCGGGATCTCGCCGAAGTCGATCTTCTCGAGACCTTCCGAGACGGGAATGCGCACCGCGCCGTCCGCGATCTTTTCGACGATCACGTAGCGGCGCAGCTGGCTCACGTCGCGCGGCTCGACGCTGCGGGTCGCCTCGTTGTGCGGCCGGTGGAAGCTCACCGTCGCCGCGATGCTGCCGCGCGTCGGGTTGCGCAGGCTCAGCGTGTAGAGCCGGCCGCCGTCGACCTCGACCGAGGTCTCCTCGCGCATCTCCGGCGCGACGAGCACGATCTCCTTCTCGTCCGTGACCGGCACGAAGAAGCGCACCGTGTCGACCAGGCCGCTGCGCACGTGGAAGTTGATCAGCGACTCGAAGCGCACGCTGTCGGCCAGCGGCACGACGCGCGTCACCGTGAGCGCATCCATCTCGCGCCGCTCCTCGCGCGTGGAGACCGTGAGGCTCCACGGCACGGCGACGTACTGGTAGGCGCGCACGAGGGAGCGGTCGGTACCCGGTTGGCGTAGGCGATCGAGGTTGACCGGCAGCAGCCCTTCGCCGTCGCCCGTCTCCACCTCGAGACCGTCCGCGACGCGAATCTGCACCTCGCCGGTCTGGCGTACCGCGTCGAGCAGCGCGAGCGCCGGCACCTGGATTCCGTCCGCCGTCGTCGCACGGCGGCGCAGGTCGATGCGATAGCTCGCCGTGCGCGGGGTGCGCGCCAGCCGCGCGATGTGCAGGCGGCCCTCCTCGACCCACCAGTCGCGAAGCTGCGGGCCCTGCACGCCGGTCACCTCGAAATCGGGCGGCACGCCGACGCGCAGCAGGAATTCGCCCGGCCCGCGCTCGGTCTCCGCGTGCAGCATGACCGTGCAACGCACCTCCTCGGGGGCGAGGTAGACGTAGGTTTCCGACTTCGAGCGCAGGCGCGTCGGCTCGAGCGCCACCTTCCAGTCGAGCGCGAACGGACGCACCGCGTAGCGGTGCACGCTGTGCGTCGTGCGCCACTCCGGCGTCGCGCGGAACTTGGGCGCGCGGCGCGGCAGCGTGCCGCGCAACAGGCCCTGGATCTTCGTCAACTCCAGCTTGAGGTCGGGCAGCGTTTCGAGCGTGATCGTGCCCGTGTCACGCACGACGCCGAGCGGCTCGAAGCGCGGCACCGACTCGTTGCGCAGGCGCGCCTGCTTGCGCTCCGCCCAGACCTCGATCGTGTGGCTGCGCGCCGCCGGCTTGCTCAGCGCGATCTGCAGCGTCCCGTCGGCGGTGCGGTTCCAGCCCGCGAGGTTGGCGCTGCGCACGTGGCGCACGGTCAGCGACGGGTCGACCGCCACCTGCACGCGGCTGATCGTGCCCCCGGCGATCGTGTAGCGGACGCGTCCGGCGACGGCGGTGAAGCCGTCGCGGATGGAGCACTGCAGATACGTCTCGCTGCGCAGCTCCGCCTCGACGGTCTCGAAGCCCTTGGTCTTCGGGGTCCACGTCGCCTGTAGCGTCGCCACCGGGCCGAGCCGGTAGGTCTTCTCCTCGACGCCGCCGAGCGCGCCGACGGAGAGCTCCGTCTCCGCCACGTCGTGCTCGATGGTGCAGGTCGCGGTCGCCACCGGGCGCACCGGCAGCGAGAAGAAACTCGCCTTGCCGTTGCGGCGCAGGCGCGGACGCAGCTCCAGCACGAGCTCGTAGGAGCCCGCGCCCTGCAGCACCAGCAGGTAGCCGCGCTTCGCGTCGACGGCGAGCGTCGCCGGCTTCTCGTTGAGCGTCGCCTTCGTCACGGCGACCTCCTGCAGACGCAGGGGGATGCGCTCGACGGCGTCGGTCTCCTTCTCGATGCGGTAGCGCGCCTCCACGACCACATCGTCACCGGTGCGCCTCGCCGTGTAGCGGGCGTCCGCGACGATCGTGCGTCGCGCGCCGGTGGTGGGGAAGGCGAGCTTGCGCAGCTCGTGGTACTGCTTCGCCGGCAGGAAGACGCGGTCGATCTTCTCGGTCGCGTCGCCCTTGTAGGGCGCGATGATCTCCTCGGCGTCCTGTGCCGAGGCGAGACCTGCCGCCAGCAGCAATGTCGTCGCGCCCGCCGCCGGCTTCCGCGGCCAGCGGATCTTGCGCAGCATGCGCCACATCCACGCCAGCAGGCGCGGGATGCGGACCAGTAGCGCGAGCACGATGACCAGCCCGAGCGCGAGACCCGCGCCGATGGCGAAGTCGTTGCTCAGGAACGAGAGCCCGGCGAAGTGCAGCGCGGCGATCAGCAGCGCCGCCACCGGCAGCACGCGCAGTAACGAGACGGCCGGTGCGAGCAGCATGACGATGCCGAACGCGAGGCCGATCACGAAACCGAGGTAGTGGCGCGTGTCGAAGACCTCGCGGCGCGTCACGCGCAGCGTCACCTCGCCGGTCGGTGCGAGCGACTCGAGGCGCACGACGTTGTCCGGCTTCCAGAACTGCACGTCGAGGCTCAGCAGCGCGCGCTCCGGCTGGGCGCGCGACGCCTCCTTGGGCTTCGGCTCGAGCGCGGGCGTCGATTCGTCGCGCCCGCCCTTGGCGATCAGGCGTCCGCCGCCGCCCGGCTTGCCTTTGCGGTCGTAGGCGAACGAGTCTTCGGCGTCCACGTCGGCGTCTTCCTCGGGCTCCTCGCGCGTCGTCTCACGCAACTTCTTCTCGCCGGCGCGCCTGCGCGTGCCGCGCGCGCGCTCGTTGGGCGCGGGGGGCGCAGGCCGCTTGTCCGCGGCGACGGAATCGTCGGGCGCGGATTCGCTCTGCGGCTCGAAGTTGCGTCGCGTGCGAAGGGAATCGAGCTTCGCGTTCGCGGACTCGACCGATTCACGGAGCTTGCTCAGATCGATCTTCTGCGCGTCGATGATTGCCTGTTTCCGGGATGGGTCGGCGGTGTAACTCCTCTTGATCCTCTCGAGCGCCTTGATCTCTTCGTCGAGACGGCTCTTCTCCTCAATCGCATCCCGCAGCGCCTGATAGACCTTGTCATCCTTCTTGGTCAGCTTCTGGTTCGCCTGGATCTCGCGGATCCCCGCGGCGAGACTCTGCTGAAGTTCCCGAGCCCGCGTGTCGAGATCCCGAATCCGCACCTCCAGTTGCGCGCGGTTCTCGACCTCGTTCGCCCATTTCCTGTTCTCGAGCTCGTACTTCGCGCGGTCGCGCGCCTTGCCCGCGGCCGGCGCCGGGCTCGTCGGGCCCCGCGGCGTCTCGCGCACGGCATCCGGATCAAGGCTGTTCGAGAACGTGATCGTGATGTCCTCGGGTGTAACGAGGTCGGCACGGTCCAGCGCTTCAGTGCCGGACTTCGGCGCCCCAGCCGCGCTCGCCACCAGCGCCGCACCCGGCATGCTGCGTCCGAAGGTCTCCGCCAGCACCTCGGCCACGGTCTCCTTCTCGCGTTGTTCAAGCGGCACCATGTCGCCCTCGTGCCCGCTCACCTCATAGCCCTCGGGCAGATGCAACGAGTACGAGGTCTTGAGCACGTCGATGCGCAGCGCCGGGCGCCGGATCTTCAGCCTGGCGCGGGTGCCGAGTTCCTCGATTTCGGACTCGTAGACGAGCGCGACCACGACCGGCGTCGTCCGGTCCCTGCTGCGCTCCAGCGGCAGCTTGAGCCAGCCTTCGGCCAGCAGCGGCTTCACCGGGTTTCCGTCGACCGTTGCGCCGATCAGGCGGCTCGTCTTCGGCAGCGCGCAGTGCAGGAACGCCTGGTCGTTGTTGCGCACGCGGTACTCGGCGCGGCAGCGCAGCCGCCCGTCGGGCGACACGACGCCGTAGATGTGCGCCGAGAGCGCAATCGCCTGCACGACCGGGTGGGAGTCGTGGCGCTTGGAGCCGATCGTCACCGAGAACGGGTGTTGGCTGTAGCTCAGCACCTCGAGCGGCGATTGAAGCGGCGTGTAGGGCAGTTCGGCGACGTCCGCCTGGCGCAGACCGCCGCGCTCGACCTTCACCGCGGTGTTCGCCGTCGACTGCACGACGACGAAGCCGCTCTCGCTCGCTTCGGGCACGCGCACCGCCGGCACCGTCGCGCTCCAGTTGTCCTCCTCGAACGTCCGGTCGAAGCGCACGTCGAGCTTGTAGGTGCCGCGGATGCGGCGCTGGAAGACGAGCGTCCACGTGTCGGTCTCCGCGTCGTCGGCCGGCTTGCGGCGCTCCTTGATGAGCTTGCCCTGGAAGTCGACCGGCTCGCCCGTGCCCTTGGGCAGCTCGACCTTCAGCTCGCTAATGCCGGCGCGCTCGATGCGAAGCAGGACGGTCGCGTGCATCTTGAGCGACTTCTCGGCGGGCCGCACCTGCTGAATCACCTTCGCCGTCAGCTGCGGCTCGTGTCGGCGTACCGACAGGTCGATGCGCGGACGCGTGTTCTCGTACGACCAGGCAAAGAGCATCTTGTCGTTTTGCGCGAGGCCGAGTTCATTGAGGCCGATGGAGCGCACGCCCTGCTCGCCGTCGACGCTCACACGGAACGACGGATCGGCGGCGACGGCCAGTCGGCCCTTCTCCTCGTCGAGGCCCGATGCGAAGCCGCGCCACGCATAGGTCGCAACGCCGTTCTCCGCCACCCAGTCGACCTCGTTCGTGTCGAGCGAGACCTGCAGATTGTGCGTCCCCGGCTGCAGGCCGTTGGGCAGATCGATGACCAGCCGGCCGTCCTCGAGCAGACGGTGGGGGATCGGGCTGCCGTTCATGAAAACGTTGCCGCGCAGCGTCCACCCGGCGGGTAGCTGCGGCACGAGCCGGAAGAGAGGCTTACCGGCGATGCGGTAGGTGGTGCGGATGTGCAGCGCCTTGCCGCCCTCGCTCAGCGCGAGCAGCGCGATCGTCTCAGCGCCGGTTTCGCTGGCGATCGCCTCGACGTCGACCTCGATGCGCGCGGCCGGGTCGTAGACCTCGTAGAGCGCGAGGCCCTGCTTGGGCAGCTTGTCGAGCCGGCGCGCGCCGGTCGCCCGAAGGCCGGTGAGGCGCACCTCGGGCCGCTTCACGAGGCCGACCGTGCCGCGATAGCGCACGGCGTCGGAGACCACCGGGAAGGGCAGACGAGCCCGCGCCGGGTTCTCGCGCGGCAGCTCCGTCTCGAGGCCGAGCTTGAGCGTGCCCTCGAAGGGTTGCACGAGCGTGATCTCGAGCCGGTCGCGCGGCTCGGCGCGCACGAGGCGCCACGACTTGACCTGCTTGCCGGTGAGCGCGTGCACCAGCTGCCTGCGCGGCAGCTCCAGCGTGAGCGACGTGCGCGGCGCCCGTTCGATGCGGATCTCGAGCTGCGTGCTCGCCAGCGTGCGCGTCTCGCCCACACTCGCCATGACGCCGAACGTCGTCGAGACGATCGGCTCGAGCTTCTGCGCGCGCGTACGCGGTCGCATCCAGACGCGGAAGAGTCCGCGTCGGTCGGGATAGCCGGTCACGGTGCCGCCCGCGTCGCCCGCGCGGAAGGCACGCGCGATCGGGCCGACTTCGCCCTCGGTCTGCGGCGGCAGCGCGAGCGTGAGGCTGTGCGCCGCGGCGGGCGGCAGCGAGAACGCGGTGCGGCGCACGCCGTTCGTGTCGGCGCGCGCGAGGCACGCCAGGCGCGCCTTCACTTCGTAGTTGCCCGGCTTCTCGATGCGCAGCATGCCGCCGCCGTAGGAGACGTGCTCCGGCGTATCGACGGTCAGCAGCGCGATGTTCGCGACCGGAAATGCGATCTCGGTCGCGCCCGGCGCCTTGGAGACGACCGTGTACGTCGTCTCGACGACCAGCCGGTCCTCGACCAGCTTCGCCGTGCCGCCGCCGCGCACGAGCCGCGCGTCGACCGGCGCGCGCGACTCTGTGACCGCGCGGTTGTTGCGCGCCAGCGTGCGCAGCTTCTCGAACTCCTCGATGGAGATGAGAAAGCCGGCGCCCTTGTCGGGGAAGAGCGCGAGCAGGTCCTCGACCGGCGCGTGTACCCAGACGCGGGGTTTGTCTTCGGCGACCAGCGGAAGCGCCAGCAGCAGGAGCATCGCGATGAACCGCCTCATGCCTTCGCTCCCCGCTTCTCGAGCACCCAGAGGACGACGGTCGTGACGAGCGCGCCTCCGAGCAGGCCGTTGAAGACCGGCACCCAGCCGTAGGAACTGAACGCCAGCAGCACGAGTGTGCCGATCGCGATCACGCCGCCGACGACGAGTGGCCGGAACTGTCGCGCCAGCCCGAAGACGAGCGCGATGCCGGCGAGCACCGCGAAGACGATGGCCGACGTCTGCGCCGCCGGCGTGCGGTAGTGGACGATCGCGCGCCCGTCGCCGGTGCCGTTGGTCAGCAACAGCTCGCGCGCGTCGCGCTCCACGTGCACCGGCACGATGTCCTCGTAGGCGGGCATGGCGCGACCCTTCGCGGGTCGGCTCAGGCCGATGCCGGAGGCCGGTCGGACAAGGCCGCCCAACGCCTGCACCGCGCGGGAGACCCAGCTCCGGTCGGAGCGGCTCTCGCGCGCCGGCACGACGTTGCCGTCGATGCCGGTGACTTCCCACGTGCCGGGATAGACCACGCTCCACGTCAGCAGCGCCTGGAACGGCGCCCCCCGATCCTCGTAGGCCGGGAGGTCGATGCCCTCCAGCCGCACCTCGCTGCCGAGACCGCCGCGGCGGTCGATCGGGTGCGTGTAGACGACCGCGACGCGGAAGGCGGCGTCCTTGGCGAGGCCGGTCTTGAGCTCCGCGAGGATCACGCCGCCGTCGCCGAGGCGCGGCTTCTTCACGTCGTTGGCGACCCACAGCTCCAGCACGCGGCTGCCCTCGGGCAGCTTGAGCGCGAGGAACTGGCGGTCGTTGTTCAGCAGCTCCAGGTACGCGGTTGTCGTCGCGTCGCCCTCGGCGGGAATGACCGTCTTGAGGTGCGCGTGGCGCACGACGAGATCGGCGACCGGCTGATAGGCGTGCTTCTCGATCGCGAGCGGGAACGCCGCCGGCTCGTCGAGGCGGCGCAGCGCCAGGAAGACGTCTTCCGTGCGCAGCGCGGCGGGCAGCTCGGTCGGATCGATCTGTTCGTAGTCGCTCGTCGGCGTGTCGATCTTCAGCACCGGCGCCTTACGGACCGCGACGAAGCTGGTGGTGGTGTGCATGTCGAGCGGCGTGACCGGCGCGACCGGCACGTTGCGCTTCTCGTTCACCTTGAGCGAGTCGAACTTCTCGTCGTAGCGGAAACGGAGCAGCAGGTCGCCCAGCACCGGGCCGCCCAGCTCGATCGTCCACGTCTGCGTCGGCTCCCGGCCCGCCTCGACCGCGTCATCGACCTTTTTCACCTCGTAGGTCTGCTCGAGCTTGACGTTCTCGGCGATCCGCTTCGGCACGCGCACGCGCACCTGCTCGATGCCGGTGTACTGGATGGAGAAGGCGAGGTCGGTGGCGAAGCGCACCTTGTTCTCTTCCGCCTGCAGCGCGTTGCGGACCACGCAGCTCACCTTGGGCTTGCGCGCCTTGACCTCGAAGTCGACCTTCGGGTCGCGGCCGCGCCAGCGGTAGCCGAAGCGCAGCGGCACGGTTGCGCCGTACGGGTCTTCGCGCTGCAGCTTGGCGATCTCCACCGGGACGACGCCGCTCGTCTTCGCGCTGGCGTCGATGCCCGGGTCCATGAAGACGCTCAGCGTGCCCTCCTCGCGCTGGACGCCGCGTACCTTGATGAGCGGCACCGGCAGCGCGGGCGTGTTCAGGTCGAGCGTGCGCACGGCGCGGATCGGCAGCGTGAACTTGCCCAGCTTGCGGCCGCGCAGCGCGAGCGACAGGACGCGCTGGTCGCCCTCCTTCGTCTCACGCCAGCTGTCGACCAGCTTGCTGTTGCCGATGTCCGTCAGCACGATGCCGTCGGGCACCTCCAGCGCCAGCGTGAAGATGCCGGCGCGCTCGACGGTGAAGTGGAAATCGGTGTGCAGCTTCACCTGGCGGCGCTCGACGATCAGGCGCGCGCGGGTCAGCAGCGTGACGCGCGGCTCGATGCGCTCGGTGCGCAGGTCGAGGGCGTAGGGCACCGCCGGAAAGCGGAAGCCGAGCGCCTGGCGGCCGCCGCGAATCGGAGCCGGCAGCGTGGCGAGGTCGATCTGGAAAATGTTCTCGAGGTTGTTCGGGCGCACGCCGACGCCTTCGGCGCCCTGCACGCGCAGCCAGCCGCGTTCGCGCGCGGCGCCCTCGATGCGGAAGACCGGCGCGCGCAGGTCGCCCGGTACCGTGACCGGACCTTCGAAGCCGATTTTCACGCTGTCGCGCCCGAGCACCGGCTTGCGCAGCGCGATCTGCAGCCGGCGGCGCGCCTCGTCGGCGAATCCCCAGGTGCGGATGTTCTTGCCGTTCACCTCCAGCACCGAGACGCCGTCGGGAATGCGCACCTCGAACTGCGCGAGCGGCGTGCGCAGCACCTCGAGATCGAACTGTGCGGTGCCGCGCACGACCCGTTCCTCGACCTTCACGTCGACGAGGTCGGTCGCGAAGACGAGCGAGGGCTCGACGTCGCGCTCCTCCGGCTTGGCGCGCCAGGAGATCTTGACCTTGCCCTGCGGCCCGAGGAAGGCGAGCAGCACGGTGGCGTCGCCCTCGGTGGTGGTGCTGTGCGCGCGCGCCGGCTCGATGCGCATCTCGGTGTCCTTGCCGTCGACGCGGAAGGAGAGACGGTGCAGCGGGACGGACGGCAGTCCGAACGAGGTCGCGTTGTACTCCTTGCCGCGCGCCACGCCGGCGACGAAGCGCGTCGTGATCGTGTGACGGCCCTGCCCGCGCAGGATGAGCTCATAGCCGCGCTTGGTCGGCACCAGCACGCCCGGCTCGTCGTCGACACGCACCTCCTCGAAGGCGACGCTGGAGAACGCGAGCGGGATGCGCTGCCAGCGATCGTCGAAGAGCTCGACCGTCAGCGTGGCGTCGAAGACCGCGATGCCGTCGACGACGCGGCCCTCGTAGCGCGCCGACTCGACCGTGAACGGGATGGGCGGCTTGGTGCCGTCGCGCTTCGGTCCGTACTTGAGCTGCCAGAGTTCGAGGAACTCCTTGTACGGCACCATGACCCGCTCCTTGCCGGAACCGAGCACCTGGTCGAGCTTGTCGTACGGCACGTAGATCTTGTGCAGTTCGGGGGGCTTCTTCTCCTCTTCCGCGGCGGGGATGAGCTCGGGGAACGGATCGTCCTGGGCGAGCAGCGGGAACGCGAGCAGGAGAAGGGCAAGGGCCATGCGCATGCCCCCAGCCTCGCGTATCGGCGACGGGAGCCGGTCAAAAGCGGGTCAATGCTCGTCGCAGCGCCTCGGCGGCGGCCTGCGGATCGTCCGCGCCGAGAATGGCGCGGGAGACGCAGGCGCGCCGGGCGCCCGCCTCGACCAGCGCCGGAAGCCGCTCCGCGTCGATGCCGCCGATCGGGAAGACGGGCAGATCGGTGGCGTCGATCGCCTCGCGGACCAGCGCGGCGCCGCGGGGCTCGTAGGTGAGCGCCTTCGTCTCGGTTGGATACATCGGGCCGAGGCCGATGTAGTCGGCGCCGCGCGCGCGGGCGGCCAACGCCTCGGCGCGGTCGTGCGTGGAGAGGCCGAGGAGGGCGCCCGGACCGAGCGCGCGCCGCACCTGCTCGATGGGGGCGTCGTCCTGCCCGACATGCACGCCGTCCGCGCCCGACTCTTCGAAGAGGTGCCAGCGGTCGTTCAGCACGAGCGGGACGTCGAGATGGCGCGCGAGCTCCTGCGCCCGCGCCAGGAAGGCGTCGTCGTCGAGGCGCTTGTCGCGCAGCTGCACCAGATCGACACCTCCGGCCACCGCGGCGTCGATGGTGGCCCGCGGCGTCGTGCCGCCGACGATCAGGTAAAGCTTCGCGTCCATGACTCTGGACCCCCTTTTACAATGGGGTGCTCATGCAGGAGAACGGCTGGTCGCTCGTCCTCGATCCCGAGGTCGCCCATCCCGATCGGGAGGAGGCGTGGGACGAGCTGTGCCTCTGGGTGCGACGCCCCGTCATCGAGTATCTGCGGCGCAACCTGCGCGGGTTCCGCGAGCCGGAACGCGTGGCGGACGACCTTCTCGAGGAGGTGCAGATCGAGTACGAGGGGAGCGGCGAGCAGGAACTGCGCCTGCGCGCCTGCATCGCCGCGGCGCTGCGCAAGCTCGAGCTGGAGCATGCGGTCGACGAAGAGTTCGACCGCGACTGGGCCAGTAGCCTGTTGCGTGCGGCGCTGCAGGAGATGAAGGGCGCGCTGCCGCGCACCTACGCCCTTCTGCTGCGCTTGTACGACAGCCCGGAGGGCGACGAGGCGAAGCTGGCGGCCAAGCTCGAGATGCCGCTCGAAGATGTCCACGACCAGCTCGTCGAGGGCCGCGCGGAGCTGCAGCAGCGCTTCCTCGACGAGGTGCGCAAGACGGTTGCCGACCCCGAGATGGCCGCCGCCGAAGCCGCCCACCTCCTCGTCTACACGCGCAAAATGTTCTAGCGACTCGGGCCGATCGGCCCACGGAAGGCTTCCGCTGTCGTCGCTTCGTGTCCGGGGTCGTCATTGGCAACAGAAACACCGAAACACAGCAACACAGAAGGGCCCCCGGAAGTCGTCCGGGGGCCCTTCTGTAAATCGAGTGGATTAGTGGATCGGCAGCGGAGCGTTCGGGTGCGCCGGCCACGAACTTCTGTGCTTCTGTGTTTCTGTGGCCAACGAGCGCTCGAGCCCAAGCGTGGAGCCTAGTAGCCCTTCGGCTCGACGAGCTTGTCGTACTTCACGCGGTAGATGCTCATCAGCACCCCGTCGTCGTACTCCTCGCCGACGCTGAGCGTGCCGTAGATCGTCGCGGGCAGGTCGAAGATGTTCGGCGCCGACATGCCCTCGTCCATGGTGACGTGGATCCACTCGTTCATCTGCGGGAAGATGCCGAAGCAGCAGTAGCTCTGGTCGCGCATGAGCAGGAACTCGGTGACGCGGCCGTCCTCGCCGCCCTTCACGCCGAGCATGAAGCCGCGGATCGCGACCTTCTTGCCGTCGAGTTTCTCCACCGAATCGGGGATCTGCGTCTCCTCGGGCGGAGGCTCGTCCGGGTCGGGGTAGACGTAGCGGTAGTTGGAGAGTTTCGAAAAGCTCAGGGCCATGTAGCCCTTCTCCGTCACCTCGTCCTGCGTGACGGCTTCGAACTCGACCATCTCCGCCGGCGTGTCCGGGCGCTGCAGACGCGTGTCGAACGAGCCCTGCGTTCTGTGCTGCGGCTTTCCGTTCGGATCGACGAGCGGCGCGTCGAGCGGGGCTCCGGCGCGAATCTCCAGCGGCAGCACCGGCTGCTGCTGGTAGGAGAATCCGCGCATGATCGCGTAGCCGAGGGCGACGCAGATCATCAGGCCGACGACGACCGCGAGCGGCTGCGTGAAGCCGCGCTGGCCGCGATGACGGCTAGTGCTCGTGGTCGTGGTCATGGTCACCAACGTGGTAATGGAAGGGCACGTCCTTGAAGCTCTTGCCGGCGAGGGTCACCTCGACCAGCTTGCCGTCGAAGTGGTCCTGCCGCTTCAGCTTGTCGTGCTGCCCGCGGAACTTGGAGGACTTGCCTTCCGGCTCCACGAGACTGGGCATGCTGTCGTGCGTGAGTTCGACGCGCACCGTCTCGTCGCCCAGCTTGAGCTCGACCGCGAGCGTCTTCATCGCGGACGGGACGGGCCGCTCGACGCAGCCGTCGAACAGATAGGCCTCGAGCTCGCCCGTTTCCGGGTACGCGAGCAGCTCGACCTGGAACTCGTGCTTGCCGAGCTCGATCAGCTGACCGCCGTACTTGGGCGCGTGCGCGTGGCCGTGCTTCTCGCCGTCGTGATCATGGCCGTGTTCGTCATCGTGATCATGGTCATGATGGTGGTCGTGACCATGGTGGTCGCAGCCGACGAAGAGAAGTGCGAGCAGAAGCGGCAGAGTTCGCATGGCAATATCCTATCGGAGGTTCGGGGCCACATCCGTCGCGTAGGCCTTGTAGGCGGGGATCACGCCGGCGACGGCGCCGAGCAGCACCATTCCGAGCGGAATCCAAACAAAGACGGAATTGAAGGAGAGGATCTCCAGCACCACGCCGGTGCGGGACCGGATCAGCGCCGCGGAGAAGCCGAAGATCCCGGCGTAGAGCGCGAATCCGAGCACGGCGCCCAGCAGCGCGATCGTGCTCGACTCGAGCACGATGCTGGTCCAGACGGTGCGCCGCGATGCGCCGAGCGCGCGGAGGATCGCGAACTCGCGGCGGCGCTCGTTCATCGTGTTGTAGATGCTGGCGAGGATCGCCCCGGTCGCCACGGCGACCACCAGCCAGGCGACCACCCGCAACACGTCGACGAACCAGAAGAGCTTGTTGAACAGCGACAGGATCGCCGGCGTGACGAGCGCGAAGGTGTAGCGCGTCCCGCGCCGATTGAAATCCTGGGCGAGCTGCGGCCCGAACATCGGCGCGCGCAGGCGGATGCCGATGGAGGAGACCTCCTTGTGCTCGTCGGGGATCGGGACCTGCGGCTGCGGCACGTACTCGGTGCCGGCGCCGCGCAGCACGTGGCCTTCCATGCGCCAGATGCCCTCGATCGGAACCCAGATGGCTCGATCGGCGGGGGTGTTGGTCGGCTCGAGCACGCCGGTGACGACGTACTCCTCGGCGTGGCGCTGCGACGGGTCGAACACGGCGCCGTGGTAGGGATGGAAGACGTCGTTGATCCCGAGCCCGGTGCGCGCGGAGACGAAGCTGCCGATGACCGCTTCGCGTCGCTGTCCGTGGAAGAAGCGGCCCGGGCTCTGCACCTGGAAGAACGGCACCTTGGTCCAGAGCTCCTCGCTCGTGCCGACGATGCGGAAGCCCTTGTAGTTGTCGCCGGTCGCGAAGGGGATCGCGTACTTCACCCGACGGTCCTTGCGCATCTCGCGATAGAGCGAGAACGGAATGTTCCCGGTCGATGTCTCGAGGTGGAAGATCGTGTTGAGCACGATCTGCAGCTCCGAGCCGCGCGCGCCCAGGACGCCGTCGAAGCCGACCTCCGTCGCGGTAAACGCGTTGCGCGTCTGGTCGGCGATCGCGAACACCGAGAGCGCGAGCGCGCAGGCGAGGCCGGTCGCGATCACGGTGATGCTGGTCGACAGCTTGTGCAGCCCGAGATTGCGGCGCACCAGCAGGAAGATGCCGCTCACGCCGGCTCTCCCGCGCGGTTGAGCTCGGAGAGCTTCTCGCGCCGCTCGAAGGTGTCGAGCACCGAGGGGTCGTGGCTCACCAGCAGCAGGGCCGCGTCCTCGTCGCGGCACGACTGCCGGATGAGCGCGAGCGCCTCGGCGGCGTGGCGCCGGTCGAGGTTGCCGGTCGGCTCGTCGGCGAGGACCAGCGCGGGACCGTTGGCGAGCGCGCGCGCGACGGCGACCCGCTGCTGCTGGCCGACCGAGAGCTGGCGCGGCTTGTAGTGCATGCGGTCGCTCAGGCCGACGCGATCGAGCAGCGACTGGGCGCGGCCGCGGTCGGCGCCCGGGCCGAAGGTCATGCCGAGCAGGACGTTCTCCAGCGCCGAGTAGCCGTCGAGCAGGTTGAAGGTCTGGAAGACGTAGCCCATGTGCATCGCGCGGGCGCGATCGCGGGCCGCCTCGGGCAGCGCGGTCACCTCTTCGCCCTGCACCACGATGCGGCCCGCGTCCGCCTGCAGGATGCCGGCGATGAGATGCAGGAAGGTCGTCTTGCCGGTGCCGCTCTCGCCTTCGAGCGCGACCTGTTCGCCCGGCTCCATCGCGAACGACGCGATGTCGACGATCGGCGTCGTTTCGCCGTCGGGGGAGACGAACGCTTTGCGGAGGCCTTCGACCTGGAGCACGCTCATGAGCCCGGTCATCGTAGATGAATGGGCGGAGTCATTAAGCTCCCGAGCCGGACGGCACGAAAAAAGGGCGCCCGAAGGCGCCCGGGAGTTCCGAATCGGGCCTAACCGCAGCCGGCGGGGATATCGACGGTCGTGCTGACCGACGCGATCGCGATCTCGGGCAGCTGGATGCGCACCGGCGTCTGCGCCGGGAAGATGCCGCCGACCGCCGCGCCGAGGTTGGTCTCGAACGTGTCGATGGGGCGCTTGATCTTGGTCTGCGTGGCCTGGATCTGCGTCTGCGACTTGAGCTGCGCGCAGAGCGTGCGCACGTACTGGTTGTAGTAGGCGCGCGTGTCGTCCGCGAACTTGCGCAGCTCCGGCGAGTTGAGCTCCTCGGCGTAGGCGTAGAGCTCCTCGTACGCCTTCTGGCGCTTCTTCTTGTCGAAGGTCGCGAACTTCTTCAGCGTGCCCTGCACGCGCTTGTTGATCTTGCGCTGCTTCTCGATCTGCTGACGGAACTTCTCGTTCCTCTCGATCTCCGCCTTGATCTGCGCGAGGTCATGCTTCGTGTACCACTTGCCGTCGACCTCCCACTGCACGAGGCCCTTGCGGCGGTTCAGCTCCTCGGGAGAGACCCACTCGCCCTCGTACTTCTTGTAGCCGAGCTTGCGGCGCGCACCGCGGTGGTCCTCGTCGATCTCGATGACGCGCTCGTAGGCGTTGCGGGCGCGGCTCGCCCACTCGTTCTCCTCGAGCCAGAGGCCGAACTCGTAGATCGCCTCGGCGTCTTCGTCGTCCAGCAGCGCGAGGCGCTCCTCGAACTCGTGCATGAAGCTCTTGCCGGCGACGATTCCCTTCTTGTCCTTGATCTCGCTCGCCCGCAGCACGTACTGCGCGTCGCGATCGGAGACGTAGATCTTGCTGCCCTTGCGGACGACGACGCCCGACAGGACGCGGCCGTCCTTGAGATAGACCTCGTCGGCGTGCGCCCACGACGCTGCCAGGAAGATGGTCAGGAGAATCAGGATTCGCATGGTTCTTTCACCCTCTGCCGACGGGGTCGACCTTGTGAACGCGCCCGGCGGGTCGCTTTCACGCCGCTGTCATTTTGTCAGATCGGCCGTGGGGCACCACGGCGTGCGGGCCAAATCGACAGACTGGACCGCTCCCCCTGCGAGGTCACAACCCGTTGCAGGACAAGCACTTGTGCGCCGGCTCAGGGAATTGGCACCCCGCTTGGAATAGAGGGGCCGTTGGGCGGCCTCCCGGCCCCCGACTTCGTACGCAAGAAGAACCGAACCACGGAGAGATACAGGAATGGCTGACAGCAAGATCCGGCCCCTCGGACAGAACGTGCTTCTGCGCCGTCTGCAGGCCGAGGAAAAGACCAAGGGCGGCATCATCCTGCCCGACGCCGCGAAGGAAAAGCCGCGCGAGGGCGAGGTTCTCGCCATCGGCGAAGGCGCCCTCGGCAAGGACGGCACGCGTCGCGAGTTCCAGGTCAAGGCGGGCGACCGCGTGATCTTCTCCGCCTACGCCGGCACCGAGGTCAAGCTCGGCGGCGAGGAGTACATGATCATCGGCGAGGATGACATCCTCGGCGTGGTGGAGGTCTAGTCATGCCCGCCAAGAAGATTCTCTTCGACCAGGAGGCGCGCGAGAAGATCCGCGCCGGCGTGCGCAAGCTCGCGCGCGGCGTCAAGGTCACGCTCGGCCCGCGCGGCCGCAACGTGGTCATCGCCAAGTCCTTCGGCAGCCCGACGGTCACCAAGGACGGCGTCACCGTCGCCCGGGAGATCGAGCTCGAGGATCCCTACGAGAACATGGGCGCGCAGATGGTGAAGGAGGTCGCTTCGAAGACCTCCGACGTGGCCGGCGACGGCACCACCACCGCGACCGTGATGGCCGAGGCCATCTTCGAGGAAGGCCTGCGCAGCGTCGCGGCGGGTGCCAACCCGATCAGCGTCAAGCGCGGCATCGAGCAGGCGGTCGGCGCCGTGGTCGAGAGCCTCAAGGGCCAGAGCCGCGAGATCGCCGACAAGAACGACATCGCCAACGTCGGCACCATCGCCGCGAACAACGACCCGGAGATCGGGACGATGATCGCCGAGGCGATGGAGCAGGTCGGCAAGGACGGCGTCATCACGGTCGAGGAGGGCAAGACCCTCAAGACCGAGGTGGAGTGGGTCGAGGGCATGCAGTTCGACAAGGGCTACCTCTCCCCGCACTTCGCGACCGATCGCGAGGCGATGGAGTGCGTGCTCGAGAACCCGCACGTGCTCGTCTACGAGAAGAAGATCAGCAACATCCGCGACATGCTCCCGATGCTGGAGTCCATCGCGAAGTCGGGCAAGCCGCTGCTGATCATCGCCGAGGACATCGAGGGCGAGGCGCTCGCCACCCTCGTCGTGAACCAGCTCCGCGGCACCTTCAAGTGCTGCGCGGTCAAGGCGCCGGGCTTCGGGGACCGCCGCAAGGCGATGCTCGAGGACATCGCGAGCCTGACCGGTGCGAACGCCATCATGGAGGCGCTCGGCAAGGAGCTCAGCAACGTCACCGCCGCCGATCTCGGCAGCGCGGCGAAGGTGATCGTCGACAAGGACAACACCACGATCGTCGAGGGCGCGGGCACCAAGGAAGCCATCCAGGGCCGCATCGCCTCGATCAAGCGTGAGATCGAAGAGACCAGCTCCGACTACGACCGCGAGAAGCTCCATGAGCGCCTCGCGAAGCTGTCGGGCGGCGTCGCGCAGATCAACGTCGGCGCGGCGACCGAGGTCGAGATGAAGGAGAAGAAGGCGCGCGTCGAGGATGCGCTGCACGCCACGCGTGCCGCGGTCGACGAGGGCGTGCTGCCCGGCGGCGGCACCGCGCTGATCCGCTCGATCGATGCGGTCGAGAAGCTCACGCACGCCGACGAGGACCAGAACATCGGCATCGGCATCGTGCGCCGCGCGCTCGAGGCCCCGATCCGCATGATCTCGAGCAACGCCGGCGTGGACGGCTCGATCGTCCTGCAGAAGGTGCGCGAGTCGCAGGGCAGCTTCGGCTACAACGCGCTCACCGCCAGCTTCGAGGACCTCGTGACCTCCGGCGTCATCGACCCGACCAAGGTCGTGCGCAGCGCGGTGGAGAACGCCAGCTCGGTCGCGAGCCTGCTGCTCACCACCGAGGCGATGGTCGCCGACATCCCCGAGAAGAACGCGCCCGCCGGCGGTGCCCCCGACATGGGCGGCATGGGCGGTATGGGTGGCATGGGCGGAATGGGCGGCATGGGTGGAATGGGCGGCATGCCCGGCATGATGTAGCCCCGCCGAACCGACCAACGACCAGGGGGCTCGCTTCGGCGAGCCCCTTTTTCGTGTGCGGGCGGCTCGCGCGCTCCGCGGCCCACGGTTGGGCCGGAAGTGCTCCGACTTCGCGGCGCCTGGTCGCTCGGCGATGAACGCGCTACGCGAGCAGAGTTCGATGAAACCGGGCAATCATCGGTCGGCCGATCCAGCTCAGTCTGTCGTGATACGCAAGTCTGAGAATCGGCTCCCGGAGCTGGGATCGCCACATGGCCGCCTTCATGGCGCGCGCGAGGTCACGGCGGTTGCGCTCCCGGGCGACGCGCTCCATCTCGACGTAGTACACCCGTGATCCGCCCTCCGAAACGCGGGGGCAGTGGACTCTTCGAATGTCCTTCGTCCGGAGTTCCGCGTGCGAGAACGACGTTGCACGGTCCAGCGCGCCGCACAGTTCCAGCGCGACCATGGTGCGCACGCACTTCTCGCACTTCCCGCAGTTCCTGTCCGAACGCGATTTCCAGCACACGCGGAGATTCGCGGTGGCGATGTCGGAGGTCGCGATCAGCTCCGCCTTCTGGAGCCGCGTATAGGCGGCCCCCTCGTGGGAGATGCGCGTGCCCGTCGTGGAGTACAGATGGTCGGTGATCGGGTGCGTGCCCCAGATCTCCAGGTTTCTGTAGCTGTCGCTCGAGGGAATGAGCACGCGACCGTACGTGCGCGACAACAGCTGCGTCACCGCTGCCATCAGATTGCCGTGGACGATGGCGCCCCACAGCACCGACTTGAGTCTCGTTTCGCGGAGGTTGGTGGCGAACGGCACGAGGTTCTTGCCGAACTTCGCGGCAACCTCGCCGAGGGCGAGCTTCGCGCGCTCGAACGCCGCGCGGTCGGTCAGGGGGATATCCAGTCCCCAGCCCAGCAGGAGGTCGTGGACCGGAGTCGGCTGGTCGTCGTGCGCGTGTCGAAGCAGCGTGAACCACGAGTCGAGTCCGCCGGAGAAGAACTGCGCGTTGCGAGGCGATACGGCGCCGCCGGGCGATCGCACGGAGGCGACCTCGACGT
This sequence comes from Planctomycetota bacterium, assembly GCA_039182715.1. Lineage (GTDB taxonomy): Bacteria > Planctomycetota > PLA2 > PLA2 > PLA2 > JBCDBY01. The sequence goes on from JBCDBY010000025.1 coordinate 19,594, forward strand.
CCACAACGTGCATCCGTGGGAACCAGAAGCGCCACCACTCCATGAGCTCGACGCGACTGTCGTAGAGCAGCGGATCGATCGCCGCATCGATCTCGAGTGGCTCACCGAGCTGGCTGGCCAGCGGAAGCAGCGCGGAGTACCAGGGGTCGGCCGACGTCAGGAGATCGGTCGAATGCTGGTTCGGAATCTCGAACCAGTAGGTCTCGGATCCGACCGGAGGTGTGTCGTAGGAAACGTCGGCAGCCACACGGATGGCCGTGCTGTCCCATCGTCCTTTCTCCAGCCGAATATTGGATACGCGCATGAGCCACCTGTGCGTGCGCCGCCGGGTCGAATCGACGTGGCGGTCCGAGATCGTCCGGGCTCGGCGTCGGCCATTCGCACTTACGAATGGCGCGAAACGCTCTTCCCTTGCCCGACCCCACGAGACCAAGTTCGCGCGCGCGGCTCAACACATGGCGCACGATTTCGTCGTCGGGCGTTTCGGAATGAGTCACGATCGACTGACCGGGACCCATCCCGCCCATCGTCCGCGCTACTCGCCCTCGAGCGCTGCCATCGTCTTCTCCGCGAGCTTGCGGCCCCACGCCTGACCGGCGACCGAGCTGTCCCGCATGATGGCCGGTTGCGCCTCGACCCAGCGGCGGCCGGCCGGGGACTGGAAGTACGCGATCGCGGACTTCATGTCCTCCTCGCGAAGGTGCTCGACGTAGATGGGGACGACCATCGCCACGAAGTCCTCCGGCTTCGCGAGCTCGAGGAACTTCTCCGTGAAGCCCTCCGGGAGGTTGGGCACCATTTTGAATTGCGCCGACATCTCCCGCATCATCTGCACGGCCAGATCGGCGGCGCCGGTGGCCTTGAGAAGTTCGCGCGCGGTGCCCTCGAGCCGCTTCTTCTCCTTCTCCGCATCCTGCACGGCCTTCGGCGGGGCGCCTCCGCGCTCCTCGTCCGACTGCATGCCGTAGTTCGGTGTCGCGACGACGAGAATCGCAAGAGCGACGGCGGCGGCGCCCATCCAGATGTTTCGCATGTTCGAGTCCCTTTCCGTGGTTGGTGTGAAGCCGTGATGCTAGCCGATCCTGCCGCCGACGGTTCGGGTCGCGGTTGGGTAGGGTGGACCTGCCATGGCGAAGATCCTGCCCGACATCCGCGCGCGGTTGCGCGAACGCTTCGTGATCAATTTCCGCGTCGATCCGGACGTACTGCAGCGCCGGCTTCCCGATTGGCTCGCGCCACAGCTCATAGACGGTGCGGCCGTCGCGTCCTATTGCCTGCTGGATCTCGATCAGGTCACCTTCGGGCCCGTGCCGGACAAGCTCGGCGTGCGCAACCGCAACTGCGCGCAGCGCTACGGCATCATCGATACGCGGAGCGGCGAGCCCTGCGTCTACGTCGCGGAGCGAAACACCGACTCGCGGCTCGGCTCGTTCATCACCGGTCTCGGGTTTCCCGGCCACCATCCGCGGCTCGACGTGGCGATGGACGCCGTCGACGACGGCTGGCGCATCGAGGTGGGGGACGGCGGCGCGACACCGCTCTTCGCCGCGCGGCTGCAGCCCGCCTCCGAGACGCGCTCCACGCTCTTCCCATCGACCGACGCGTTCGCCGCATTCCTCGCCGGCGGCGTGCGCAGCTACTGTCCGGCGACCGACGCCGCAAAGCTCAACGTGGTCGACATGCACAAGCAGGACACGCACTACGAGCCGCTCGTCGCGGTAGACATCGAGGATCGCATCGTGCGCGACTGGCTCGAGCTGGACGGCCCACTGGCGTTCGACAGCGCTTTTCGCACCGTCGGCGGTAGCTACATCTGGAGCTACCACGGCCAGGCGCAGAGGTAGGAACGTCGTCGCGAAAAAAATAGTTCGCGCGTTCTTAAGTCCGCCGGACCTCTTCCCCGGTATCAGGACGTGACCTTGCACGAACGATCGGACGAGACTCTCTTCGCGGACGGATCGGATTCCGCCATGGCGTGTCTCGTACACCGTTACCAGGGTCCGCTCTACGGGTTCCTGCTCCGCTGGTGTCGCGATGCGCACCGCGCGGAGGACATGTTCCAGGAGGTCTTCTTGAAACTCGTGCGGTCGCGTCACCAATTCGATCCCCGGCGCCGGTTCCGGCCCTATCTCTATCGCATCGCGCTCAACACGCTGCGCGACGCCTACCTCGTGCGCGCCACGCCGACGGAGGGTTTCGAGCCCGACGCGGTGCCCGAGCCGAAGCCCGGGCCTCTCGCCGGCGCGGCGGCCGCGGAGCGGCACGCCCACGTGCGCGCCGCCATCGCGCGACTTCCCCATCACGAGCGCATCGTCGTCGAGCTGCGGATGTATCAGGGGCTCACCTTCCGCGAGGTCGCGCACGCGATCGGGGTCAAGGTGCCGACGGCCAAGTCGCGCATGGTCTACGCCTTGCGGAAGCTCCGGCCCGCACTCGCGGTCTACCTCCCGGAGGGCGACCGATGAGCGAGGGACGCGACTTCTACCGCGAGAAGGTGCTCGCTTATCAGCTGGGGGCGCTCGACGCCGAGGAGGCGCGGCAGATCGAAGCGCTGATCGGCAGTGATCCGGCCTGGAAGCAGGCGGCCGAAGAGGCGCGCGCCATGCGAGAAGGACTCGAGCAGGCGCGTTACGGCGTACTGCCGCCGGCCGATCTGCTCGCCCGCACGCAGCGACACCTGCAGCGCGGTCGGCAACGCGGCACGCGGCTGGTCGCCGCCGCGGCCGGTCTGGCCGCCACCGTGCTTCTCGCTCTCGGTGTGGCGTGGCTGCTGGTCTCGCCCGCGCGCGGCTCGTTGATCTGGCGCGTGGAGGATCGGCTCTTCGCCGGCGCGCGCGTCGCGCCGGAGTTGGTGGTCTGCGACCCCGAGGACGGCAGCCCGATCGAAGGGGCGCACGTCGAAGCGCGACTCATCGATGAGAGTCGTGCGGTCGTTCCGCTCGGCTCGGGTCGCACCACGGCCGCGGGACAGGTGCCGGGGAGCTGGCGTGTGCCGGACGTCGCCGCGGGCCGCTTCACGTTGGAAGTCGAGGCGCGCGACGACGACGGCCTGCTCGATCGATTCGCATCGACCGTGATGGTCACGCCCGGCGTACGGCTGAGCGTTTCGACCGATCGTCCCGCGGCGCGTCCCGGGGAGGCGATGCGCGCGCGTGCGCTCTGCACGCGGCTCGACGGCGGCCGCCCCGTGGCGGACCGTCCGCTCACGTTCGAACTGCTCGACCCGTCCGGCACCGCGATCGGACGGCGGCACGTGCAGACGTCGACCTACGGTCTCGCGTCCGCCTCTTTTCCGCTCGACCGCGAGCTCCCGGAGGGGCGCTACGTCATCCGGGCGCGCGTGGGAGACGAGGAGGGGGAGCGCGCGTTCCGGCTCGGCATGTTCCGACTCCCTCCCTACGACGTTCAGATCCGGCTCGACCGCCCGCTTGCTGCGCCCGGCGAGCCGGTCGCCGGGCAGCTGCGCGCGCGCACGTTCGACGGGCACGCGATCGAGGGGCTCGAGGCCGTCGTACGACTCGGCCCGAAGAAGGTGACGGTGCGGCTCGACGACGACGGTCGGGGCCGCTTTTCGCTGGGGGCGCCGTCGCCGGGTCGACACGCCCTGTCGGTGCGGGTGCGTGACGCCGCCGGGCGCACGACGGAGGCGCGCCGGACGGTGCGGGTGGCGGGCGGACGGGCGCTTTTCGACCTTCTCCCGGAGGCGGGCGAACTCATACCCGGTCTCGAGAACCGCATCTACATCGTGGCGCGACGTCTCGACGGCAGCCCGCTGCCGGGGCCGGTCGCGATCCGCGGCGGCGCGCCCGTTTCCCTGGACGAGGACGGCGTCGGCGTCCTGAGGCACACGCCGAAGCGGGATGTGCGGAGCGAGTTCGACCTCGCCGCGCCCGACGCACCGACCGATTGGCAGATGTTCGCGCCGGCGCTGCGCGAGCACAACGGCGGCCTGCTGCTGCGGTGTGCACGCGCGGTCTACGAGAGCGGCGATGCGATCGATGTGACGCTGCACTCGGTGCATCCGGAGGGGCGGGTCCTGCTCTCCCTCCAGCGCGACCGACGCACGGTCGCCGTCGGCGTGGCGGAGCTGCGCG
>JBCDBY010000026.1:0-23574 GCA_039182715.1 Planctomycetota bacterium
CGGAGCGCGGAGGCATCGAGGTCGAAGAAGACGCCTTCGCCGGCGGGCTCAACTGGCTCGAGAAAATGACCGACGGCACGATCGGCTACAACTCGCCCGGCGGGCTGAACGCGCGACCGGAGGGCCTGCAGGAGAGGTTCCGGGCGGAGGACAGCGCCGCGATGAGCGCGGCCGGCCTTTGGGGGTTCGGCCTGCTCGCGCGCCGCGGCCCCACCGTTGCCAACCTCAAGGGTCCGATCAAGCATTGCAAGAGCCTGCCGCCGCGCTGGAGCGGGAGCTTCATCGACATGTACTACTGGTACTACGGGTCGCTCGCGATGTTCGCGCAGGGCAAGTCGGACTGGAAGAAGTGGTCCAAGCCGCTGGAGAAGGCGCTGCTCAAACACCAGTGCGCGCAGCCGGAGGCGGTGATGGGCTCGTGGGATCCGGTCGGCCCGTGGGGCTTCGACGGCGGCCGCATCTATTCGACCTGCTTCAACGCGCTCGCGCTCCTCACCCCCTACCGCTATGGACCGGAGTTCATGAAAGGCAAACCGCCGAAGGCGTATGCCGACGCCGTCGCGGCGCTTCGCACGTTCGCGAAGAGCGAGGACGAGGACCTCGCCGCGCGGGCCAAGCTCTGGCTCACGCGCGCCGGCGCGCGCTGATCGCGGCCGTTGCCGTAGGATGCGGCCATGAGTGAGTTCGTGAGCCGGCGTCTCGCCGCGTCGATCGCATCGGACCCGCCCGACTGGGAAACGGCAGCCAAGCTGGTCGAGGTCTACGGGGAAGACGACGTGGAGCTGTTCGTGGCGGTGGACGACCGCGACCTCGTCGCCCTGCGGACGATCGTGGACGCGTGGGAGGCTGGCTCGCGTTCGCTGCCGGTACACGACCGCAACCTGCTCAAGCGCGCGCTCAAGGCGTATCGCAAGCGGCTCAAGCTGGCGCGGCTCGATGCGGAGTCGACGGTCGGCGGCGGTCCGATGAGCGCCGGTCGCGAGTCGGCCATCGTCGGCGTGCGCGCGCCCGACCAGTTTCCCGACGAGGTCTGGGACCGGCTCGTCGAGCAGGGCCGCCTGATCGCCGGACGCGACGGACTCTACGAGCTGCCGCCCGAGTAGCCATGGCCTCGCTCGAAGCGCGCGGCGTGCGCACGGTGGCTGGCGGCCCCTTCGACGTCTCCATCGAGGCGGGCCGCTGCACGTCGCTCTGGGATCCGAGCGGGTCGGGCAAGTCGCTGCTGCTGCGCGCGACGGCCGATCTCGATCCGCACGAGGGCGACGTGTTCGTCGACGGTGCGGCGCAGGGGACCATGGAGGGCCCGACCTGGCGCCGCCGCGTCGGCTACCTGCCGACCAAGAGCGGTTGGTGGCCCCCACCGTCGCGGAGCACTTCGAAGGGACGTGCCGGCTCTTCGACGAACGGCAGCGGTTGCGGCTCGACCGGATGACCTAGATCTTGAGGTGGAGCCGGATCTGCGTTTCGGGCTTGTCCACGATGCGGACCGTGGTCTGCTCCTGCACCCAGCGCGGGAACTCGCCGATCTCCTGCTCGAGGATGGTGAGGGTCGCCTCCGCGTTCTCCGGGGCGACGACGCGCTCCAGCTCGAGCCCGCGCACGGAAACCGAGTCCGGGTCGCGCTCGTAGCGCGTCACGAACTCGTAGATGCGCGAGGTGAAGAACTCGACGACCTCTTCCTCGCTCGGCCATTCCGTGGCCGCCTGCTTCGCAACCGCGTGGACGAACACGCCGCCGAAGAGCCAGGCGAAGGCGCCCAACCATCCTTTTCCGTCACTCACTCCCTCATCGTAGCCGACGACGCAGCGCGAAGGCGGCAGCGCCGACCAGCATGAGCGCCCAGGTACCGGGCTCGGGCACCGGCTCTGTCCCGTTGTCGATCGGCGGGGGCGGCGCGGCGACGGTGAACGAGAACCAGTTTTCGAACGGATCGCTCCCGGGCACGAAGGGGTCGAAGAGCGACCCGCCCCCCAAGAGGGGGATCCGGCGCGTGAGCGAGATGGAGCTGGTCGTGTCCACCGCGTCGAAGAGCGGAATCGTGGCCGAGTTCTCGCCGACCAGGAAGATCTCGTAGCCCGCCGTGAGTCCCGGCGTCAGCTGCACGCGGTTGCGCGCATGGAGGTCGAAATCCGTCAGCGAGAAGTCGTACGTCCCGGGCGCGAGCCCGGAGAAGCGCAGGTTCTTCCCACTGGTCAGCTCAAGGGAGCCGGTGCGCGTGTCGCCGCCGCCGCGCCGCCGAAGCGCGTAGTCGAGGTCCAGGCTGTCCCAGAAGGTCGTCTGCGTCAGCGCGAGGCTGGCACCCAGGGTGCCCTCCAGCACGAAGGGAATGCCGAAGGTCGGCCCGACCACGATGGCATCGCTGTCCGTCTGCGACGTGCCCAGCTCGCCGGAACTCCGGGAGCTCGTGGCCACCCCGAGGTCGATGCCGGGCCCGTCGACGTTGAAGCGTTCGAAGCCGAAGTTGGTCGTCGCCTCGAAGCCCGCGCCCAGCGCCGCGGTCGACCTGTTGGAGACGCCGAAGGCCCGCAGGTTCACGTCGAGGAGTGAGCCACGCACCTGGTAGGTCGCCTCGAGGTCGTTTTCCCACGCGTAGGTCCCGGTGCCGCCCCGGTTGAAGGTCGCCGAGCCCGTCACCCGGAGCCCCAGCGGCAGATCCTGCCGGATGCTGGTCGTGCTCACGGACGAGCCGGGGCTGCCCCGCGTGAACCGCAGATTGGTTCGCCCGGTCGAAATGGGACCCGCCCAGACCACCGATCCGGTCAGAAGAAGCAGAACGACGAAAATTCTCACTCTCATACCTCCAAAGCCCCCAAGCGCAGCAAGAGCGGAAACCCCGTAAGAAAAAGCGATACTGCCGGGATGAGCGACGCGATCGGCGAGTCGGTACACCTGTTCCAGCGCAACGTGCGGCGCTATCTGGCGCTGGGCATCGAGGCGGCGACGGCGGAAACGTGGGCGCGCAGCGTGATCGATCTGGGCCTGCAGTACGCCGAGCAACGGGGCGAGCTGGAAAAGCAGCCCGACCCCGAGTGGCTCTTCCAGGCGGGCCCGGCGGGCTACCTCGACGCGGCGCGCGAAGACGGCGTGTCCGACGAGGAAATCCGGGACTGGCATGGCCGGTCGTTTCTGGAGCGCGCGACGATGCAGGCGCAGTGGGAGTTCAACACGCTGCTCATCTCGCTCTACCTGAAGGAGCAGGGCCTAGTCGGCGAGGACGAAGCGGAGTTCACGCGCGTACTCGAACTGCACAGCTCGTTCTGGCAGGTGCCCGGCGACCCGCCCGACGAAGGCGTGCAGGCGCGCCCGCTCCCTGCCGAGCTCTACCCCCGCTACCAGAAGTGGTACGACCCCCTCGGCCTCTCCATCGAGCAGCTCGGACGCCGCGCCGCCGCCCACGGCACCTTCAACGACTACGTCCGCTTCGCCCTGCAGACCTAGCCCGCCCCGAACGCACATCTCCCCCGGAGCGCACGTTCCGCCCGGAGCGTACGTAGTACACACCGGGAGCGGCGTAAGGTGTTTCATGGACGACGGTTGCGTCGGCCGACTGCGCCATGGGGGTGCGCACTCCAGGACTGTTCGCTACTCTTCCGAGATGGAGCTGTAGTCCGCCGCGCTCTCGTCCACGTGCCCGATGCGCAGGCGGTTGCCGTCGAGATCCTCCGCGGTGAACTCGCGCATGCCCCACCAGCGCGTCTCGATCGGGTCGACGATCTTGACCCCTTCTTGCACGTACCGCGCGTGGACCGCATCGGCGTCCTCGACGTTGAGCACGACGGAGACGCCGCGCGGGCCGTTCGGCGCATGCTCGAGGAAGAGCGTGATCACACCACCGGAGACGGCGGCGAATCGGTCCTCGTCCCGCCACTCGATCTTGAACCCGAGCCGGTCGCGGTAGTAGGCGAGGGCCGCGCCGATCTCGGCGACCGGAAGCACGGGGTAGCCCTGCGTGAACGGAATCGACATCGCCGCCTCAGTCTAGCGAGTATTCTCGTAGGCCATGCGTACGACCGCGATCACGCTTCTGCTCGCCGCCTCCGCGGCGTGGGCCGGGAAGTCGAGCCACCCCCACTTCGACGACCGGGGCACGCTGCAGTGGTTCACGGAGCTCGAGAAGGCGCAGGCCGCCGCCCGCAAGCAGGGCAAGGTGATCTTCGTCGAGTACGGGCGCAAGCCATGAAGCCGCTGTCGTGTCCTCGTGCAGGGCACGCTCCCGAACCCGAAGATCGCCGGTCGCCTCTCCGACCTCGCCGTGGGCCTCGCCGCCGACTGCGACAACCCGGAGCCGGCGATCGAGAAACTGATGCGTTCCCATCTCTCCAACGCGACCGGCCTGCCCTTCGTCGCGATCCTCACGGCGGACGGTCGCTGGGTCGCCGGCGACTCGGGCATCACCTCCGACACCTCCATGACCGGTCTGCTCGACAAGGCCGAGCGCTCATCGCTGCTGGCGGCGTCCGCAGCGGTCCGCAAGAAGCTCAAGGGCATGCTGCCGCGCACGCGCAAGGCGGCGGCGAAGGGCGACTGGAAGACGGTCGTGAAATCCAACCAGAGCGCCGCCAAGCTGCGCGGCCTCTGCCCCGAGCGGACCGAGCTCCGCAACCTGCTGCGCGACGCGCGCAAGTGGGCGGACACGCAGTTCCGCGAGGTCATCCGCATGGGCCAGACCGGCGGCGACCTGAAGGCGGCCGCGAAGAAGCTCTCGACCGTCAAGCGCACCTTCTCCGGCGAGCCCGAAGCGAAGGACGCCGACGTCGGCATCAAGGCGCTCAAGAAACTCGAGGCGGTGGTCAAGGCCGAGGGCGGCGGCGAGCGCGACGAGGAGCGTCGCGAACGGACCAAGGAACCGTTCGCGAAGACGCGTTGGGCGTCTCTTTTCGACGAGCCGGATTCCGAAGAGTCGGAGATCGATTTCGGCTAGGTCCTGCTCCGAAATTCCAGCGGGCTTCGGACCGCTGCGGGGAAACTCCTCGGCGTGGAAACCGAGCCTAGTCGCCGGTCGGATCCTGGATCGAGCGATCGAGGAAGTACGTCCGTGAGAGCAGCCCGAGATCCGGCTGGTCGGTGAACAAGCCGGTCACCCCAAGCTCGAAAAGCTGCACGCCCTCCTCGACCACGTTCTGCGGTTCCCCGTCCTTGCGCAGCGTGAGATAGGCCTCCTCCGCCCGCAGCGTATACGGGTGCACTTCGAGTCCGGCATCGAGGGCGTGCCGCAGGAACGGCCGCACCTCCCCTGTCAGCCGCGTGCCGATCTTCGCGTCGCCGTCGCCGTTCGCATCCACCTTCGGATCGATCGGCGCGCGCCGCAGGAAGCTGTTTTTCCATGGGCCGAGCGCCTCGGCGTAGTGCGTCGCGATGTGATCCAGCGCGGCCTTCGTGGTCAGCGCGCCGTACCCCGTCGTCGGTGTTATATCGACGACGTCCACGAGCTTGCCGTAGATGCGGCGTCGCTCCGCCTCGTCGCGGTTCCCGTAGTAGATGAAGTCGTACGGTCGCGAGAAGCTGCTGCCCGGCTGCAGGTACAGGTCATCGGTGTCCCCCAGCAGCTGCACCAGCGGCAGATCGACCTTGAACGCCGGCATGATCGTCGTCTGCAGTTCGATCAGGTTGGCGACCTCGAACGACTGGATGTAGACGCGCCGCGGGTCGGTGAACGCCTCGCGCACCAACGTCTGCACGAGCGTGCGTCCGAGATGAACTCCGATCTTCCCCCCATCGTGGAAGCGCCCCTCCTCCGCGAAGTAGGTCGGATGCTTCGTCTCCGGGTAGATGCCGATCCGGACGCCTTGCTCCTTCTCGAACGTCTTCACGAGTTCGATGATCTGCTGCAGGCTCGGGACCTGGAAGAGGCCATCGAAGGCGGTGTTGTCCGGGCGCCGTCGGGGAATGCGCTCCTTGGCGCGGAGCGTCTGGATCTCGGCCCAGGTGTAGTCCTCCGACCAGTAGCCGTCCTCGACGACGACGCCGTCCAGCGTCTTGGTCGCCTTGCGATCCTCGAGTTTGCCCGCGGCGACCATCTCCACGATGTTGGTCGTGCCGTTGAGCAGGTTCTCGTGCCGGGCGATGAGCACGCCGTCCTTCGTCGCCACCAGATCCGGCTCGATGAAGTCGGCGCCCTGCGTGATCGCGAGCGCGTACGCCTCGAGCGTGTGCTCCGGTCGGTAGCCGCTCGCGCCGCGATGGCCGATCACCAGCAGCCGCTCGGGCAGCTCGATGCGTTGTTGGCGCGGCGGGTCTCGATCGTCCATGGGCATGGCGCGCGTGAGAGGGACCCACGCCGCCGTCCACGCGACGAGAATCAGCCCCACGCGGAGGATTCGTGTCACTTCTGCGCTCCTGATCTTCGCCGGGAACCGGATCGGCATCCCGCGCGAAGTCCGAAATCTAAGGCCCCTTCGACGCTCGTGGAGCAGGATCCGCACAAAAACAGGTGCATTTCTCATGGCAGAAACCCACGCCGTCGGTTGGGGTTAGGACCACCATGCGAGTCACTCCCCTCCTTCTCACGGTCTTCCTTGCTCTTCCGGCCTCCGCCCAGGAGGCCAACGAGCCCACGCCGAAGCCGAATCCGAATCCGAGTTCGGCCGAGACGAAGGAGGCCGGCAAGAAGCCGGACGCCGAGAAGAAGCGGGAGCGTCCCGCCGACCCGCTCATGACCGCCCTCGACGTCAACGCCGACAAGGCGCTCTCGAAGGATGAGATCGCGGGCGCGAACAAGGCGCTGCTCAAGCTCGATCAGGACGGCGACGGCAAGCTCGGCCCCACCGAGTGCCGCCCGCCCAGCGCGGAGCGCAAGCCAGATGGAGCCAAGTCGATGGACAAAAACGGCGACGGCAAGGTGACGAAGGACGAGCTGCCCGCGGCGCTCCAGCCGCGCTTCGACGAGCTCGACGTCGACAAGGACGGCGCGCTCAGCGAGGAAGAGATGAAGGCCGCGCGCAAGCCGGCCGAAGCGGGTCGCCCGGATGAAGATGGTCGACGCGAGGGCCGGCGCGGAAATCGCCGCGGCGGGCGTCGCGGCGGACGAGGCGGCGGAAGCATGATGATGAGTGCGCTCGACACCGATCGGAACGGCGAGCTCTCGGCCGAGGAGATTGAAGCGGCCCCCACGTCGCTCGCCAAGCTCGACGCGAACAAGGACGGCACGATCTCCGCGGAAGAACTCGACCCGAACCGCGTGCGTGCGCGCCGCATGATCACCCGCTTCGACACCGACGGCGACGGCAAGATCTCCATCGACGAGATGCCGGATCGCATGGCCGAGCGGTTCGAGTCGATGGACACCAACGGCGACGGCGTGGTCGACGAGGCGGAGTTCGCGGAGCTGATGAAGCAGATGCGCGGGCGCCGGGGCGGCGGCGGCCGACGCGGCCGCTGATCGCTCAGGAAATCACTCAGGGTATCGCGCGCTGTCGCTGCGCCTCGTAGCTCGCGACGGCGACCGCCGACGCGACATTGAGGGAGTCGACCTCGCCGGTCATCGGAATACGCACCAGCGTCTTGCAGGCGCGCCGTTCCGCCTCGGTGAGGCCGCCGCGTTCCGCGCCGAACAGCAGCACGGTCGATCCGCGGTAGTTCGCGCGCCGGAAGTCGAGCCGCGCGTCGCCGCTCAACCCGACGACGCGCGCGCGATCCCGCCGCGCCCAGCGACGCAGGTGCCCCGCGTCGCTGCGCACGAACTGCAGGGAGTAGATCGCCCCCATGCTCGCCCGCACGCAGGTCGGGTGAAACGGGTCCGGCTCCGAGCCGAGCAGAATGACGCCGCGGGCGCCGACGGCGGCGCCGGTGCGCAGGATCGTGCCGAGATTGCCGGGCGAGCGAATGGCACCCACGGCGAGCCACAGGGCGCGGCCGCCGCGCGGCAGCCGATGCCAGCGCTGTTCGAAGAGCGTGGCGATCGGCGAAGCGGGTGAGTCGCCCAGCAACTCCTCGTAGGCGCGCCCGTCCAGTTCGAGGCGCGGCGCGTTCTGCCGACGCAGCAGCGCGTGCAGTGCCGGAGAGAGTCGGGCGGGACAGGTGACCAGACCGCGCACGGGAACGTGCAGTTCGCGGGCGCGGACCAGAAAGCGGGCACCGAGACCAAGCGCCAGCTGGTGCTCGTCGCGGTAGGCGCGCCGGCGCATCTGCCGGAGCGTGTCGGGACGAAGGAACGTGTTCAACGGCTCGCGCGGCGCGGGAGCCGGATGTCCTCCTGGGTGTGGTTCATGCGCGGAATGATAACGCGATTAGGATGCGTCGCATGAAGGTCTTCCTCCTGCTCGCCCACCCCGAATCGCAGAGCTTCAACGGCGCGCTGCATCGCCGCGCCGTCGAGACGCTGGAAGCGCAGGGACACGAGGTTCGCACCTCCGACCTCTACCGCATGCCGTTCGATCCGGTCTCCGACCGGCGCAACTTCTCCACGACGAAGGACGCCGACTACTTCAAGCAGCAGGTCGAGGAGATGCACGCGACCGAGGTGGGCGGCTTCGCACCGGACGTCGAGGCGGAGATGGAGAAGTGCGAGTGGTGCGACGCGATGGTCTGGCAGTTCCCGCTCTGGTGGTTCGGGCTGCCCGGCATCCTCAAGGGCTGGGTCGATCGCGTTTTCGCAATGGGCCGCATCTACGGCGGCGGCAAGATCTACGAGACCGGCGTCTTCCGCGGCAAGAAGGCGTTGCTCTCCCTCACCACCGGCGGTCCCGAGGCGGCCTACGTGGAGGGCGGCTTCAACGGCGACCTGCAGGGCATTCTGCGCCCCATCCAGCGCGGCATGCTGGAGTTCTGCGGCTTCGACGTCCTCGCCCCGCACGTCGCCTGGGGTCCGGCGCGCCTCTCGGACGAGGATCGGGCGGCGATCCTCGACGCCTACGCCGGACGCATCGCCGGGCTGGCGAACGAGCAGCCGATCGACGTGGGCTCGTACTAGTTCGGTTTGGGCGAGCGCGGCGCCACGGAACAGTGGTCCACGTCTAGATCTCCTTCCCCTTCGCCCGCAGGTAGTCGACGACTTCCTTGTACTGCGCCATCACCTTCTCCTCGTAGTCGCGGAACCACTTGTTCGTGTCGCGCCCGCTCTCCTCGGGGATGCGGCCGCCCGCGCGAATCCACGACTCGAGGCCGCGTCCGTGATGGTAGTAGCCGGACAGTTCGTAGCGCGCGACGAGATCGTCGCAGCGCGCGCACTTCACGAACACCAGCGTCCGCTGCCCCGGCTTGCGCTCGATGATGTTGTGCAGATCGAGGGATTGGCACTTCTGGCATCGCTGGCGACGAATTTCCATGACTACACTCCAAGCAGGGACCACCACCAGGAACCGAGCGTCCAGGTGAGCAGCAGGCCAATGATCGAAACGATGCCGCCGGCGATCATCATGGTGCGGAACGGCACCTGGCCGGTTCCGAAGACCATCGCGTTGGGCGGGGTGCTGACCGGCAGCACCATGACGAGCGAACAGGAATAGGCGATCGTGAGCAGCAGCATCGGCGTATACGCGACGCTCAGCGCGGCGACGACCGGCACGAGCAGGTTGGCGGTTGCCGTGTTGCTCATGATCGCGGTCATGATTCCGGCCACCGCGCTCACCGTGACCATGGCGACGACCGGCCCGAAGCTCAAAACGCCCTCGACGCCGCCGACCAGCCAATCGCCCAGGCCGCTCTCCGAAACCGCAACGCCCAGCGACATGCCGCCGCCGACCAGCATGAGCACGTTCCACGGCATCGAGTTGAAGTCCTGCGCGCCCAGCAGGCCGAGTCCGTAGAAGACGATGATCGGCAGGATCGCGACGGCCCCGGACGGCAGTCCGTGCAGGTCGCTCGTCAACCAGCCGAGCGCCGTGAGGATCGAGAGCGCGACGACGATGCGCGAAGCGCGGTCCCACTGGAACTCCGGCGCCTCGTCCAGCTCGAGCTGCTCGACGCGCGTCGGATACATGCGCAGCAACAGCACCCAGAGCACGGCGAGCATGACCAGCAACACCGGCAGCGCCAGCAGCACCCACTCGCCGAACCCGAACGCCTTGTCCCCCATCGCGCGCATGACGATGGCGTTGGGCGGCGTCCCGATCGGCGTGCCGAGTCCGCCCATGTTCGCGGAAAACGCGATCCCAAGCATGACTGCGTAGCGGAACGGGTCGTCCGCCTTGAGGTTGCGCAGCAGCGGCACGGAGATGCTGATCATCATCGCGGCCGTCGCGGTATTGCTCATCCACATCGAGAGAAACGCGGTCGCCCCCAGGATGCCGGCCAGCGCATAGGCGGGACGCGTGCCGGTCTTGGTGAGCACCCAGCGCGCGAGCCGCTCGTCGATCAGGTACTTGCGGAAAGCGGACGAAAGCACGAACCCGCCGAGGAAGAGCAGGATCGTGTTCGAGAAAAAGGGCGCGGTGAACGGCGTACTGCTGAGGCCGAGCTCGGGCGCGAGCCAGACCAGCTCGAGGAAAAGCAGGATGAAGCTGGTGACGAAGAGCGGCACCGCTTCGCTGATCCACAGGGCGGCGGCGGTGATGACGATGGTGAGCGCGATCGCGGCCGGCGTTTCAAGCCCCAGTGCCCCCTCGTAGAACCCGGTCAGACCGGCGAAGAGATTGGCGAGCAGCAGCAGCAGGACGCTGCCGTTCTGGATCACGGGTCCCTTCGACGCGGGCATCGCGACACGGTACGAGGCGGGTCACGCAACCGACAAGTGGGTACCCTTGCGGGGATGGAGCTCCGCATCAAGAATGCCGAAAGCGAGTCCGAGCGCCTGGCGGCGGATCGGATTACATGGCACGCCTTCGGGCGGACCGGTCTGCCGTGGCCGATTCACGCGGCGCGCCGGCTCAACTCCGGCCGCTGGCCCCGCGCGACGCCGTGGATCGGAACGGTCGACGGCGAGACCGTGACCTCCCTGCTCTGCTACCAGTTCGACTTCCAGCGCGGGGACGAGCGGCGCGCGGGCTTCGGCCTCGGCGCGGTCGGCACGCACCCCGACCATCGCCGCCGCGGGCACGCGGCGAGACTCTGCGCCGCGGTCGCCGAGCACGATGGCGGCGCCGGGCTTCTCTTCGCCGGGATCGACCCGGAGTACTACGAGCGGCTGGGCTACGTCGCGGTACCGGCGTGGGACCACCACTGCGCGCGGGCTTCGGATCTGGCGGCGTCGGGCCCGCGCGCGGCACTGCGGCCGATCGAGGCGCGCCGTGAGCTCGATCGGCTCCAGGAGGCGTGGAGCGCCGCGCACGACGGCTGGTACATCCCGCGGGACGAGGAGCGTTGGCACGCGTCCTTCGAAATCAACCCGCAGGACTTCTGGTTCGCGGTCGAGGCGGGCGGCTACGTGCGCTGCGTCCTCGAAGAGGATGCGCTCGATATCGTGGAGCGATGCACGCCCGATCCAGACGGAGCGCTCCGCGCCGTCGCGGCACTGGCGGGCGACCGCAAGCTCACCACCTGGCTGGAGCCCGACGCGCTCATCGCGGAGTGGTTCGAGGACATCGGCCGCGCGACGACGCTTCCCATGCTGCGCGGTCTCGATGCGCCGGAGAGCGTGCGCATCTCCAGCGCGGACTACTTCTAACCGAGCCGCATCGCGTCCTCGATAGCGACTGTTACCGAGCCGGGTTCAATTCTCCCGCTTTCTCGAATAGCGGGAGAATCGAACCCGGCTCGGTAATCCCGGTATTGAGGCTTCAGGAGCTTCGAAGGGTGTCCACGATCGCGCGGCAGAAGTCCGGAAGATCGCCGGGGCGACGGCTCGAGACGTGGTGCCGGTCGACGACGAGCGGCGCGTCGATCCACTCCGCCCCCGCGTTCACCAGGTCGTCGCGAATGCCCGGCGTCGACGTGTAGCGGTAGCCGCGCACGACACCGGCCGAGATGTCAATCCACGGCCCATGGCAGATCGACGCGATGAGCTTGCCCGACTCCTCCATCGCACGCACGATCGACAGCACGCTCTCGTAGCGGCGCAGCTTGTCCGGCATCCAGCCACCGGGCACCACGACGCCGTCCAGCGTCGCGGGATCGAGATCCTCGACGTCGTGCTCCGCCGTCTCGGGATAGCCATGCTTGCCGTGGTGGACGACGCCCCGCTTCAGGCCCGCGACGAGCACCTGCGCGCCCGCTTCGAGCAGCCGGTACTTGGGCACCTGCAGCTCCAGGTCCTCGTAGTCATCGCCGACGAAGATGCCGATTCGCTTTCCTTCCAGTTCCATTGCGCTCCTCCATGCCCCCTGGGGGGCGGGCGATTCTAGCGTTTCGCATCGGCGGCGGCGTCGGTGTATCGGCCAACAGACGGCGTCATGAACGCCGCAGGAGAAAGGATCATGAACGAATCGATCGCGAGCGCCGAGTACATCTGGTTGGACGGCGCGCAACCGACCCGGGGACTTCGGTCCAAGACCCGCTTCCTCCCGCTGCCGGCCGAGGGGCTTCCCGCCCTCGACGCGCTTCCGGTCTGGAGCTTCGACGGCTCCTCGACCGCGCAGGCGCCGGGCGACGCCTCCGATCTGCTGCTGCAGCCGGTGCGCGTCGTCGCCGATCCGCTGCGCGGTGGCCGCAGCATCCTCGTGCTGTGCGAAGTCACGCGCGAGAACGGGGCCGCGCACGAGAGCAACACGCGCGCGTCCTTGCGCTCCGTCCTCGATGCCGGCGGAAGCAGCGCGGAGCCGATGGTCGGCTTCGAGCAGGAGTACACGCTCTACCGCGACGGCCGTCCGCTCGGCTGGCCCGCCGAGGGCTTCCCCGCACCGCAGGGCCCGTACTACTGCGGCGTCGGCGCCCAGAACGTGTTCGGGCGGACGATCGTCGAGGCGCACGAAGAAGCGTGCCTGCGCGCCGGCCTGATGATCTACGGCACCAACGCCGAGGTCATGGCCGGTCAGTGGGAGTTCCAGATCGGCTACCGCGGCGTCGAGGGCGAGTCCGCCGACCCGCTCACGGTCGCCGACCACCTCTGGATCGCGCGCTGGCTGCTGCAGCGCATCGCCGAACGCGACGGTGTCGAGATCAGCTTCGCCAACAAGCCGGTCCAAGGCGACTGGAACGGCGCCGGCAACCACACCAACTTCTCGACGCGGGCGACCCGCGATCCGGCGCAGGGCCTCGACGCGATGCATGCGGCGATCGCCCGCCTCGAGCAGGGCCACGCCCACCACGTCGCGCAGTACGGCCATGGCCTGCACGAGCGCCTGACCGGCCTGCACGAGACCTGCTCCATCGACGAGTTCAAGCACGGCGTGGCCGATCGCGGCGCGTCGATCCGCATCCCCCGCCAGGTGCGGGAGCAGGGCTACGGCTACTTCGAAGACCGGCGCCCCGGCGCCAACTGCGACCCCTACCTCGTGTGCACCGCGCTGCTCGAAACCGTCTGCGGGATCGAGCGTCGCCGCCGTGCCGCGTAGTCCCTTCCGGCGGCGCGCGGCCGATCGGTCGCGCGCCGCCCCCTTCCACCGGAGTCCTCGCTATGAACGCCAGCACACCCGCGGGCTCGCGCGCCCGCGCCCTCTTCGAATCCCTGCGACAGGGTGAAACCGTTTCGAGCCGCACGCTGCGCGACGCCATCACGCGCACGGGCCTGCGCTCCGACGACCCGCGCCTGCGCGCGACGATGCAGCAGCTCGACGAGCCGGCCGAGCTCGACTTCGCGCGGTTCGTCGCCGCTATCCGGCCCGGCCTGCTGCTGATCGAGCGCGCGCTCCGCGGCGACCTCGCCATCCCGGACTTCCCGCGCTTCCGCGGCGAGATCGACGAGATCTATGCCGCGACCCGGGCGGTCGAGGGCGGCAGCGTGGCGGACTACATCCCCCAGCTCGCCCGTGTCGATCCGTCGCTGTACGCCGTGTCGCTGGTCACCGTCGACGGCCAGCGCCACTCGATCGGCGACGCCCGCCATCCCTTCTCGGTGCAGTCCTGCTGCAAGCCGATCAACTACTGCCTCGCCGTCGAGGAGCACGGCGAGGATCGCGTGCACGCGCACGTCGGGTGCGAGCCGAGCGGACAGATGTTCAACGAGCTCACGCTGAACGGCCTTGGTCGCCCGCACAACCCGATGATCAATGCGGGCGCGATCATGAGCTGCAGCCTGATTCGCCCCGGCCTCTCGTCCGCCGACCGCTTCGACTTCGTGAACGAGATGTGGACCCGGCTCTGCGGCGGTCGCAAGCCCGGCTTCTCCAACCCGATGTACCTCTCCGAACGCCGAACCGCCGACCGCAACTTCGCGCTGGGCTACTTCATGCGCGAGAACGGCGCGTTTCCCGAGGGCACCGACCTGCTCGAAACGCTCGAGTTCTACTTCCAGTGCTGCTCGCTGGAGATCGACGCCGAGGCGTTCGCCATGGCGGCCGGCACGCTGGCCAACGGCGGCATCTGCCCGGTGACCGGCGAACAGGTGCTGCAGCCCGACACCGTCCGCAAGTGCCTGAGCCTGATGGAGTCGTGCGGCATGTACAACTACTCGGGCCAGTGGGCGTTTTCGATCGGGCTCCCCGCCAAGAGCGGTGTGAGCGGCGCTCTGATCGTGATCGTACCCAACGTGATGGGCCTGTGCGTCTACGCGCCGCGCCTCGACGCGAACGGAAACAGCGTGCGCGGCATCGCGTTCTGCCGCGAACTGGTCGACCGCTTCAACTTCCACAGCTACGACAACCTGGTCGGCGTGCTGCACGGCAAGCGCGACCCGCGACGCAGCGATACGCGCGCGGTCGACCGCGAGGACTTCTTCTGGGCCGCGGCCGGCGGGGATCTCGACGGCGTCCGCCGGCTGATCGCGCGGGGGGTCCCGATCGACGAAGCGGACTACGACGGGCGCACGGCGATCCACCTCGCCGCGAGCGAGGGGCATGCGCACGTGGTCGAGTTCCTGCTCGACCACGGGGCGCGGCGCGAGCCGAGCGATCGTTGGGGCAACACCCCGCTGGACGACGCACGCCGCGAGTCGCACGATGCCATCGTCGCCCTGCTGGCGCAAAGCACACGCGCGTCAGCGTAGGTCGCGCGTGCGTTCCTCGACGCGGAAGGTGCCGTAGTACAGCACGTTCTCACCGGTCGAGCCGTTGCGGAAGGTCATGCCGCTCGGCGTCGGGTTGGCGGTCCAGCGGTCGGCGTGCGGATAGACCTTGGTCTTGCCGTTCTGGAAGACGGTCCAGCCGCGGCGGCGATCCTGCTGCTGCGCCTGCGCGGACTGCGTCCAGAGGAAGCCGAGACCGATGACCAGCCCGAGACCGAGAGCGAGAAGGGGGCGGGAGATTCGCATGCGCCCCATTCTCGCCATGGGATGGACACCGCCGCCGACCTATACTCGGACCGGAGGCCCCATTCGAGACGATGTCGGGACGGGAACAGGAACTCGAGGCGCGCCTGCGCGCACTCGAGGAAGAAAACGAGAGGCTGCGCGCCGGGCTCTTCGCCGCAGGCGAGGGGGCGACCGTGCGCGTACCCGATGCCTTCCGCCCCTTCTTCGATGAGGCGCAACGCACCGTGCACGCCTATTTCCGGGACATGCACGCCGACCCCACCCGCGGCACGATCGAGATCGGCGGCGAGCGCTACGTGCTGGTGCGCGCCTCGTCTTTCTCCTACGGCTTTCTCTCCGCCATCCACAAGCTCTACGCCGACCGCGGCGACGACGAGGCGTACCGCATCGGCCGCATGCTGCTGTTCGACTTCGCGCACATCATCGGGCGTCACGACGCGCGCAACTTCCACCGGCGCATGGGTCTCACCGACCCCGTCGCCAAGCTCTCCGCCGGCCCGGTCCACTTCGCGTACACCGGCTGGGCGTTCGTCGACATCCTGCCCGAAAGCCGCCCTTCGCCGGACGAGAACTGCTTCCTGAAGTACCGGCACCCCTTCTCGTTCGAATCCGACAGCTGGCTGCGCGCCGGCAAGAAGGCGGACTTCCCCGTCTGCATCATGAACGCCGGCTACTCGTCGGGCTGGTGCGAGGAGAGCTTCGGCGTGCCGCTGACCGCCGCCGAGCTGACCTGCAAGGCGCAGGGGCACGAGCACTGCACGTTCGTCATGGCGCACCCCGACCACCTGCACGGACACCTCGAGCGCGAACTCGCGCACATGCCGGAGGAGACGCGGGCGCGCGTCATCGACGCCGTGCCGACGCTGTTCGAGCGCAAGAACGCGGAGGAGCGGCTGCGCGAGGCGCTCGACCGCGCCGAGTCGGCCAACGAGGCGAAGAGCCTCTTCCTGGCCAACATGAGCCACGAGATCCGTACGCCGCTGACCGGCCTGCTCGGCATGTCGGAGCTGTTGATGCTCGACGACCTGAGCGAATCACAGAAGGGCTACGCGGCGACCATCCACGAGTCCGGGCGCGCGCTGCTCGACATCCTCAACGACATCCTCGATTTTTCGAAGATCGAGGCGGGCAAGCTGGTCATCACGCCGTCGCCCTGTCGCCTGCGATCCGTGGTGGCGGACGTCATCAACGTGCTGCGGCCGCACGTCGAGGGCAAGCAGGTTTCGCTGGAGACCGCCATCGACGAGAGCGTGCCGACCGTGCTGCACGCCGATCCGCTGCGGCTTCGCCAGGTGATCTTCAACCTCGTCGGCAACGCGGTGAAGTTCACCGACGAGGGATCGATCGTCGTGCGCTCCTCCTGGGACGAGGCGCGCGGTCTCCACGTCGCGGTCGAGGACTCCGGCATCGGCATCGACCCGAAACACATCGAGGAGCTCTTCGAGCTCTTCACGCAGGCCGACTCGTCCGACACGCGCCGCTTCTCCGGGACCGGGCTCGGGCTGAGCATCTGCAAACGGCTGGTGCATCTCATGGGAGGCGAGATCGGCGCGCGCGGCGATCCCGGCGCCGGCTCGACCTTCTGGTTCACGGTCCCGGCCCCGGCGACCGAGGCGGCGGCGGCGAGCGACGAGGACTCGCGCCCGGTGCTGCGGCCGATGCACGCGCGCGTGCTGCTCGTCGAGGACGACCGCATCGCGCGCTACGTCGTGGAGGAGATGCTCACCCACATCGGATGCGACGTCGAGACGGCGGCGGACGGGCGCAGCGCGGTGTCGGCCGCGACGACCGGTCGCTTCGATGCGGTGCTGCTCGACTGTCAGATGCCGATCATGGACGGCTACGAAGTGACGGCGCGCATCCGGCAGCTCGAGGGCGGCGGACGCCACACGCCGATTATCGCGATGACCGCGAGCGTGATGACCGGCCAGCGCGAGCGCTGTCTCGCCGCCGGCATGGACGACTTCCTGGGCAAGCCGATCGATCTGCCCCGGCTGCACGCCGCGCTCAATCGGTGGATCGCACCCAGATCCAACCCTCGATGAGCGCGCGTTCGCGCTGCGCGTCGTTCGGCGGCACGCAGCGGCCCTCGAGAAAGTCACGGCCCGCGAGCGTGCAGAGCCACGCGTCGAAGACGTCGGCATTCGCCGCGAGCGCCTCGCGATGCGGACCGACGTCGAAGTCGTCGAGAATCGACTCGCGCACCGGCCGGCCGCGGCCGCCCTTGTAGCCCGAGCTCCGGAACCCGTGCGCCTGCAGCGTCGCGGCGGGATAGACCTCGATCACGGCGACGTCCGCCGGTGCGCCCTCCCACCCCAGCGGGATGGAGAGCCCGGTCCGGTCGCGCAGCTCCTGCAGCACCGAGAGCGCCTCGCGGGCCGTGCGCGCGATGAGGTCGGCGCCCACTTCGAGCGGCCGCTTGCCGAGTCGTTCCTGAATCTCGTCGTCGGTCAGGCGGTGGAAGAGCTCGTTGGCTTCCGGCCGCAGCGGATCACCGGCGCGGTGATCGACCAGCGCCGGCGCGAGCGCGGACGGCCAGCCCAGGGGAGCGTCGAAGGCGAGCAGCGTCGGCGTCCCCGGCTCGATCCACGCCGCCAGCCGTTCGGCGACGCTGCCGTCCCCGGTCTCCGCGTGCTCGATGCGATGGTCGAGAACGCAACAAAGACCGGTGTTCTTCGGCTTGGTCGCGCAGTCGACGCCGAGGATCCGCATCCCCGTACAATACAAGCAAGCTTCCATGCGCTGTCCCCACTGCTCGCTCGCACTCACCGACGCCGACACGGCCGCCGGTCCGCGCCCGCACTGCAGTCGCTGCGACCACGTCTACCTCCCCCGGGGCGAGCTCGACGCGATCCTCGCGGAGACGCCGCGCTCCTATGCACCACGCGACCTCGAGACGCTGGCGGAGACCTGCAAGGAGCGGCACCAGGCGGCGCTCGCACGCCCGGTGGTCTACTGCCGCTGCCCGGAGTGCGGCGAACCGATGCGCCGAAGCAACTACGGGCTCGTCAGCTTCGTCCTGATGCACTCCTGCCTCGACCACGGCACGTGGATCGCCCGGGACGACCTCGGCCTGCTGATCGAGTTCGTGCGCGGCGGCGGCGAGGTGCTCGAGCTGCGCGCGCAGAAGGCGCAGCTCGAGGAGCGCCTCGACCGGGCGCAGCGCGATCGCCCGACGACGGACACGTCCGACGACACGCCGCTCCTGTTCTTGGGCTAGACCGCTCCGTACGCCACCATCGCGTCGGCCACCTTCGTGAACCCGGCGATGTTGGCGCCCTTCACGTAGTCGACGATGTCGCCGTTGGCACCCCAGCGCACGCAGCGATCGTGGATCTCCTGCATGATCTTCTGCAGGCGCGCGTCAACCTCTTCGCGCGACCAGGAGATGCGCAGCGCGTTCTGGCTCTGCTCCAGGCCGGAGACCGCCACGCCGCCGGCGTTGGCCGCCTTGCCCGGCGCGAAGAGCACCTTCGCCGCGTGGAAGCGCGCGATCGCCTCGGCGGTCGACGGCATGTTGGCGCCCTCCACGACCGCGATCACGCCGTTGTCGACGAGCGCCTTGGCGCCCTCGTCCTCGAGCTCGTTCTGCGTCGCGCAGGGCAGCGCGAAGTCCACCTTCACGCCCCACGGCCGCTTCCCCTCGTGGAAGGTCGCGCTGTCGTACTTCTCCGCGTACTCGTGGATGCGACCGCGACGGCGCTCCTTGAGGTCCTTGAGGTAGGCGAGCCGGTCGCCATCGATGCCCGCCGGGTCGTGGATGAATCCGCTGCTGTCCGAGGCGGTCACCACCTTCACGCCGAGCTCGGAAAGTTTGTCGATCGCGTAGAGGGCCACGTTGCCCGAACCGGAGACGGCGGCGGTCTTGCCGGCCATCTCCTCGCCGCGGTGCTTCATCATGTTCTGCAGGAAGTAGACCGCGCCGAAGCCGGTCGCCTCCATGCGCACGAGGCTGCCGCCGAAGGCGAGGCCCTTACCCGTGAGCGTGCCGACGAAACGGTTGTTGAGCCGCTTGTACTGGCCGAAGAGGTAGCTGATCTCACGCGCGCCCACGCCGATGTCGCCGGCCGGCACGTCGGTGTCCTCGCCGATGTGACGCCAGAGTTCGGTCATGAGCGACTGGCAAAAGCGCATCACCTCGCGGTCGCTGCGGCCTTTCGGATTGAAGTTCGAGCCGCCCTTCGCGCCCCCCATCGGCAGGCCTGTGAGGCTGTTCTTGAAGATCTGCTCGAAGCCGAGGAACTTGAGCACGCTCTGGTTCACCGTGGGGTGAAAGCGCAGACCGCCCTTGTAGGGACCGATCGAGTTGTTGAACTGGACGCGCCAGGCGCGGTTGACGTGGATGTCGCCCTGGTCGTCCTCCCAGGTCACGCGGAAGACGATGATGCGGTCGGGCTCGGTGATGCGCTCGAGAATCTTGTTCTTGCGATAGTCCTCGTTGTCGAGGATCACCGGCAGAACGGACTCTGCCACCTCGTGCACCGCCTGCATGAACTCCGGCTCATCGCCGTTGCACTGCTGCATCGAGGACATGAAACGTTCGAGCTCGTTCGCGACCGCATTGGACATGGGGGTCCCTCCTGTTCCGTGGGATGCGCCTCGTGCGCTGCGGTTACGTTAGCGCAGGATGCGGAAGTCGGAGAACTCGCCGGTGGCCGCGAGCGATTGCGCGTCGCAACTCTCGATCTGGCGCGCGAGCGCGGTCGCCACCGCTTCCAGCGCCGCGGAGACCGCACTCGGTGCGCCCTCGACGACCAGCTCCACCGTCCCGTCGGGGAGGTTGCGGACGAAGCCGGTGATCGGCATGCCGTCGAGCGCCCGCGTGGTCCGCCAGCGGAACCCGACGCCCTGCACGCGGCCGCGATAGATCACGTGTCTTCGTTCCACTTCGGTAACCTAGTTCCGCGTGCACGTTTTGGAACCGGGAACGAAGATCGGAAGCCTCCGCGTCGAGCGCGAGCTGGGCCGCGGCGGCTTCGCGACGGTCCACCTCGCCTGGGACGAGGATCTGCACCGCCACGTCGCCCTCAAGGTCGTGCCGCACGAGGCGAAGTTCGGGACGGATGCGGAGCAGTCTTCGCGCTTCCTCGACGAGGCGCGCGTCGTCGCCGCGCTCGAAAGCCCGCACGTGGTCACCCTCTACCGGCTCCACGAGGCGCACGCGGCGGGCCTCATCTTCGAGATGGAGTTCGTCGGCGGGGGGACGCTGGCCGACGCAATCCGCGAAGGCGCGCTGTCGCTCGAGAAGGTCGACCGCATCCTGCGCGGCGTGCTGGCGGGCCTCGGGGCCGCGCATGCGCAGGGCCTGCTGCACCGCGACATCAAGCCCGCCAACGTGCTCGTATCCCAGAGCGGCGAGGCAAAGCTCTCCGACTTCGGCCTCGCGCGCAGCATCGCGGACGACGAGGAGTTCTTCGACGACCTGCACGGCACGCCGCTCTACATGGCGCCGGAGGTGCTGGTCGGGGACTCCGCATCGCTGCAGAGCGACCTGTGGAGCATCGGCGTCGTCGCCTACCAGATGCTCACCGGCCACCGCCCCTTCCCCAGCCGCGACCCGGCGATCTTCTTCGGCGCGGTGCACAACGAAGAGCCGGAGCCCCTGCCGCCGGTCGTGCCCATCCCGCTGCGGAACTTCGTTCTCGCCTGCCTCGAGAAAGACCCGCGCGACCGACCCGCCGACTGTGCCGAAGCCGCCGCACTCCTCGATCTGCAGCCGACGCAGGTCTCCGAGCCGCGCGCGCGCATCCCGCAGCGCGAACCGTTCTTTGGCCGCATCGAGGAGCTGAACGAAGCGACGGCGACGCTGACGCGGCCGGAGGGTCGCCCCCTGTTGATCGTCGGCCGGGCCGGCGTCGGCAAGAGCGCGCTCGCCCGCGCCTTCGCCGACACGGCCCGCGCCCGCGGCTACGTCTGGATCGAGGCGTCGCTCACGCCGATGGAAGGCCCGTTGTTGACGGTGGTGGAGGCCGTGCGCGAGCACGCCGTGCTCGGCGACGACCCCGCGACTTCCGGTTTCGGTCCGGACGGCGCGCGGCTGAAGGACATCCTGCGCGGCGGCGACCTGCCGAAACTGGAGAGCGATCAGCAGGCGCTGGCGACGCTCGACCATCTGCTCGCCGGGACGGTGCGCGCGCAGCCGCTCGCCCTCTTCCTCGACGATGCGCAGCACGCATCGGAGGAAGACGTCCGCCTGCTCTCCCACCTGGCGCGCCGGCTCGGGGATCGTCCGTTTCTGCTCGTCCTTGCGACGCGTCCCGACGCGGACGCCACGCGCGGGTTGGAATCGGCGACCCGCCTCGACCTTGCGGGCCTCGACGAACGGGCGCTCTTCTCGATGCTGGAGGCGCGCCTCGGGCACACGGTGGACGGCGGGATCGCGATGGAGATCCACGGGAGCACGGAAGGCAACCCGCTGCTGGCCGAGCAGCTGGCGCGACACCTTTGGCAAACGAATGCGATGGAAGTGTCGGGCACCCGCATGGAACGCGGTCCCGCCTGGAGCGCGCGCACGCTCCCCACGAGCCTGCGCGACGTCGTCATGGCACGCATGGCCGCACTGGACGACGCCGACCGGAGCCTGCTCGACACGGCAGCGGTCGAGGGCCACGAGTTCGACGGGCGCGCGGTGGCGGCCGCGCTGGATCAGCCGCTCCTGACCGTCCTTCGACGCCTTCAGTCCCTGTGTCACCGGCGCGAGATCATCGAGCCGTCGGCTCGTGGGTACCGCTTCGCGCAACGCTCCATTGCGGAGGTGCTCTACCAGGAGATGGCGCCCGAGCTCCGCCGGGAAGTGCATCGCGCCCTCGCCGTCCACCTCGAGGCGCGGGAGGAGGCGGTGGACCCGGCGCGCCTCGGGCGACACTGGTATCGCGCGAAGGAACGCAGCAAGGCGGCGCCGCATCTTCTTCACGTGGCGCGGGACGCCTACAACCGCCAGGAGCTTCAGCGCGCGAAGACCTACGCGGAGCAGTCCGGGCTTCTCGACGAGCCGCCCTCGGTGCCGCTCGAGCCGTACGCGGATATCGCGCGCGTACTGGCTTCGTATCTGGTGCGACACGGGGAACGGGAACGCGCCGATCGCCTGTACGAGCATCTTCTGGACGACGCGCGCCGGCGAGGCGACGACGCGGCGCGGCGTCGACACGAGTCGGAGTACGGAAGTTGCCTGCTTCGTGCCGGACTCTCTCCGCCCGGCGACGGACAAGCGTGGCTCACCCGCGCGGAAGATGAGCCCGACGACGAGATCCGGTTCAACTGCCTCAAGATCGCCGGTGACCTCTTCAAGATGAAAGGCGATCTCGATGCGGCCGAAGACGCGTACCAGCGACAGGGCGCGATCTACGAGGAAACCGCGGACCACTGGCGACGGGGCGGTGTCATCGGCGCGCTCGCCAGCATCGCGCTGCGACGCGACAACTTCGCGCGCGCACGACGGCTCTACTTGGAGGCGGCCCGGATCCACCGCGTGAACTCGCTGTCGACCAATGCGGCGATCAGTTCCGTCATGGCCGTACTGGCCTCCATCCAGCTCGGCGAGCTGGACGGCGCCGACGCCGAGCTGGTCTCGCTGATCCGGGAACTGGACCTGCTCGGCATGCCGTCGATCGCGGCCCAGGGCCATCTCATGCTGGCCGAGTGCTATCTCGCCCAGGGGCGAGCGAACGAAGCGCTGGACGCCCTCGATCGAGCGATCCCTCGCATGGAGCGACTGGGAAACACCGGGGCGGCCGTGAATGTACTGCGCGTGCGCGCCGAGCTCCTTTGCATGCGGGGCGAGCTGGACGAGGCCAAGAAGACGATCGAGAAAGCGCTGACCAAGAGCCGGTCAGTCAAGGACTTGTCCCAGCGACTCCTCGCGCTCGCCGCCAAGACGCTCATCGCGACCGCGCGCGACGAGGACGAAGAGGCGCAACAGGCGCTGGACGAGTTCGTGGAGCTCAATCCCGACGGCAACATCTA
The DNA here is from genome assembly GCA_039182715.1 of Planctomycetota bacterium. GTDB lineage: Bacteria > Planctomycetota > PLA2 > PLA2 > PLA2 > JBCDBY01. Next base: position 23,180 of record JBCDBY010000026.1, read on the forward strand.
CAGCGAGGGCACGGTCATGATGATCGCCGAAGCCGTGCTCATCGGTCTGCCGGCCGAAGCGATGGATCGTGTGCGAGGAACGGCGCATGCGCCCTACGAGGAGCACTTGCGCGACGCCGTGGTGCTGTGGGCACAGGGCCTTCCCTATGCCGCCGCGCTGTCCAAACTCGAAAGCTGCCTACCCGGGGCGCGACGCGCCTCCTATGAGCTCTTGGCGCACTGGCTCGGCATGGACCTCGCGCAGATGACGGGCGATGGTCCGGAGATGAAAAAAAGAATGGCGGCCGCCCGGAAGGCGGCCGCCGGACTCCGTCATGGGCGGGCGGAGACGATGCTCCGCAACAGAACTAGTCGAACTCCAGAATATCGTCGATGGCGACACCGAAGTGCGTGCC
>JBCDBY010000027.1:0-23148 GCA_039182715.1 Planctomycetota bacterium
CCCCCCGAAGCCCGGTTTTCCCGCGCGGGTTTGGCTTCCCCCCCCCTCTCGTGATCGGGGGATAATCCCACCCGGCTCGGTCACTGTCGATATCAAGCGCCGACCCCGATTCGGTCGATACGGGGACGAAGGTGCAAACTCTAGTTGTCGACGATTCCCGGACCGTGCGCCGCATCCTGCGCACGGTTCTCGAAGAGGCCGGCTTCGAGGTTCTCGAAGCGGAAAATGGTCGTGAGGCGCTGCTGCAGCTCGACCAGGCGCCGGGCGTCGGGCTCGTCGTCACCGACTGGGAGATGCCGGAGATGGACGGCATCTCGCTGCTCCGCAACCTGCGCGACCATCCCGACTACCGCACGCTGCCGGTCGTCATGGTCACGCAGGAGACCCGCGCGGCACGCATTCGCGAAGCGCTGCAGGCGGGCGCGACCGAGTACATCATGAAGCCGTTCACGCGCGAGACGCTGCTCGAGAAGCTCGCCACGCTCGGCTGCACCGCGCACCCGCGCGCGAGTTCGCGCGTGCTGGTCGTCGACGACTCGGTCATCGTGCGGCGCGTCCTGCAGGAGCGCATCGACGAGGATGCGCGCCTCGAGCTCACCGGCCTCGCAACGGACGGCGCGCAGGCGCTGGAGCTGATCGCGGCGGATCGCCCCGACATCGTGGTGCTCGACGTCGAGATGCCCGGCATGAACGGGCTCGACACGCTGCGCGAGCTGCGCACGCGCGCGCCGGACCTGCCGGTCGTCATGTTCTCCGTGCTCACCGAGCGCGGCGCGCAGGCGACGCTGGAGGCGCTTTCGCTCGGCGCGGTCGACTACATCACGAAGCCGAGCGGCACCGGCGATCCCGACGAGGTGCGCCGCCGGATCGACGAGGAACTGCTCGGCAAGCTGCGCGCGATCCTCGACGAGCGCGACCGCCGCCCCGCGCCGCCGATCGCGTCGCGCGCCCCGCTCATGGCGCCCGATCCGCGTCTCGTGGTGGTCGGCGCGAGCACGGGCGGGCCCGAAGTGCTGCGCACGATGCTGGCGCCGCTCCCCGACATCTTCCCCGCCCCCATCGTGGTGGCGCAGCACATGCCCCCGGTCTTCACGCTGCACTTCGCCAAGCGCCTGGCGCGCCAGGTCGGCCTCGAGGTGCACGAGGGCGCCGACGGCATGGCGCTCGAAGCGGGCCAGGTGATCATCGCGCCGGGCGGCAAGGACACGACCGTCGTCGCCCGGGACGGCGGGTTCGTGCTGAAGGTCGAGCCCGGCCAGGGCAAGGGGCCCAAGCCGTCCGCCGACCACCTCTTCCGCTCGGCGGCGGAGGCGGCCGGCGAAACCACGCTCGGCATCGTGCTGACCGGCATGGGCCGTGACGGCATGCTGGGCGCGGCGGCCATCGCGGCGGCGCGCGGCCGCGTGCTGGTGCAGGACCGCCAGTCGAGCGTCGTGAGCAGCATGCCGCGCGCGGTCATCGAGTCGGGCGTGGCGGAGCGCGAACTCGCGCCGGTCCAGCTCGCCGACGCGCTCCTCGAAATCACCGCACGCACCACGGAGACGCAGACGTGAGCGATCCCGAACCGCTGATCGAAGTCATGGGCCCGCCGGTCGAGCCGGCCGCGGCCGAGGTACGCGAAGGCGTCGTCTGGCGACTGCGCGTCCGTCCCGTGACGGGCGAGGAGCGCGAGATCGTGCTCGGCGAACAGACCGTCTCCATCGGCCGCGCCGACGCGAACGAGGTTCATCTCGACGACGCGCAGTTGTCGCGCTTCCACGCGCGCCTCGCGATCGAGGATGGAGCCTGGGTGCTCACCGACCTCTCGTCGAAAAACGGCACGTCGGTGAACGGCCGCGCGGTCGACCGCCACGTGCTGCAGCACGGCGACCTGATCCAGATCGGGGAGTCGGTGCTCGTCTTCGAACGCGAGGCGAGCGTCGAGGTGCCGTCGGAAATCCTCGCGCCGCCCCCTGCCCCCACCGTGGGCGACGAGCATCTCGACATGATGCTCTCGTTCGCCGAGATGCTGAGCTGCGCCGAGGAGGAACTGGGCGTGCTTGACGACGTCGTTTCGCGCGCCCGCGACGTGGTGCGAAGCGATCGCGCCGTGCTCTACCTCGTCGAAGAGGGTCAGAGCAAGCCGCTCATGCAGTACATGAGCGAGGACACGGTGACCGGCGAGGAGTCGCTGACCGGCGAGCCGATGATCGAGCTCGCCATGCAGGTCGAGGAGCCCTCCATCGAGACCGTTCCCGGTCCGCTCCCGCGCCACCTGCTGGTCGTGCCGCTGCACTCGCGCTACCGGAAGCTGGGCGTGCTCGTCATCGAGCGACGTTCGGCCTTCCTCGAGGCGGAGCTGCGCCTCGCGTCGATCGCCGGCGCGCACATCACCAGTTTCCTGCGGGGCGTCATCTGATGCGCATCCTCGTCGTGGACGACTCCAAGGTCGCGCGCGCCGTCATCCGCAAGGTGCTCGGCGAGATCGGCTACACCTACGTGCAGGAGGCCTCCGACGGCGTCGAGGCGTTCACGAAGCTGCACGAGCAGCGCTTCGATCTCGTCATGACCGACTGGACCATGCCGCGCATGGACGGGCTCGCGCTGGTGCGCAAGGTGCGCGAAGCGCCGGAGCTCGACGTGCCGGTGCTGATGGTCTCCGGCGAGACCTACGTGACGCGGTTCGTCGAGGTGATCCGCGCGGGCGCCGCGGGCTACATCCGCAAGCCGTTCACGGACGAGGAGCTCGAGTCGAAGATCAATGAGGTCCTGAAGAAGCGCGCCATGCGCGCCGCGACGCGCGAACCGGATTCGCTGCGCGGCAACCTCGACGAGGTCGGCTTCCCGGAGCTGGTGCAGTTCCTGAGCTCGTGTTCACTCTCCGGCCGGCTCGTGCTCGATCACGAGCATCAGCGCGGCACGCTCGACGTGCGCGGCGGCGACGTGGTGGCGGGCTACTGCGGCGAGCAGGCGGGCGACGACGCCGTCTACGCCATGGCGGAGTGGGAAGACGGCCGCTTCCGCTTCGAGCCGGACGACGACGAGGTCGTCACGAACACGACCATGCCGACGCTCCCGCTGCTCGTGGAGGCGATGAAGCGCCGCGACGAGCGGGCGCGCGCGAGCTGAACCGGCGCCGCCATCATGCCGATAAGCGGGATATGAAGCGTTTCGTCCTTCTGCTGGCACTGTTGCTCGTGCCTGCTTGCGGCGATCCGGAGGCCGGCTACGAGGAGGACTGGGACGAGCCCCGCGCCATCACAGAGGACGACCTCGACCAGTGGCAGGAGGCGCGTTCCTACATGCTCGCGGGCCACCTCCTCTGGGCCGAGGGCCTGTCGGGCGACGATCTGAACGGTCTCATCGAGGGCTGCTACGACGCCGGCGCGCCGCGCGTGATGTTCGCCGGCATCGAGGAGATCGGCGAGTCGAGCGTCTCCGCGTGGCTGGTGGTCGAGCTGCCCACGTCGAAGTCGGCGCGCGGCAACGTCATCGACGCTTTCAACAAGGTCTCCGAGCCCTACGGCCAGCCAGCCAAGGACAACGGGCAGAAATTCATCGACCTCGGGATGGATTAGGGTTCCGCTTCGGTTCCCCGTAGTGCTCCTTGACGTCCTCCGACGTCTTGAGTTCCGGAACCTTGAACACCCGCCCGTCCGCCAACCGGTAGATCTTCTTCATCTCCGCGAAGGTGAAGGGCCGCGCTCCCAACCGGTTGAAGACGGCGAGCTGGTTGCCCGCCTCATCCACCGCGCGATCGCGGTCGAGACCGCGGCTGAGGGAGAGCGCCCGCCCCTTCGTCCGACCGGTCGCGATCAGCACCGGGTCCGGCTTCGGGCTCCAGCCGAAGAGCTGCGGATTGCGCTCCGGTGCCGTGAGCTGAATGACGCGCAGGCCGTTGCGGCCGTCCGCGACGTAGGCGAAGAGCGACGCATTCGTGATGCCGAGCTGCACGTCGTAGGCGTCGCGGATGCGGCCGTCCGCCGTGAAGCGCTGCACCTGCTTCATCTTCTCCGGGTTCTTGATGTCGATGATGACGAGGCCGTCGCGCCCCGCCGCCACGTACGCGTAGGTCTTGGCGACGTAGAGGCTCCGCGCATCCCGAAGCGGCACGACCGAAGCGAGCTGCGGGTCCTTCGGGAAGCTGCCGTCCGGCTCCGGCGTGATGTCCGCGGACAGGACGCCCTTGTCGCAGGCGACGAAGGCGTAGCGGAACTGGATCTCGACGCCGCGCACGTCACGCGCGGCCTGGGCTTCCTGGCGCAGGGTTTCTTTCCACCGGGCATCGCGAACGCGCCGATCGGCCCGCTGAACGGGCTGCAGGACGCGATCAACCCCGGCTGCCTGCCCGCGACGCTTCCGCTGCCCAACGGCATCACGATCTTTCCGGGCAGCGTGCCGCTCTACAAGTCGGGCGTGCTGGTCGGCGCGATCGGGGTGAGCGGCGACGGGGTTGCAGGGGGTTCGGATGCCGTGTGTGAAGTTTCCTCGGCAGGCGTTTCGGTAGGGGTTGGGTTTGCTTGGGTCGCGGGTTTGTAGGCCGTGGGTTCGGACTCCTCAAGCGTCAGGTTTCGCGCTGAGATCGCGGAGTGCCGCTGAGGGCGCGGAGGGGGTTCGGAGTTCCGGGGCCGAACTGCGAATGGCGGTCGAAGGCCTACTCGCGTCGGCTACGTCTTGGGCCGCGGGTTGGTGGGCCGTTGGCTTGGGACTCCTCAAGCGTCAGATTTCGCGCTGAGATCGCGGAGTGCCGCTGAGGGCGCGGAGGGGGTTCGGCGTCCCGGGGTCGAACTGCGAATGGCGGTCGAGGGCATGCTCGCGTCGCGGTGGGTTTAGGTGGGCGACGGGACGCTCGTTGTCTCTGGCTGGTGGCTCTTGGCCCCTTGCTGGCTTGAGCGGGCTACTGCTTGGGTCGCGGGTTGGTGGGCCGTTGGGGTGGGACTGCTTGCGGTTCAGATTTCGCGCTGAGGGAGCGGAGGAGCGCTGAGAGCGCGGAGGGGTGTGGGAGTTCCGGAGCAGGACTGCGAATAGCGGTCGAAAGCCTACTCGCGTCGCGGTGGATTTTAGGTGGGCGACGGGACGCTCGCTGTCTCTGGCTGGTGGCTCTTGGTCCATTGCTGGCTTGAGCGGGCTACTGCTGGGGTCGCGGGTTGGTGGGCCGTTGGGGTGGGACTGCTTGCGGTTCAGGTTCTAGCGCTGAGTTCGCGGAGGAGCGCTGAGGGCAAACGAGACGGGCGCGCGGCTGTCCTGTTGCCCCTTGTTCATCCTCAGCGATCTCAGCGGCACTCCGTTTCCTCAGCGCGATACCTCCGCGCTCTCACTGCCCTCCGGCTCCAACCGTCATCGGCGTGTCCGGAAGTTCGGGTGCGGCGGGCACCGGAGGGGCTTGCTGCCCCTAGCTCCTGGCCCCTAGCCCCTGGCCTACTGGGTGTACTTGTAGGTACCGCGCCAGGTGCGCTGGAGCTCGGAGCGCGACGGTGGTTTCTCGGAGATGCGTTCGGCGAGCGTCACGGACGCGGTTCGCTCGAGGGGGATGATCTCGTGCGTGAGCATCCGGTTGCGGCGGTCGTAGACGACTTCGAGCTGGTGTTTTCGTCGTTGCGCGAGGCGGTTGAGTTCGCGCACGGTGCCGACCAGTTCACCCGCGGCCCAGACGGTGAGTCCGATCGCGGCGGCGGCCGTGCCGGCCGAGCCCGCGCTCGCCCACTCGCCGGCGGCGAGCGAACTGGTCGCACGCGCGAACGCGCCGGAGGCGATCGTCGCGCCGAAGCCCGCGCCGAGGTTGGTGAGACTCTCACCGCGCGCGGCGGTGTTCTTGGGCGCGCCGAGCTTGATGACGTAGAGCGCGATGTAGCGGCCTTCCTCGAGTCCGCGTACGTCGTCCGCCTTGCCCATCTCGCGCTCGATTTCGGCGCGCTGCGCGCCACGGCGAAGCACGGTCAGGTCGGGGTCGCCCTGCATCGCAAGGAACGACGTGCAGCCGGTCAGCAACGAGCCTCCCAGCGCAAGCGCGACAACAACAACCAAACGCCCCACGGGCCCTGATTGTATTCGCAATTGCGTGCGGAATCGCTGTCCTATCCGTTGGACAGGCGCGCGAACGCGGGAACATTGGCGAGACGTTCACGATCCTCGACGTCCCAGCCGTCGAGCAGTCCCTTCGCTTCGACCGCCCGCCCCAATTCGACCAGCACCTCGATGCGCTCGCGATGCCGCACGCGGGGCAGCAAATCGGTCACCGGCTCGCCCAGCCGCACGCCCGCCAGCACCGCCGGCGTGGGCGCACCGATCTCGCCCGCGAGCTGCCACGCCTCGCGCAACAGGACCTCGTCGTCGATCAGCCGGCCAAGGCGCGCGAGCGTCTCCGCGGTGCCGAACGGCTCGCCCAGCTCCCGACGAATGGCGAGCGCGTGGCGGTAGAGTTCCTCCGCCTCGTCGCGCTCGCCGCGATCCTCCGCGAGCACGCCGAGGTCGTGATGCGCCGTGGCATCGCCCCAGCGGTAGCCGAAGTCGTCGACCGCCTGCAGCGCCTTCTCGCCGGCTGCGACCGCCTGCTCGTGGTTGCCGGTGTCGCGCAGATAGACGATGCGATAGAGCATGTTGATGACGAGGCCGAACTTCGCGTCGACCAGGTAGCCGACGGCTTCGTCGGCCAGCGCGAACGCTTCGCGGAATCGGCCGACGCACGCGAACGCGAAGCCGAGGTTGCCGCGCGTGCCGCCCTGCGCGAGCGCATCGGGCTCGGGCATCGCCTTGGCCGACTCCACGGACTTCTCGTAGTGGCCGATCGCTTCGTCGTACTCGCCGCGGTAGAGGTAGGCGTTCCCGAGAATCAGCTGCGCCATGCCGGCGACGTAGGGGTCCTTCGCTTCGAGGCCCCATTCGATCACCGAACGGCACGCCTCGATCGCGCCCTCGTACTCGGCACGGTTGACATAGAGATTGGCGAGCTGGATCTGCGCCACCTGCCGGTTGGAACCCTCCGCGCAGGCGATCCATTGCAGGAAGGACTGCTCCGCGTCGTCGTAGCGGCCGATGACGTTCTCGCGGTCCGCCTTGATCTCGAGCACGGCCGAGCGATCGGCGCAATCGAGCAGCCCGTCGATGGCGAGCGCGCGCGACGCGAGATCGATCGCGGCGCTGTTGCGATGCACGCTCTGCAGTTCGTCGAGCGCCGGCTGCAGGTGCGGCTTGGCCTGCTCCCCGCGGCCCCCGCGCAAGTAGTGCGTGGCGAGCTCGATGGCGCCGGCACCGCGCGCCTCGAGGATCTCCCCGACGACGGCGTGGTACTCCTCGCGCAGCAGTTCGCCGAGGTCCTCGTAGAGCGTCTCCTGCACCTGGTGATGGTCGAACCGGTACTTGCGGCCGGTGCTGTGCACGAGTCGATGCTGCCGCTCGAGCTGCGCGAGCCGGCGCAGCAGCGGAATGCGCGCAATGCCAAGCGCCTCCCCCACCACGGTCGGGTCGAACTCGAAACCGAGACAGGAAGCGAGCTCGAGAAGGTGCCGGTCTTCCTCGTCGAGGTTCGAGATGCGGCCGCGAATGAGGTCGCGCACGCTCGACGGCACCTCGAGCTGCTGGATGACGCCGGTGCGAATCCAGCTGTTGCGGTCCTGGCGGATGAGGCCACCGGAGCGCAGCCCCTGCAGGATCTCGAAGACGAAGAACGGATTGCCGTCCGACTTCCACGCGATCTGACCGCCCAGCTCGCGCGCGAGGCGCTCGGACTGCAGCGCGTCGGTGAGCAGCGCGTGCAGGTCCTTCGGGCCGAGGCGCGGCACCGCGATGCGTTCGACGCCGTCCAGCCGCTCGAGCTCGCCGAGCCACTCCTCCGGCAGGCCGGGGCGCATCGTGCCGACCAGCAACACGCGCTCGCCGCGCAGCGCCGCCGCCAGGCTGGCGAAGAGCGCGCGGCCCTCGTCGGGCGCGAAGTGCAGATCGTCGATGACCAGCACGAGCGGCTTCTCCTTCGAGAGCGCGATCGCCGTGCGCGCCATCACCGCCTGCAGGCCGTCCTTCGAGAGCGGCTCGACGCCCTCCGGCAGCGCACCGCCCTCGAGTAGCGCGGCGAACGCGGGCGCGAGCGACGACTCGGGCAGCAGCTTCTTGAGCCGCCCGCGCATGTCGCGGAACGCCTCGAGAAAGGCGCCGTTCTTCGTGGCGGCACCGCCGGGCGGGTAGCCGCCGAATAGATGGTGCGCGGAGCCGACGCGGTCGAGCATCTCGTCCACGAGCCGCGTCTTGCCGACGCCCGCTTCGCCCTCGAGCAGCACGACGCCGCCACTGTCGAAGCGCGCGGTCAGGCGTTCGAGCAGATCGTCGCGCCCGTACATCTTCGTCTCTCGCGGCACGTGGCGCGCGCGCAGCTCCTCCTCGGGCGCCCGCTCCAGCCACCAGGGCGCATCCTCGCCCTGCGCGAAGATCGTTGCGAGGTCGGACGCCTGCTCGAAGCGCTGCATGCGGTTCTTTTCGAGCAGCACGCGGACGACCTCGTCGAAATACGGTGAGAGCTCCGGCAGGATCTTCGACGGCGCGTCGGGCACCTCGGCGATCTGCTGATGCATGATCGCGGCGAGGTCGTCGCTCGCGAACGGGTGGCGGCCGGTCGCGAGTTCGTAGAGAACGAGCCCCAGCGCGTAGAGGTCGGCGCGGCCGTCGAGCTCGTCGCCGCCGGTCGTGAACTGCTCCGGCGACGCGTAGAGCACCGAACCGGCGAACTGCCCCACCTGCGAGAGGCGCGCCGCCTCGCTCTGCACGCGCGCGAGGCCGAGGTCCATCACCTTGACGACGTGGTCCTCGGTGATGAGCACGTTCTCGGGCTTGAGGTCGCGGTGAATGATGCCGGCGTCGTGGATACCGGCCAGCGCGGCGGCGATCTCGCGGCCGATGTGGCGGCAGAGCGTCTCCGGAACCTTGCCCATCTCTTCCAGCAGGCTGCGCAGCGTTTGGCCCTCGACGTACTCCATGACGAGGTAGTGCGAAGGCTTGCCGTCGACGTCCGCCTTGTCGGCGTCGAGCGTGCGCACGACGTTTTCGTGCCGAATCGCCTTGCCGACCTCCGCCTCGCGCAAAAAGCGGTCGAAGATGCCGGGCTCGGCAATCAGGTGATCGTGGACCACCTTGAGCGCCACGCGCGGCGTCTGCGAGTTGGCGGTCGGGTCCTCGGCCAGATAGACCGTCCCCATGCCTCCGGAGCCGAGCTCCTCAACGATGCTGTACGGGCCGATCTGCATGGGATTGGGTGAGGTCGTAGGCGACTCCCCTTCCGATGCCCGGGTCGCCGCCGACGATTCGCTTGCCCGGATCGTACGTGAAGGGTTTTCGTTCGTACGGATCCACGGGGACGCCCTCGGGAAAGAGCGGCTCCAGCGAATCGGGCCAGCGCCCGTCGCGCTCGTGGGAGGCGCGCACGGCGAGCACGATGCGGGCGAGGCGGAGCTGGGCGCGCGCCTCGAGCTCCTGCCGCAGGATCAGGAGCATGCCCCGCTGGCCCGAGCCCGCCGAGGTCTCCCAGGCCGGGAGACGCAACGGGCCCTTCCGTTCCAGTCGATCGAGGGCCGCACCGTCCGCGCCGAGCGCGATGCGATAGTCGTCCCGTTGATCCAGCAGCGACTGCGTCGATGAGCGGCATAAGAGCGGGTCCACGAGCAGACGCGGCAGCCGGATCGGGATCGGCGCCCGGCCGTCCACGACGCGCTCCAGCACGTTCACGGCAAGGGCGACTTCGCCATGCAACGCGTCCTCGAGGCGAGACGGGTCGTCGCACCCCCGGAGCAGGGCATCGAACCTCTCCCGCGACTCGATCGCGTTCGGGAGTCGCGCGATCTCCGGGGCGACCCCGGTCAGAATCGTCGCGCGGAAGATCAAGGCCATGCCCAGCGGGCGCTCCAGCAGATTGGCGAGGCGCAGACGAGCTTCATGGGAACCGGCCGGATCGAGGACGCCTGCGCGCGCCTCGAGGGCCTGATTCGCCAACGAAGTCAGCTCGAACGGCTCCCACATGAGCCCGCCGCCCTGCGTCCATTCGATCTCGAAGTCGGCTTCGGGCAGTGCGACCGCCTGCAGCAGCAGCGCGAAGTACTCGTCCGCCGCGCGCACGACCGATGCAGCCTCTTCCGGCGCAAGGTCGAGGAAGTCGAGCTTCAGGTCGATGCGCCGGTTCTCGGCCCGGCGCAGCAGGATCGCGGCGTTGCGCTCGTCCGGCACCTCCGGATCGAGCTCCTCCATCGACGCGAGCGTGAACCCCTGCGCGCGCAGCTCGGCGACGGTGCGCTCGAACTCCGCGCGCGCGTGCCCGCCGTACCAGACCCAGCCGATCATGGCGATCGCGAGAAGCACGACGAAGCCGATCAGGAAGCGCTTCATCGGGGCGCCCGCTTCCATCCGGCGGAAGACAGGCCGAACTGGATGTCGTGCCCGATGCCACCGCCGTCACAGCGAATCCACTGGCCCGGCTGGTAGGTGAGTGGTTTGCCGCTGAAAGGGCTCACGGGAACTCCGTCCGGAAACAGGGACGCGAGAGAGTCGGGCCACACCCCGGTTCGCGCCCGCTCCCGTTGGACGACGAACGTCGCGCGCGCCGTGCGGAGCGACACGAGGGTCTGGAGGTAGATCTCCAACGCGCGAAGCGGCCCCGGGACGTCGACCGGAGCGGGCCCGAACGAGCGGCGTCCGCTCTTGACGAGAGACGGGTCGAGCGTCAGCGCCAGGGCGCGGTTCTCGATCATGCGCTCGAGTCCGGGCACGACGTTGGCCCCGTACTGGAGCTTCGTCGACCAGGGCATGTGTGGCCAGTAGCGATGCTTGCGATCCAATTCGCGCGAGACGATGAAGTCGAGGTGCTGGCGGAACCGCTCGGGACGCTCCGCCGCCTCGAACCGCGGCAGCCAAATGCGCGCCAGCGACTCCGGCGACGCGGCGGCGCAGCGCGCGACCCATTCCGCGACCATCTGCTGCAGTTTCCAGTGCCAGCCCTGCCCGCAATCAATCCGCTCCGCGAGGATCCAGGCGGCGTTGGCGCGAAGGAGAATCTCCTCCCGCGGCGCCCCCGTGCGCCGCAGCTCGTACACGTCCTGGTGAAAGGTGTCCTTCGCGGTTTGGATCGCGGCGGAGGGGTAGAAGTCCTGCGGGTAGACGCCCCAGAACGCGTGCGGCAGCGCGACGGCCTCGCCTCGCGCCGCCTCGAGCAGGAGCGCGCGGCATCGATCCCGATCGTGGCGCTCCGCAACCGCGCGCATCAGCGTTTCCTCGAACGCGCTCGGAATCGACCGCTCCTCGGTGTACTCGATGAGAATCCCGTCGCGGCGCAAGGCCTCCATGAGCTCCTCGACGCGCGCACCGCTGCCGGCCAGCCGGGCCAGGAAAACCCCGAGCACGACCAAGAGCAGCACGACGACGCCGAGGGCGAGCCGCTTCATCGCAGCGACATGTCCGTTCGCGGATCGCCGGCTGCGCCGATCTTGACGCCCCGCTCGTAGGAGAACGGCTTCTCCGTGGCCGGGTCGAGCGGGATCCCGTCGGGGAACAGCGGGGCGAGTTCCGACAGCGACTCCGGGAACGCGCCGCGCGCCTGCCGATGCGCGTGCAGGGCGAGCAGGATGCGTGCGAGACGCAGACGCCCCACGGTGTGGTGGTGATCCTCCGCGCTCATGCGCACCATCAGCTCGTCCGCCTCCGATCGGAGTGCCATCTCCGGGATGGAAGACCGCAGTCCGACCTCCCGAATCCGCTGACGCACTCCCTCAAGGTCCTCGAGGATGAAGCGGGCTTCGCGATAGAAGAACCCGCCGCCCCAGAGGTTGAGCGGCTCCGGCGGATCCGCCCCCTCCTCCGATGACGTGCCTGTTTCATGCCACCAAACCGCGGCGATGGTGACCAGCTGCTTCGATCGCAGGCGATCTGGAAAGCGCTGCGGATCGAGGAGCGTGACAATCCAGGGATCGAGTTGCCGGCGCGCGTCCGCGGCGTCGAATGCCTCCATGCGCGCGAGCCGGGGAATCTGGTCGCAGGCAACCGCGGCGACCTGGCTTCCGATGGACACCATGTGCATGCCACCCCAGTCGGCCTGGGCCACCAGGCGCAGAAGCATCGCCACGTCGCCCACCGAGGCTTCCGCCCGCTGCTGCTCCCGCTCGGCGACGCGGCAGGACCATTGGACGAGGCGCTCCAACGTCACCAGATGACCGAACGGCTCGAAGGCGCGCTCCATCACGGTCTGGCGCGGTTGCGTGTCGGCATAGCCGGGCAAGTTCGACGCCGCCCGCAGCCGTACCAGGTACGGCCGCACCGCCTCGACCCACGATTCGATGGCCGGCCACTCGCCCGGCTCCGGATTGCCCTCCCGGTCGAGATCCCATTCCCACGGCACGTTGCCAAGACCGGCCTCTTCGAGGTCCGCGACGATCGCCTCGACGAGAGGGAACGCGTTGTCCGCGGCGGGTGCGGCCCGGGGCCTCCAGTCCTCCTCATTGATGCCGAGTTCCGCGACGTAGGCGTGGAAGGCCTTGCGCTGCCACGTGAAGTCGATCCAGAGGAAGAGCACGCCGCCGAGGAGCAGGACGACGAGAACGACGAGGGCAAGTCGGAGACGCTTCATCGCAGGGGAAACTCCCTCGGAGGCTCGCCTCCGGTGATCTTGACGCCGCGCTCGTAGACGAACGGCTGGTCGGTGAACGGATCGAGCGGGATGCCGTCCGGAAAGAGCGGAGCGAGCTCGTCGAGACTCGCGGGGAACTCGCTGTGCTGCTGCTTGTGGACGTGGAGAGCGAGAAAGAGACGGGCTTGCCGGAGCTCGGTCGTCGTACGCATGCGGGACGCCACGTAGCGCACGGCGGGGAGGCCCAGTCCGTTCATCATCGTGGTGTCGAGTCGGTCTACGCTCTCGGCGTAGTACCGGCCCGGTCCGACCGCGCGGATGCGCTCGCCGGCGTGGACGATGTCTTCCACCGACGCGCGCGCCGACCGGTACACGCGTCCCATTTCCCGCAGGTCGATCCCGCGGCCGGGTACCAGGGACTCGACCAGATCGCCAGGGAGGTCACCGTCGATGAGTCCCTGCAGGATCGAGGTCAGGCTTGCGGCCTCGAACTCCAGCGCTTCGAGGAAGGGCTCCGGGTCGAGCAACGACCGCAGCAGCGGATCGAGGCGCTGTCGCGCCACAGCGGGATCGAACCCCGACATGCGAGACATGCGCGGCAGATGGCTGGCGCCTCCGCCTGCCATCGAGCAGGAGACGAGGTGGAGGAACATCGGGACTCGCGGGAGCTGCCCCGCGAACCGAAGCAGCGATTCGATCGTCGAGAGCGCGACGGTCGACGGCTCGTTTCGGTGTTCCGCGACGCGGATCCGCCACTCGCTGAGGTCCGCGATCCCCAGACACGCAAGGGCTTCGGGGTGCTCCCAGACGTAAGGGATGCCCTGCCGCGCGCTTCCGTCCATGAAACGGCGACGTGAAAGCAGCTGCAGGCTCTCGATCGTCGGGTCGAGCTTGTCGATCCAGGCCGCCGCCTTGGCCCACTCTCCGGGCGGCGCGCGACCATCCTCCTCGATCTCGAACCCCAGAGACTCACCGGCGAGTCCGCGGGAAGCCATCTCGTCCAGCTCGCGCTCGACTTCGGCGAACGAGTTCTGCGAGTCCGGGGGCGATCCCAGATTCCAGTCCTCCAGTGCGAGCCGCAGCCCACGCGCGCGCCCTTGCGCGATAGTCGCCTCGTACGCCTCGCGCTCATGCGCAACGAAGTGGCGCGCATGGACCACGAAGCCGACGACGCCCGCGAGCAGGAGCAGCAACGCCCCCCACTGCCAGCGCTGCACGGCTACCGCTCCCGTTTGACGACGAGCATCGTGAGATCGTCGTCGTTGGGCTCGCCGGCGGTCCAGTCGTGCACGATGCGACGAATGGTGTGCACGGTGTCGACCGCGTCGCCCTGCGCATCCATGAGCGTTTCGCACAGGCGGTCGGTCTCGAACAGCTCGCCGTCGCCGGTGTGGCGCGCCTCGGTGATGCCGTCGGTGTAGAGCAGCAGCGCATCGCCCGGCTCGAGCTGCATCGCCTCGCCTGTCCGGTACTCGTGGCCGGGCAGCACGCCGACGAGCGGATCGGTCGCCTTCAGGCGCAGCACGGCGCCGTCGGACGCGCGGCGCAGCAGCGGCGGGTTGTGGCCGCCGTTGCACCACTCCATGCGGCCCGTCTCGGGGTCGATGAGCGCGGCGAACATGGTGATGAAGCGGCCGCCGGAGAGGTCGGGTGCGAGCGAGTCGTTCAAGAGCTGGAGGACGCTCGCGATCGAGTCGGTCGTGCGGGCGAACGCGCGGACGTAGGCGCGCGCCTGCGCCATGACCAGCGCCGCCTGCAGGCCGTGGCCCGACACGTCGCCGATGATCACCGCGACCTTGCCACCGGGCAGGTCGGGCAGGCAGTCGTAGTAGTCGCCCGTCGCGTCTTCGCACATCTCGTTGAGTCCCGCGATGGAGATACTGCCGACGCTCTTCGCGTATTCGCGCGGCTGCAGATCGCGCTGGACCGTGCGCGCCAGCGCAACCTCGCGGTCGTAGCGCTCCTTCTCGAGCTGGCTCTCGTGGAGCTGCGCGTTCTCGACGGCGAGGGCGGCGGGAATGCTCAGCCCCTCGAGGAACTCGAGGTCGTCGTCGCCGAAGACGCCGCTCTTCTTGTTGAGCAGCTGAAAGACGCCGACCAGCTTGCCGTTGCGGTCGCGGATGGGTGCGCAGAGGACCTGCTTCGTCTTGAAGCCGGTGCGGTCGTCCCAGGTGCGGTCGAAGCGCTCGTCGGAGTACGCGTCGTCGATGGAGATCGGTTGGCCGGTCGCCGCGACGGTTCCGGCCAGCCCCTGCCCCACCGGCAGCGTGATGTCGAGCGTCTCGTCGCCCTGCACGACGCGCGACCAGAGCTCGGCGCCGCGCAGCAGGAAGACCGTGCCGCGATCCGCCTCGACGCCCTCGGTCGCCATCTCCAGCATGAGACGCAGCACCTGCCCCAGATCGAGTGTCTGGTGCAGCGCATGGCTCGCCTCGAGCAAGCGCTCCAGTCGCAACGCGTCCCCTCGCACAGCGGCGTATTATGCGCGCCGTGCCGACTCTTGCCCTCATCTTCCTGCTCTTTCCGGACGGGGCGCTCGAGGCGGAGCGCGAGACGGAGCGCTTCGCGAACCGGCTGCTGACCTTCGAAAAGGCGTGGGAGCGGGGCGACGAGGAGGCGCTGGCAGCGGAGTTCGCCGCCCGCGTGCGCACGACCGTGCTGCCCTCGAAGCTCGCGATGGCGCCGGAGTTCGCGCCGGTCGTCCACGGGGCGCTGCCGGTCGAGACGCTGGCGGCGCGCGACGCGGCACGCATGCTGATCCGCTTCGCGCGCGCGCACGGCGCGGTGGAGCACGTCTCCGTGCAGCCCAAGGGCGAGAACAAGGCGAAGATCGAGATCGTCGGCTCCGTGGCGTGGACGACGGGCGTGGTGACACTCTCGCGTTCGCTGGACCGCTTCCAATGCGGAGCCGTCCATACGCTTCGCCGGCGAAGGACGATCTTCCGCGAGGTGGGGCTGCCGGGCACGGATCCCGCCGTGCTCGACCATCCGACGCTCGGTCTCGCCGCCTACGGCGCGGCGGCGGCGGACGTGAACGGCGACGGACGCATCGATGTGCTGGCGACCGGCCACGACGGCAACGTGCTCTTCCTTGGCGGGACAAAGCCGGTGCCGGTCGCGACGCCGCGCCAGGCGACCGCGCCGCTCTTCCTCGACTTCGACAACGACGGCGACCCCGACCTCTTCTGCTCCGCCAACGGCAAGCAGATGCTGCTGGAGAATCGCGGCGGCACGTTCGTCGACATCTCGGAGAAGGCGGGCGTCGCCGTGCCGTCGATCGGCTTCACCGCGACGGCGGGCGACGTCAACGGCGACCGCGTGCCGGACATCTACGTTGCCTGCTACCACAACTACGGGCCGGTGGCGCCGACGAGCTGGGACGACGCGAACAACGGGCTGCCAAACCTGCTCTTCGTGAGCAACGGCGACGGCACCTATCGCGAGGCGGCGAAGGAGTTCGGCGTGGCGGGCGCGCGCTGGAGCTACGCGGCGCAGTTCTGCGACGTGAACGGCGACGGCAAGCTCGACCTGTACGTGGCGAACGACTTCGGCGCGGGCAACAACCTCTATCTGCGCGAGGGCGACCGCTTCGTCGATCGCGCGAAGGAGTGGGGCGTCTGGGACGGCGGGTACGGCATGGGCGTCGACTTCGGCGATGTGGACAACGACGGCAAGCTCGACCTGTATGTGACGAAGATGTCGAGCACCGCGGGCAACCGGCTGCTCGACCGCACCGGCGAGATCGGACGGCTGCGCTTCCTTGCGGCGGGCAACTCGCTCTATCGCATGGCGCACGGCAAGTTCGTGCTCGACGCGACGCCGTTCCCGGCCGGCTGGGCCTGGGGCGGAGGGTTCCTCGACATCGACAACGACGGGTTCGAGGACCTCTTCGCGCCCAACGGTCACATGTCGGGAGCGAGCGAGAAGGACACGTGAAGCGCCTTCTGGTGCCAGGTCGTGGCATCGAAACGGGGCGAGTCGAACATTCCCGCATTCCTGGGAGAGCACCTCGCGCTGCTGCAGAAGGACTACTCCTTCAGCGGCTACGAGCGCGCCAAAGTGTGGCGCAACACCAACCCCGGCTTTGTCGACATCTCCGGCATCTCGGGGGCGGACTCGATCAGCGACGGGCGCGCGGCGGTCTTCGTCGACTACGACGACGACGGGGATCTCGACATCTTCCTGCGCTCCATGCACGGCCGCGCGCACTTCCTGTTCCGCAACGAGATCGGGCAGGATCAGAACTGGCTGCGGGTGATCCTGACCGGGACACGCAGCGGCCGGGATGCGTTCGGGGCGGTCGTGCGCGTCAAATCCGCGCGCGGGGTGCAGGCGAAGATCAAGCAGGGCGGGGGTCGATTCTGCGCGCAGAGCGACCCCCGCCTGCTGTTCGGGCTGGGGGACGCCGAATCGGTCGAATGGATCGAGGTGACCTGGCCGGACGGACGAAAGCAGAAACTGGCGGGCGCGCGCGCGGGCGCGACGATCCGGATCGAGGAACAATGAAAAACGACGTTCGCGAGCACGGGGAAACGACGGCGACCGGCATCCTGCTGGCCAACCTCGGCACCCCCGACGCCCCCACCACCCCCGCGCTCCGCAAGTACCTGCGCCAGTTCCTCTCCGACCCGCGGGTGATCCAGCTGCCCAAGTGGAAGTGGCAGATCATCCTGAACCTGTTCGTGCTGCCGACGCGGCCGGCCAAGTCCGCCGAGGCGTATCGCGAGGTGTGGACCGACGAGGGGTCGCCGCTGCTGATCATCACCCGGGAGCAGGCGGCCAAGCTCGAGACGGCGCTGCGCGAGCGGTTCGACGGACCGCTGCACGTCGCGGTCGGGATGCGCTACGGCAATCCGAGCATGGACGCGGCGCTCAAGGAGCTGGAGGAGAAGGGCTGCCGCCGCATCCTGCTCTTCCCCGCCTACCCGCAGTACTCCGCGACGACAACGGCATCGACCTTCGACGAGATGGCGGAGTGCTTCAAGACGCGCGGCTGGCTGCCGGAGTTCCGGATGGTGCGCGACTACTACGACCACCCGCTCTACATCGAGGCGCTCAAGCACACCGTCGAGGAGGTCTGGGCGGAGGGCGGCAAGCCCGACAAGCTGCTCATGAGCTTCCACGGCATTCCGACGCGCTACTTCGTCGAGGGGCGCGACCCCTACCACTGCCTCTGCCAGAAGACCGGCCGTCTGCTGGCCGAGTCGCTGGGGCTGAACGAGGACGAGTACCTCGTCAGCTTCCAGTCGCTCTTCGGGCGGGAGGAGTGGCTGAAGCCCTACACCGACGCGACGCTCAAGGGCTGGGCGAAGGACGGCGTTGAGAAGGTCGACGTCATCTGCCCCGGCTTCTCCGCCGACTGCCTCGAGACGATCGAGGAAATCGACCAGGAGAACCGCGAGTACTTCGAGGAGGGCGGCGGCAAGCAGTACCGCTACATCGCCGCGCTCAACGCCCGCGACGACCACGTCGCCTGCCTCACCGAGGTCGCGCTCCACCACCTCCAGGGCTGGGGGGGCACGCGCGTCTCGACCAAGCCGACCGAGCAGCAGGTCGCGAACTGGAAGTACTAGGGCGGATCAGGGTTAGAGGGAGCGGAGGACACGGAGTTTCAGCGCTGAGGCCGCGGAGGAACCGCTGAGTTCGCGGAGAACAAGTGTGGAGAGGGACGATGAGTCTCTCCGTCCCTTCTTGTTCCCCTCCGCGCACTCCGCGACGACTCGGCGGACTCCGCGCTGAAACTCCGCGCTCTCAAGCCCACCGATCAGCAGGTCGCGATCTGGCGCTACGAAGAAAGGCTTGGGGCCCGGAGCCAGGAGCCACGAGGCCAAAGCTGTGGAAAAGTGCGGAACCAATTCCGCAGATGGCGCGCATACGTCCTGTCTCACGCGGGACTTATGCGCGCCACATGATGCACCTCTTCCATCAAAAAGCCCCCGGCCCCCGGCCCCCGGCCCAAATAAGTCTGAGCCGGCGCGGAAGGCGCCGGCTCCGTCAACGCTCGCCTCTTGGTTGGTTGGGGAAAAGAGGAAGGGAAAGGAGATGGAGGTGGGATGCACACTCGCGGTGGCGATGCGTTGATGCGAGGGGTAACGCAGCGCCCGTGCCAACCCGCAAAAAGTAGGGTCTCCGGCGGGTTTCCGTCAGGCCGCGGGTGATTTCGCGCGCGGGGAACCCAGCACCGCGAGAATCAGCGCGCCGATCAGCATCGCCATCCAGAGTTTCGTGCTGAGCCCGTGCCAGAAGTCGATGTTCTCGCGGGCGACGATCTTCGGGTTGACGTAGAAGGCGCTGAAGGCGGCGCCGACGCCGAGCAGCGCGCTGAGGATCCAGCGCGGCTTGCTGCAGAGCGACGCGCCAAGCGCGATCAGCATGGCGACGAAGCCGAAGCAGTCCACGGCGAGGAAGACGCCGGCCATCACGTTGCCCGCCAGCTCCCGCTGATCCTCGCCGAGCATGCGGAAGACGCGCGGCGCGACGTAGATGGTGCACACCATCGCGCCCAACCACATGCCGACCGGAATGTAGGCGTAGCGCTTCCAGTCCACGTCTACTTGCCGCCCTTCTCTTCGAGCGGAATTGACCCGAAGAACTCGAGCGCGCCGCGCCGGTCGCGGACCGCGGCAAGCTCGCCGGCGCGATTCTCGTCCTTGGCGACGGTCGCCAACCCGCGCATGAGCGCGAGGTGCTCCTTCACCTGACGCGGCTCGCAGATCCAGCAGACCATGACGAACGCGGGAATCGAATCGCGCGCGCTGAAGTCGATGCCCTCGTCCGATACGCCGATGACGACGCCGAGCTTCTTGGCGTGCTTGCTCTTGGCGTGGGGAAGCGCGATGCCGTTGCCGATGCCGGTCGAAGCAACCTCTTCGCGCTCGAGAATCGACTGGCGCAGCTCGCGCTCCCGGTCGAGATCGATCACGTCCTGCGCGACCAGCGTGCTGACCAGCTCGCGGATCGCCTCCTCGCGCGTGGTGCCCTTGATCGAGATGACCTCGATGTCGGGCGGGACGAGATCACGGACGGACTTCTCCTTGCGGCGCGGCTGTGACATGCGGAGGCGATCGTACGGACGATGCGCGGATTCGGGTAGAAACGGGCGCGATGGCGCTGTTCGGGACGGAACACCTGGCGGTTCTGCTGCTCACGGCGGCGGTCTCCGCGGCGATGATCCGCTTCGCCACGGGACGCGCGCCGGGCCGCGTCCTGGCGCTCGTGCTGCTGGCAGCACAGATCGCCGACCCCTTCATCGCCGCGCACTACGGCTGGTTGAACATCCGCAACGCGCTGCCGATCGAGCTCTGCGACGCGGCCGCGTTCGCCGTCATCCTTGCGCTCTGGACGCACCGCATCGCGGTCTTCGAACTCGCCTACTACTGGGGCCTCACCGGCACCGTGCAGGCGATGCTCTCACCCGACCTGCCGTTCCACTTCCCGCATCCCGAGTTCATCCGGTTCTTCGTGCTGCACGGTGGCATCGTCGTGGGCGTGCTCTACCTCGCCGCCGGCGTGCGCCTGCAGCCGCGCCCGCACGCCATGGGGCGCGCCTTCGGCTGGACCGTCGTCTACGCGATCGGCGTCGGGCTGGTCGACTGGCTGCTCGAAGCGAACTACATGTATCTGCGCTCCAAGCCGTCCGGCGCCTCGCCGCTCGACTGGTTCGGGCCGTGGCCCTGGTACATCCTCGGCGGCGCGGGCATCGGTCTCGCGCTCTTCTTCCTCGCGTCGCTGCCCTACCGTTTCGGCCGCCGCGTAGAATGAGAGCGTGGCACTCGAGACGTTTCCCAATCCCCGCCCCGAACGCGACTACGAGATCGAGATCGACTGCCCGGAGTTCACCTCGGTCTGCCCCAAGACCGGGCTGCCGGACTTCGGCACGATTTCCATCCGCTACACGCCGAACGAGAAGTGCATCGAGCTGAAGTCGCTCAAGTACTACCTGCTCGACTACCGCAACGAAGGCATCTTCTACGAGGCGGCGACCAACAAGATCCTCGACGACCTCGTGGCCGCCTGCGCGCCGCGCTTCATGGTCGTCGAAGGCCAGTTCTCCGCGCGCGGCGGCATCTCGACCAACGTCACCGCCGTCCACGAAGCGGAAGACGATTAGCGGGATACCCGAGCCGGGTTCGATTCTCCCGCTTTCCTCGAGAGCGGGAGAATCGAGCCCGGCTCGGTAACTGTCGGTAACTGCGTCCCACCCTTGCCAAAAAGGGGCCCGCCGACGACGATGTCCGCCCTATGGGCGGAAACATCGTCCTCAACCTCATTCGCACCTCCCTCGCGGGGCTGATCGTCATCCTGCTCTTTCTGCTCGTTGCGCAGCGCGACGGGCTTGAGGAGCGCATGCGCTCCATCCAGACGGCGCAGGAGGAATCGGCCGGCCGCCAGAAGAAACAGCAGCGTTCGCTCGACCGGCTCAAGAAGACGGTCGACCGGATCGACGAGACCATCCGCAGCGGCGCGCTGACCGTGCGCACCGGCGACGGCGGCGGCTCGCCCGTGGGCGAGGATCCGCAGACGCTGCCCTACTGGCCGACCGACGACAACATCCTGCACGACCTCTCGAACGAGCCGCGGCCGCCGGCCGACGCACCGGAGGGCGGCATCATCCGCTTCTTTGTCGGTTCGAACCTGCGTTCGCTCAACCCCTACGTGAGCTCCGACGTCGATCAGGTCGATCGCGTCGTCAGCTACGTGCAGGAGTACCTCGCGGTCCGGTCGTTCGCCGATCCCGACAAGTTCGTGCCGGGCATCGCGAACCGCATCGTCCTCAGCGAGGACAAGAAGGCGTTCGAGATCTACATCCGCAAGGGCGTCTACTGGCACGCGCCCGTGCTCTCCGACGACGAGCGGCGCGGCGACTACAAGTGGCTCGCGGAGATGCCCCGCCAGGAGGTCACCGCCAACGACGTCAAGTTCACCTTCGACATCGTGCGCCACCCGAACAGCGAGGTCAGTTCCCAGGCGAGCTACCTGAGCGACATCCAGTCCATCGAGGTCGTCGACTCGCACAAGCTGGTGATCCGCTGGGGCAAGAAGCGCTACTTCAATCTCGGCTCCACGCTTTCGCTGCTGTTCATCCTGCCGCAGCACATCTTCGGGCGCGACGCCTCCGGCAAGTCGCTCGAGCTCGAGGAGGCCGCCCAGCTCTTCCAGCAGCACTGGTACAACAAGCGCGCCTGCGGCACCGGCCCGATGCAGTTCGTCGAGTTCGTCGACAACTCGCACATCCTCTTGGAGCGCAACGAGGACTACTGGGGCGGCCGCACCAAGATCGACGGCATCGAGCTGAAGGTCGTCGTCCAGCCGGAGCAGCGCCTGAGCCTCTTCAAGACGGGCAAGCTCGACCTGTTCCGACCCGAGCCGTCGCAGTGGCGCGCCGAATACCTGCAGGGCGAACACAAGGACAGCCTGAGGGACTGGGTGGAGAGCGGACGCGCCGAGCTGCACATGCTCACCGCGTTCGTCTACCGCTGGATCGGCTGGAACAACCGCAACCCGATCTTCCGGGACCGACGGGTGCGCCGCGCGCTGGCGCACTGCTTTCCCAAGGAACGCGTGATCCGCGACATCGCCTTCGGGCTTGCCAAGGCGCACGACGCGCCGGTGCATCCGGACATGCCGTACTACGTCAAGGATCTCGAGCAGTTCCCGTTCGACCTCGACGCCGCGCGCAAGCTGCTTGACGAGGCGGGCTGGAAGCTCAGCGACGGCGGCGTGCGCGAGAAGGTCATCGACGGCAAGCTCACGCGCTTCGAGTTCGACTTCCTGATTCCCAACTCGCGGGCGATCTACCAGCAGTTCGGCAAGCTCTATCAGACCGAGCTGGCCAAGGTCGGGGTGATCCTCAAGCTGCAGCCGAGCGAGTGGCAGAAGATGCAGACCAACCTCGACAACAAGGACTTCGACGCCTGTTCGCTGGGTTGGGGCCTGAGTTACGACTCGGACCAGAGCCAGATCTGGGGGCCCGAGCAGGCGGAAAAGCCGCGCAGCAGCAACAGCATCGCGTACGCCAACCAGGAGCTGGGCGAAGTGATCGAGCAGCTCGCGCTGGAGTTCGATCCGGACGAGCGCATGAAGCTCCAGGAGCGGTTCCAGCGCATCATCGTCGGCGACCAGCCCTACCTGTTTCTCTGGGTGCCGCAGATGGCGTGGTTCGTCAACAATCGCCTCGGCAACCACTACTTCAACACGCTGCGTCCGCAGATCTGGCTGCTTCCCTGGGTCGTCAAGGAACCCGAGTAGGCCGGCGCCATGTGGGCGTACTTCGTTCGCCGCTTCCTGCTGATGATTCCGACGCTGTTCGGGATCTCGCTCTTCAACTTCCTGCTCATCAACGCGGCGGAAGCGCCGCGCTCGACCAACGTGTCGGAGGACGGGACGGTCGACGCGTCGGCCAGCGTCGACGCGGGGGAAGCGGAGCGCATCTTCCGGAGCACGTTCAATCTCGACAAGCCGGTCCTGTTCAACACACGCTACGACCTGCAGGACACCGAGATCTTCTGGCTGCTTACGTCGCCGTTGCGCCGCTACGAGTCGATCGCGCAGGCCAAGCGCGCCCGGGACAATCTGGA
>JBCDBY010000028.1:0-23124 GCA_039182715.1 Planctomycetota bacterium
GCGCCCTGCAATGGCGGTTCTCCGACCATCCGCGGGGCGTCTTCGCGCGCTTCTCCCCCGACGGGACGAGGGTCGCCCTCGCGTTCCGCGACGGCAAGGTGGGCTTGCTTGACGGCGAAAACGGCGCGCTCCTTTCCCTGCGGGACGGCCACCTCAATCAGGCCTACTGGCCCGCCTTCACGAGCGACGGGACTCGATTCGCAACCACCTCGCGTGACCACACCGTCCGCCTCTGGTCGACCGAAACGGGCGAGCGCGTCCTCACCCAGATGATCAACCCGATCACCTGGTCCTTCCGCTCGCTCTTCGGCCCCGAAGACCGCTGGCTCGCCGTCACCACGACCGGCAACCGCATCCGCCTCTACCACGCCACCGACCTCCCCGCCCGGGATTGAGTCGCTGCCCCGGCTGGAGCGCCGCGACCGGGCTCGATTCGTCGCCCCCTGCGAACCCACCCTTAGAATCCGGGCATGGCGAACGACTACGCGCAACCCGACGTGCTTGTCTCGACTGGATGGCTGGACGAGCATCGCGGCGACACCGCGAACATCCGCATCGTCGAGTCGGACGAGGACGTCCTGCTCTACGACACCGGCCACATCCCCGAGGCGGTCAAGATCGACTGGGTCAACGACCTCAACGACACCGTCGTCCGTGACTACATCGGCCCCGAGCAGTTCGCGGCGCTCTGCAGCCGCCACGGCATCGGCGACGACACGACCGTGGTCTTCTACGGCGACAAGAACAACTGGTGGGCGTGCTACGCGCTGTGGGTCTTCAAGCTCTACGGCCACAAGGACTGCCGCATCCTCGACGGCGGCCGCGCGAAGTGGATGGCGGAGAACCGCCCCATGACCACCGACGTGCCCACGTATCCCGAGGCGAACTACACGGCGCGCCCGCAGGACAGCAGCATCCGCGCGTTCCGCGACGAGGTGCTCGAGCACATCCGCAACAAGCAGCCGCTCGTCGACGTCCGCTCCCCCGAGGAGTTCTCCGGCGAGCGCACGCACATGGTCGACTACCCGCAGGAGGCGGTGCTGCGCGGCGGCCACATCCCGGGCGCCAAGAGCGTGCCGTGGGCGAAGGCCTGCAACGAGGACGCCACGTTCAAGAGCCGCGCCGATCTCGAGGCGCTCTACCAGACGGAGCAGGGACTCTCGCCGAACGACGACGTCGTGGCCTACTGCCGCATCGGCGAGCGTTCGAGCCACACCTGGTTCGTGCTGACCTACCTGCTCGGCTTCGACAGGGTCCGCAACTACGACGGCTCCTGGACCGAGTGGGGCAACGCGGTCGGCCTTCCCATCGAAAAGGGCGCGTGACCAAGCTCGAGGAAATCGGCGCCAGCTTCCGCAGCGTCGACACCGACCTGCGGCTCCAGCTGCTGCTCGACTACGCGAACAAACTGCCCGCCGTCCCGGAGCGACTCCGGGCGGCGGAGCAGGATCATCGCGTGCACGAGTGCATGACCCCGCTCTTCCTCTGGATCGAGCCGGCCGAAGAGGACCGCCTGCGCCTCTACATCGACGTCGCGGAGGAGGCCCCCACCATCCGCGGCATCGCCGGCGTGCTGGTGCGCGCGCTGGACAACGCGCCGAAGCGTGACTTCGAGGCGCTGCCCGACGACCTCATCGCCACGCTCGGCCTCCAGCAGGTGTTGCGCATGAACCGCGCCGTCGGCGTCGCCGCCCTCGTCGGCCGCATCCGCCGGGCGGCGGCGTGATCCGCATCCGGCGCTTTGCGGCGCACGACGCCGAAGCGTACCTCGCGCTCCGCCTGCGCGCGCTCCGCGATCACCCGGACGCGTATCTCGTGTCCGCCGAGGAGGAAGAGGCGCGCGGTCTCGAGGACATCCGCGACTGGATCGCGAAGCTCGCGGCGAGCGACGACGATCTGCTCTTCGGCGCGTTCGAGGACGACCGGCCGATCGGCATCGCCGGCGTCTGTCGCCTCGTCCGTTCCCACGCCAAGGGGCGTCACAAGGCGCTCCTCTGGGGCGTCTACGTCGCACCGGAAGCGCGCGGCCGAAAGATCGGCAGGCAGCTGATCGAGCACGCGATCGAGGCGACGCGCCGCGTCGATGGCATCGAGGCGATCCAACTCGGCGTCGGCGTCGACAACGAGCCGGCGCGGCGGCTCTACGAGTCCGTTGGCTTCCGCACCTTCGGCACGGAGCCCTGCTCCATGCGCGTCGACGGCCGTCGCGTCGACGAGCACTGGATGATCCTGTTCCTGGTTGACGCCTGAGCACCGGCGCCTAGCATCCGGCGCATGAAGTGGAAGAAGATCATCCTCGGGACTCTGCTCTCCTGCGTCGCCTGCGGCGATCCCCATGAGTCGGCACGCGAGGAGCAGCTCGACTTCGTCGAAGAACTGGTCGAGATCCTGAGCGACATCCGGGACAAGGACGACGCCATGGCGGCCAAGAACGAGCTCATCGATCTGAGCGAGCGCATCAAGGAAGCCCAGGCGGAACAGGCCGAGCTGGAGAAGCCGACGCCCGAACAGAGAGAGGCGATCGAGGAGAAGTTCAGCGAACGTCAGAAGGGTCTCGAGGGGCGGCTCCAGAAAGAGATGATGCGCATCTTCCGCGACCAGAGCATCCGGGCCGAGCTGGATGCGGTCATGAAGGACTTTCGTTGATCGCGCCGAACCGGCAGCTGGCTCGGCGGACGCGCACGGTGTGTCTCGAATGGTGCCGAAGCGCAACGGGAAGTTGAAGCCGGCTCGCCCCCGGAAAGCCTACAATTCATGCATGCGCACCGGCATCCTCGCCTGCATGCTGCTCGTCGGCTGCAGCACGATCTCCACGACGTACGACTTCGATCCGAAGGCGGACTTCAGCGGTCTGAGGAGCTATAGCTGGCGTCAGCCGGTGACGGAGGCCGGCGACGACAAGGTCGAGGAAACAAACCCGCTGGTCGTACAGCGCGTCAAGCGCGCCCTCGACACGCAGCTGGCCGCCAACGGCTTCACCCGCCGGGAGCGCGGCGGTGATTTCGAGATCGTTTTCTACCTCCGCTCGCGCGAACGCACCGAGGTCCGCCAGTCGTACGGGGCCGGCTACGGATACCGGTACGGCGGCTGGGGTGGCACGGTCGACGTCTACCAGTACGAAGAGGGATCGCTGATCGTCGACGTGATCAACCCGAAGACAAGCGACGCGATCTGGCGCGGCGTCGCCCGATCCGCGCTGCCCCGCAATCCCACGCCGGAACAGACCGACAAGCTGATCAACGAAGCGGTGGAGAAGATCCTCCAGAACTTCCCGCCGCCGCCGCGCAAGTCCTGATCAGCGCAGCCTCGAGGCGATCAGCCGGTAGACGATCAGCCCGCCGAAGAAGGTGAGGATCAGGACGATCCCCGCCCCCTTCGCCCGGTCGATGGCGGCCGCGGTGGACGCCTCGATCTGCTGCACGGAGCGATTGGCCGCCGGTCCCTCGAGCATCGCCCGCAGATCGGCGACCGAAGCGCGCAGGCTTTCCGCCGTCGCCGTCGCCTCCTGCGCCGTCGTCACCACGTCCTTAAAGTCGAACGGGGGCGACGGCTCGGCCGGCGTGGGTGCATCGGGGTCGTCGAACGAATCGACCAGCTTCTGCACCTCCTGCACGGTGCCGGTCCACGCGTTCCCCGCCTCGGTCGCGCGCCCGGCCGCGCTCTCGATCCACTTGCCGTTCTCGTGCACGCGCGCGAGCATCGGATCGACCCGGTCCACGATGGCGCGGGTATCGCCGATGATGGCGCGCGTTTCCTCCACGATCGCGCGCCCCTCCGCCAGCGTCTTGCGGTACTCGACCTGTGACGCCTCCGCCTCCTCGAGCACCTTGACGACGCTCGCTTCGACCCTCGACGGCAGCTCCTCGGCGGTCCTGCTCATGCTCGTCACCGCGTCGGAGACCTCATCCACGTTGCTCAACAGCTGCACGATCGTCTGATTCTCCTCCAGCGTGTACAGCAACAACTCGGTCTGCCAGCGCATCATGGCCGGCGTGGCCCCGAGCACCTCGACACCCTGCTCCGCCGCGGAGGCGACTTCGCTGATGGAGACCGCGGTGTCCTTCACGCCACTGCCGATCGCGACGATGCCCTCGGGCACGGCGAGGATCACGTTGGTCACCACGTCGTCCTTCGACGCCGGATCAATCGACGTGCCGATCTCCCGGCCCTCGGTCGCCGCCTCGCCCGTGTACTTCTCGATCGCCTCCGAGACCGTCCGCACCTGATCCTCCGTCAGGATGCCGGCGGCCGCGGCCTCGATGTCCTCGACGACACGCGTGAGCGCGTCGACGACGAGCGGTTCGAGTTCCCCGAGGATCCCCCGGCCCCGGCCCTTCGTGATGTACGCGCGGGTGAGGGAGACCTGCGTCCAGACGTCGACGAACGCGATGCGCGGGTCGGGACGCCGCAATGCCCGCAGCAGGTAGAGCTGCGAGTTGATCTGCCACCGCACCATGATCTTGCGCACCTCGCGGTCATTCGTCCGGCTGCGCACCTTCTCGGCGGTGTTCTGGATGACGCGCTGCACGCCGTACGCGAGCAGCTCCACGTCGAGTTTCGAGCTCTCCGCCTCCTCGACCTTCTCCTTCTCCGTGCGCGTCGCTCCGCACGCCAGAAGACTGAACGCAAGCAGACCGACTCCCAGGATTCGTACCGGCATCTTCGCCCTCCTGGGACTACCCCTACCAAAAACTCAGTCGGGACGGAGATGGCGCTCGAAGTCGCGAATGCGTCGGTCCTTGTCGGTGCCCAGCGCATCCCATGTCTCCGCGTCGAGTTCGTCGAGACGATCCCACTGCAGCAGGGCGTGGAGTGCGGCCAGCCGGACGAGCACGTCGTCGTCCCGAACGGCGGCGCGCACCGCTCCGATCACGCCGTCGGCCTGATCGGACAGCCGGCCGAGATTGCGCACCGCGCGCCAGCGCATCGCCCAGTCCTCCGCACGCGACGACGCGATGAAGATCGCCGGCAGTTCGGCGAACGGCTTGCCCGTCCACGGCGCCGGCTCATAGGCGGAGAGCAGCAGCACACGGGCGGCCCGCAGCCACTCGGCGTGACGCAGCTTCGTGTCCCGCGCGTCGAGCACGAACGGGCCGACCTGGAGGTAATCGTCCGCGTCGGGATGTCGGATCGATTCCATCAGGCGCTTCGCGGCGGCGGCATCGCGGCAGCGATAGATGCCGAGGAAGGCATCTCCTTTCGGATCCTCGAAGCGCACGCCGGCGATGAAGCCCTTCAGCCGTTCGGCGACTTCGCCCCACGACACCGCGGGCCACCGCAGTCGGAAGTCGACGCTGCACACGACGAAGGGACGGAACTTCTCCTTCTCGCTCCAGTCGGCTCGGCGCCGGCGCTCCGCGGGGGAGAGCCCTTCCTTGTCCCAGTACTGCCGGGTCCACGGGTCGCGCATCTTGGCGGTCGGCCCCTGCACCTCCTCGAGGTAGCGCTCGACGCGCTGCAGCGCCGTGTCGAACCGCTTTGCATCCTCGTCCGGCGGAAGGTAGCGCTGCGGAACGGTCACCTCGAACTGGTCGCGCGGCGGACGGGAGAGGAGTTCGCGGCGCGCCGCTTCGAAGCCACGCTGCCGGACAACGCGCTCGACGAGCTGGAGGCCACGGTAGTACGGGAATCCCATGGCGCCGGTCGACATCCGGATGACGCGACGCGAGCGCTCCGACATGCCCGGGAAGTTCCCCGTCGTCAGGCCCTCGAGCGTCCCGAACGACTCCGCCATGTCGAGGTGCCGCGCCACGCGTGCGGTGACGTACTGCGCGTAGCCTTCGACGACGCTGGACGGCCCGTTCAGCTCCTCGATCCCGCGGTTGTTGTCCCCGAAGAAGCGCGCCCCGCCTTCGGCCTGGAACTGGTGGACGTGCACGAGCTCGTGGATCAGCACGACGTCGCGGAACGGCGCGCCGGTGAGGTCGAAGTCGCCCCGGAACAGCTTGTCGAGCGAGCCGAAGTTACGGGGCGCGATGTTCAGGCGGGCGTTGGCGAGCTCCACCTTGGCGAACACCATCTGCGACAGGGCGTGCGACATCGGGTCGGCGGCGCGCTCCATGAATTCGCGCTGCTCCCCGCTGAACAGCGTCGGCGTCTCCCGGGCCAGCACCTTCGCCATCACGGGACGCGAGACGATGCGAAAGTCCACTGCGCGCGGGAACGGCTCCCCGATCGCGCGCTCGACGTACGGCGTCAACGCATCGATGCGGGCGCCGATCGCCTCCGCGCTGAACGTCGGGGGCCGCACGCCTTCGATCGGCTGCTCCCCAAGGAACCAGAGCATGATTCCGAAGAGCACCGCGAGCCCGCCCCATCGCAGTCGTTTCACATGGGGAGATTACCAGCCCCAGCTGAGTACGAGCCCGTAGCCCTCCGGCGACACGACGGGGATGACCTCGACCGCCGTGGAGGAGGGCTGCGCGCGCTCGTACCGGAGCTCGCTCGCGGACGGTTTCGCGCGCGTGGACTGGCAGCCCACCGCGGCGAGGAAGAGCAGACCGATCGCGAAAACTCGAACCATCTTCATCGTGACCTCCACGAGGGAAGCAAACCCTCCCCTACCGATCAGGCAAGCGCGCGCCGCCCCGCAGCGTTCTGGATCGCGACACCGAACCCGGATTCGCAATGGCAACGATCTCGTCGTCCTGCACGAAGACCGTGACCTGGACGCCTCCGATGTCGTAGCGGTCGCGTTTCCACTGCGGATCGCGCCGGAGCTCGGCGCGGGCCTGCTCGAGTCCACCTTCCGCGGCGTGCCAGGCTCGGATGCGTTCCGTATCCGCCCTGGTCGTCCCCTCGACCGCCGAGGTCCGTTCGAGCAGCAACGCGACCATCGCGGCCGTCAGCACGAGTGCAACCATGGCGATGAGGACGAGATTGCCGCGCTCGTTTCTCATCGAGGGCTCTCCCGCACGGTGAACCGCACCACCGCCGGCTCGCCCCCTTGACGCGGCATCAAGGCGATCTCCACGTGACGAAGCGGGCCCTCGCGGCGCAGCTCGTACCGCTCGATGCGTCGCGCCAGCATCCGGTCGTCCCGAAGCAGCACGTCGCCGTCGAGTCGAATACGGTCCGCCTTCCCGGCTCGCATGTCGCTCTCGATCGTGCGGACCGCGCGACGCAATCCCAGGACGTCCTCGACATAGCCGCGCGACTGCCGCTCGGCCTGCGCGATCGACCAGAGGAAGCCGGTCGCGGTCGCGATCGTCACGCCCGCGAAGACGGTGACGATCATCAGCTCCACCAGTGTGTATCCGCGTTTCACGGCACGAGCCTCCGGGTGACGAGCCTCGCCAGCGTTTCTCCGCAGTCATCCCGCACGACCACCTCCCACTCCAGAAGGCCGGGCTCCCGCTCGACGATGCGCTCGCGCATCGACGCGCCCGGCAGGGCGATCGGCAGCGATCGCTCGCCGCGCTCGGGGGCCCCGGACTCGAGTCGGCTCGCCGCCGCGCGCGTCGCGACCAGCTCGCGATAGGACGCCCGCACCGTGTCGAGCTGGTGCTTGTGATTCACCGTGATGCCGGTCGCCAGGATGACGAGAATCGCGGTCGCGACCAGCACCTCGTAGAGCAGGAAACCGCGCCTCACCACGGCATGATCTCCAGGCGAATCGCGTTGGTGACGGCGAAGACCGCGTGGAGGTGAATCGCCGCCAGCAGCGCCACCACGCCGAGGAGCACGACCTGCACGAGCCGCAGGCTTCGCTCGGCGCCCCGCGTCGCGCGGCGGCTGCACTCGTTCGCCAGCTCCTCGGCCGTATCCGCGGCCGCGGCGTTCGACTTGCGAAGCGAGGCGTCGACGCGCACCTGCAGGTCCGCGGGCAACGGCGGCCGCTGCGGCCAGTTCTCGCGCGCCGTATCCCAGTCGGTGCCCGATCGGAGGCGCGCCGCGGTGACGCGCAGCCGGCGTTCCCACGCGAACAGCGCACGCCCCGGATGCGGCCGACCGACACAAAGCCAGGCGACGATGCCGACAAGAGCCCCCCACAACAGGAACGGCTCCATCCGCAGCGAGAGGCGGAAGAGCGCACCCGGACCGACCTGGACGGAGTCGAAGATGTCCCGGAAATGGCCTCCGACCGAGTAGAGGGCGACGTAGAAGCCGATCAGCAGGAAGGGGTAGATCAGCGCGAGCAGCGCGCGGTGCCGCACGTCGAGGCGTCGCTCGCCGTCGATGCCGGCCGCCCGGAGCGCGCCCCCGAGCGCCGCCGTTCCGTCGGCGGAGCGCACCGAGGCGACCACATCGTCCGGAAAGAAGCGGCGGCCCGCCGCGCGCAACGCATCGGGCAGCGACGCGCCACTCGCAAGCGAAGCCTGCACGCGATCGAGCGCGCGACGACGGAGGCCGACGAACTCCTTCGCAGCCGCCTCCACGACCGGAAGCAGGGGCCGCTGCTGACGCACGCCGAACGCGAGCACCTCGCAGAGGCGCGCCCGGAACTCGAGCGCGTTGCGCGTCCGAAAGGCGCGTGCCCAGACGATCGCGCAGCCGAGCGCCAGCAGAGGAAGAACGCCGGTCTCGGGACTCATCCGTAGAGCCACTCACCCAGCTGGAACAGCGGCAACACGTACGCCATGGCCAACAGGAAGACGACAACGCCGAGCAGGATCTCGAGGACCGGTACGACGAGCGTGGTCAGGCGGTCGACCGCCCGCTCGAAGCGGCTCCGATGGATGCGCGCCACCTCATCGAGCGCGGCGGGCAGCTGCGCCGAGCCGTCGGCGGCGCCGGCGAGCCACGCGAGCGCGGGCTCGAACAGGCGCGGCGCGAGGTCACGGAACGACGCGCCTCCCTCGGCGTCTTCGGCGGCGCGATCGACATCGTCGCGCCGGCGCGCCGAAACGGTCGCGGCCGCGAGTCGCAGCGCGGTCGCGAGCGGCACTTGGCGACGCAACAGCATGGCGAGCGAACCGGCGAGCCCGGCGCGATCGACGTCGTCGCGCATGCGGCCAAGGACCGGGACGCGCACGAAACGGCGACCGGCGAACGGACCGGCCGCCAGCAACAGGATCGTCGAGAAAATGACCGCCCCGAGCAGCACGATCCCGCCGACCAGGAAGTGCGACGGGGCGCCCTCGAAGTCGACGAGGTGCGGCATCTGCCAGAGCGACGGCATCACGACGACCGCCAGCACCACGCCGAGCGTGAGAACGACGCACGCCGCGAAGAGCGGATACGCAAGCGCGCGGCGCAGCCGTGCGAGCACCTGCGCGCGCTGGTCGGCATGTTGCGCGATCTCCTCCAGCATGCCGGGCATGTCGCCCGACACCATGCCCGCCTCGACGAGCGCGGCGTAGATGCGGGGAAAGCGGTCGAGGTGCGCGCGATACGCCTCGTCGAGCGGTGTACCCGCCTCGACCTGCGCGAGCATCGAGTCGGTCGCTTCGCGCAGCGCGCCCGAACGCAGCTGGTCGCGCAGCGCCACCAGCGCTTGCGGAAGCGGGACCTGCGCGCGACAGAGCTCCGCGAGCGTGCGATGGAAGAGCGCCAGCTCCTCGTGCGCGGCCGGGGAGAGGCGCGGGCTATCCGTCGCGACCGAGGACACGTTGTACCTCCTCCTTCGTCGTGTAGCCGGCACGCACGAGAGCCTGCGCCGCCGCGTGCAGCGTCCGGGCGCCGTCGCGGGCGGCGGCCGCCTCCAGCGCCGTCGCATCGAGGCGGTCGAGCACGCCGCGCCGCAGCGCGTCGCCGACGTTCGCCCACTGCGCGACCGGCGCACGACCTTCGTACCCCTCGTCGGCGCGCAGGCGCACGAGCCGCTGCGCGAGCACGCCGCGAATCGCGCTCGTAAGCACGAACGGCTCCATGCCCATGTCGAGCAGGCGCGCGAAGACGCGTGGGGCGGTGCCGGCGTGGATCGTCGAAAGCACCAGGTGGCCGGTCAAGCCCGCCTCGAGCGCCGCGGCCGCCGTCTCGCGGTCGCGGATCTCCCCGACGAGAATCACGTCGGGGTCCTGGCGCAGCACCGAGCGCAACGCGCAAGCGAAGTCGAGCCCGCTCGCCTCGTGCACCTCGCACTGCGCGACACCCTCGATGCGCCGTTCCACCGGGTCCTCGATGGAGACGATCGCGCGACGCGGATGCTGCGCGAGCAGGTGGCGCAGGCAGGCGTAGAGCGTCGTCGTCTTGCCGCTTCCGCTCGGCCCGGTCAGCAGGACGACGCCCTCCGGCTGGTCGAGCGCGTCGCGCAACGGTCGGAGCACGCGCCCCGGCAGGCCGAGCGCCTCGAGGCCTTCCGGCGCGACGTCGCGGGCATCGAGTCGCACCGCGACGCGTTCGCCGTCGATCGTCGGAAAGGTCGCCACGCGCAGCTCGCGTCCGAACGGCGTGCGATCCGCGGGCACGCGCCCCTCCTGCGGCAGGTCGGTGCGATAGGCGAGCAGATCGGCCAGCGTCTTGAGACGGCCGACGACGCGCGCCGTCGCGTCTCCGGGCAGCGGCTCCTGCTCCTCGAGAACCCCATCCCGCCGAAAGGTGACCGCAAGCCGGTTCGCGCCCGGGTCGAGGTGGATGTCGGTCGCACCCCACGCATGCGCGCGCTGCAGCAGCTCGTCGACGACCGAGACGGCGCAGAACTCCCCCAGACGGACCATGGCCCCCTATCGACCGGGGGGCGTCCCGGCTTGAGACGCTACCCGAAGCCCGCGAGCGGCCCGGTGCTGTCGCCGAAGGAGCGAACCGGCACACCGACACCCTGCAGCAGCGACACGTAGAGGTTGCACATCGGCGTGTTCTTCGGCGCCACGAGATGGCCGCCCGTCTTCACGATGCCGCCGCCGCGTCCGGCGACCAGCACGGGCAGGTCGTCGTGGTTGTGGCGGTTGCCGTCGCTGATGGCGCTGCCGTAGACCACCGCGGTCGAGTCCATGAGGTCGAGGCGTTCAAGCTCCCCGAGAAGGTAGGCGAACTGCTCCATGTGGAAGCGGTTGATCTTGCGGATGCGATCGATCTTGCGCTTCTCGCCGCCATGGTGGCTGAGGTGGTGATGTCCCCCCGCCGCGCCAATGAACTCGTAGTTCCGGTTGCTGCCCTCGTTGGCCACCATGAAGCTCGCCACGCGCGTCAGATCGAGCTGGAACGCGAGCACCATGAGGTCCATCATCACCCGCATGTGTGCGCGGAAGTCACGCGGAATGCCGGCCGGCGCCTGGAAGGTTTCGTCCTCGATG
Organism: Planctomycetota bacterium; assembly: GCA_039182715.1. Classification (GTDB taxonomy): domain Bacteria; phylum Planctomycetota; class PLA2; order PLA2; family PLA2; genus JBCDBY01. The sequence continues at coordinate 11,175 of JBCDBY010000028.1, forward strand.
TCGCTCCACATCCAGGGCAGGTCGGCCGCCTCGCTCAGTTCGAGGAAGTCGATGCGGCGCTCCAACTCGCGCACGCCGGTGAAGTACTCGTCGAGCTTGCGCCGGTCGCTTGCCGAAAGGCGCGTGCGCAGCGAACGCGCGTCCTCCCGCACGTAGTCGAGAATCGACTGGCGCGCCTTGCGACGCGCGGGATCCATGTCGCGCCCGACCAGCCGGTGGAAGAGCGCGCGGGGATCGACCTCCTTGCCCATGGGCGAATGCGGCGTGCGCCAGGCGATGTTGGAGGAGTAGGCGCACGAGTAGCCGGAGTCGCAGTTGCCCGACTGGCGCGCCGGCTCGCAGCCCAGCTCGAGGGAGCGAAACGCCGTCTGCCGCCCGAGATGCCGCGCCGCCACCTGATCGACGCTCACGCCTGCGCGAATGTCGCGGCCCGCCGTCTTGACCGGATGCGCGCCGGTCAGGAAGCAGGCGGCACTGCGCGCGTGATCGCCCGGACCGTCGCCGAGCGCGCGGGCGTTGAGGTGCGCGAGGTTGCTGATCGGCAGGATGTCCTTGCGGAATCGCGCGAGCGGCTCGAGCAGCGGCGCGTCGCCCTGCGCATCGGGACGCCAGTCCGGCATGTGAATCCCGTTGGGTACGAAGACGAAAGCGAGCCGCTGCGCCGAACGCGACGCGCCGAAACTCACCGACTCGAGGAAGGGCAGCGCCAGCGCCGCTCCGGCGCCGCGCAGGAAAGTCCGTCGTTGGATCGTCACGCATCCCCCTGTTGCCGGAAGGCGGGCGACAGCACGATCGCCGTCACCAGCCGCCCGATGGTCGGCCGCTCCCAGGCGGCCAGGATCGATTCGAGCAGCGGCTCGTCGGCGTCGTCGAGACCGCGGCCGAGCGCGTAGGTGGTCAGGTGTTTCGCGAACGCGCGCCGGAAACGCGGATCGGCGTGCAGCAGCCGCTTGAGGTCGCCGGCGCCCTGCACGCGCGTGCCGTCCGGCAGCGTGCCGCTGGCGTCGATGGCGAACTTGCCGTCGCGCGTGCGCCAGCGGCCGTCGCGGCCGTAGTGCTCCAGCGCAAAGCCGAGCACGTCCATGCGGCGGTGGCAGACCGCGCAGTTCGGGTCCGCGCGATGCTGCTCCAGCCGCGCGCGCAGGGAGAGCTGCGCCTTTGCTTTCGCACTCTCGTCGAGGCTGTCGAAGCCGGGCGGCGGCGGAGGCGGCGCGTCGTCGAGCAGCGCGTCGAGCACCCACTTGCCGCGACGCACCGGGGAGGTGCGCGTCGGATTGCTGGTCGACAGCAGCACGCTGCCCTGCGTCAGCACCCCGCCGCGCTCGTTCCCCTCCAGCCGCACGCGCCGCATGTGCGGACCGCGCACGCCCGGCAGCCCGTAGTGTTTCGCCAGCCGATCGTTTACGAAGGTGAAATCGGAAACGAGCAGCTCGCGTACGTCGCGCCCCTCACGCAGGATCGCGTCGAAGAAGAGCACCGTCTCCGCGCGCATCGCGGCCCGCAGCGCGGGATCGACGCTCTCGTGCCGCTCGAGGTCGCGGACGCGCAGCCACTGCGTCGCAAAGTGCTCGGCGAGCGAGCTCGCGCGCGGATCTCGCAGCATGCGGGACACCTCCGCACGCAACACGTCGGGATCGCGCAACTCCCCCTTCGCGGCGCGCGCGAAGAGCGCGGCGTCGGGCATGCTCGACCAGAGAAAATAGGAGAGTCGCGACGCAAGCTCCCAGTCGTCGAGCTCCCGCGCGCGCGGATCCAGCTCGAGCCGGAAGAGGAAGCGCGGTGAGACCAGCATCGCGGTGATGGCGAGCTGCATGCGGCGCTCGATGCTCGCGCTCTCCGGCGCGGCGCGGGCGACCGCCGCCAGCAGGGCGTCGAGATCGCGTGCCCCGACGGGTCGACGGAACGCGCGCGTTGCGAGGCGCGCCACGAGCGGACGCAACTCGGTCGCGCCGGCCGGCACGAGACGTTCCTGCGACGGCGGTATGCGCGGGCGGTCGATCGGCCCTTCGACCTCGATCCAGGCGACGAAGAAGTTCCGGTCGCGCTGCTTCGGATCGGGGTGACGCGGCTGGTAGTAGTCGTTCGTGAACGCGGCGTCGACGGTCTGCCGACCGCCTTTCAGACGCGCGCGCCACTCGACGACCTCCGGCTCCGCCCGCACCGCCGTGACCGGCTGGACGCCGAGCCGGCGCGTGCCGACGCGCGCCTCGGTCTTGCACGGCTCCGGCCCCGCCTGCTGTCCCCACGCCCGCACGCGAATGAGATATTCGCCCGCGCGCGGCAACCGGAATGCGGCGCGCGCCGCGCCGTTCGAGTAGAGATGCACGCCGTCCCGACGCACGTTGCCCCCACCGACGGCCCGCAGCTTCGCTCCCTCGACGCGTTCGGTCTTCGGACGGTGCGATTCGCGCGACACGACGGCGCGGCGCGCGATCGATTCGGCGACATCGAAGTAGCGTTCGAGAAGCGCGGGGGGCAGGCTCAGCACGTCGCCGATGTTGTCGAAGCCGTAACCGACGTCGTCGGCCGGCAGTCGGGCAGGGTCGAAGTCGACGCCCAGCAGATCGCGAACGGTGTGCGCGTACTCGTGCCGGTTCAGCCGTCGCAGCGTGACGCGGCCCGGCACGAGCGGCTGGCTCGAACGCGACGCGTGCAGCCAGGCAAGAAACCGGCGCGTCGCGGCGGCGTCGGGCCGCTCCTCGTCCTCCGGCGGCATCTCGCCGTTCCGCACCACGCGCTCCACGCGGCGGCGGAGCTCCGGACGCGCCTTCTCGAACCCGCGGAGGTCGACCCCACCCTTGGCGCGCTTGCCGGTGTGGCAGGCGAGGCAGTGGTCGTCCAGATAGGACTCCGCGTCGCGCGCAAAGTCCGGCGCCGGTTCGGCGAGCGCAACGGCCAGCAGAACGGCGACAAGCAGGACCCCACCCACACGCATCCCCCCATCGTAAGGAAAGATGCCCCGGGGCACCTCGTGCCCCGTGGCGAAGCGGACTACTCCAACGCGCCGCTGTCGAAAACGGGCAGCAGCGTTCCACCGGAAGCGAGGAAGGCGGCCGTCGACGAGACCATTTCCACCGTGACGCGGGGCGTGATCTCGGGCTGCAGCTGCGGCTGGTGCGTGACGCCGAAGTCGGCGGTGAAGATCACGAAGCCGCGCACGCCGGCCGGGTCGGAGACCGTCGTGGTGACCGGCGCGAGGCCCATGAGCGCCGCGAGCGGCTCCGTGCCCGCAAGGGGCCAGAGCGGCACGGCGTTCGGCACCGTCGGGTCGTCGCGCATCTGCATGAGGTGGATCGGGTGCTTCGCCGCCGCCTCGATCGCGAAGTTGAGCGGGTCGGCCGCGTCGAAGACCGCCTGCAGCGTATCGAGATAGAACTCGTAGGCGGGCGAGCCGGGCAGGATGCCCTGCGCCGCCAGTCCGCCCTGCAGCAGCGGGCCGAAGCTCGATGCCTCGAGCAGGCGCGCCACGCCACCGCCCGCCATGCCGAGCGAGACGGCGTCGATGCCGTCCTCGAGCGCGACGTAGGGCGTCCCGATGATGCCGCCCAGCGACAGGCCGAAGAAGCGGATGTCGTTCGCGTCGCAGTCGGGGCCGCCGCCGTCGTAGTCGATGGACGGGATCGAGCGTGTCAACGTGAAGAGATCGCTGATCGCCTGCCGCCCGTTGTCGCGGAAGTTGAGCAGGTTCTGCAGGTTGATGAAGAAGGTGCCCGACTCGTCGATGAGGCCGTCCGGCCCCGGCGCGAGCGTCGCGTTGTCGACGAGGTCGAAGTCGTAGGTGCGCTCGCGACCGGCCTGATAGAACGGGTTGGTGCGATCGGTCACGCCGTGCAGCGGCAGGTCGATGGCGATCGTCGCCTGCCCGGCGGCGGCCATCGCACCCGCTACGGCAAGCATGTCGGTGCGCACCCGCGTGATGCCGTGCTGGTAGATGACGACGTCCCAGCCGTCGGTCGGCTTGGTGAACCCGCTGTCGGCGTTGGGCACCGTCATGATGAGCGGGATGGTGATGACGCCGCGCTGCGTCGGCAGCGGCCGGTCGTCGTTCGAATCCCAGAAGCTGCCGAGCGGATCGGTCGGATCGAGGTACGAGGGCACCTCGAGGGTGCCGACGTAGATGTCCGCGCCGGCGGGCAGGCCGAGCTGATCGGTCGAGAGACCGGTCGGCGCGAGCTGGATGGGACGCGCGATTGTCGCGCCGTGGACCGCTGCCAGGGTTTCGCGCACCCGCAGCGTGCGGAAGGCGTGGACGCGGGCGACCGTACGCAGCGGCACGCGGGCGCGCCAGGCGGCGCGGAGCAGCTGTCGCACGACGGTGCCGGCTCCCTTGCCGGTGCCTTCGAGATCGCGCACGCGCCGGGTGCGACGCAACCGGCGACCGTCCTCGTCACGCACATCGCGTGTCAGCACGGCCAGGTAGCAGGTGCCCGGCTCGAGCGGACGGAGCGGCAGCACGACGACGTAGGTACCCTCCGCGAACGCGACGAACTCGTCGGCGGTGAGTTCCGATCGATAGCGGTCGTCGGCGTCGAATTCGAAGAGTCGGACGGTTTGGGCCGCGACGACGGTGGAGGTGTCGAGCACCACACCGGTGTCCACGAGTTGCGGCGCGACCGTGGACTCGCCGCCGAGCGCGGCGCGCACGTCGATCGGGTTGGACGGATCGGCCAGCTCGGTCGACGCATCGCGGACGGCCTCCAGGAACGGCTCGATCCCGCCGCCGCCGCACGCGGCGAGGAGAAGGAGCATGGACAGAACGGTTCTACGGACGTGTTGCACTGTTTTCCCTTTCGTTGCGGCGCCCGCCCCACGCGGACGCGTCGAGAGGCTCATTCGCAGCGACCGTGCCAATGCGCCCCGCGCATGGGCGGCGGATTGTCCGAACTCGCCGCGGCAGTTTCGGCGGTAGAAACGTTCGTTACTCTTCGGAGCCTCTATGCAGATCGTCAGCCGCCGCGCGCTCGCGCGCATTTCCGTCCTGTTGCTCCTCCTTGCGGGAAGCGGCTGCGCCTACTGGTGGTTCTTCCTGCGCATGCCGGGCGAAAGCCACACGGGACCGGTGGGCACGCCGGCGCCGACGCTCGCGGAAGAGCTGCGCGCCGACGTCGAGGCGCTCGCCGGGGAATTCGGCCCGCGCGGCGTCTTCTACCCGCAGGCACAGCGCCGGGCCGGCGACTGGATCGCGGCGCAGCTCCAGCGCGCCGGGTACGAACCCGGCCGTCAACCCGTCACCGCGATGGGTGAGACCTTCGACAACATCGAGGCGGAGCGTCCGGGCAACGAGGAGATCGTGGTGATCGGCGCCCACTACGACACGGCATCCGACTCGCCGGGCGCCAACGACAACGCGAGCGGCGTCGCCGCCACGCTCGCACTCGCCCGCCGGTTCGCCGACCGCCCCACCCGCCGCACGCTGCGCTTCGTGCTTTTCACCAACGAGGAGCCTCCCTTCTTCGCCACCGACGACATGGGCAGCGCGCACTACGCCCGGCGGTGCAAGGAGCGGGGCGAAAACGTCTTCCTCATGATCAGTCTCGAGACGATCGGCTACTTCAGCGACGAGGAGAACTCGCAGGAGTTTCCGCTCGCGACCCTCGAGAAGCTCTACGGCAACCGCGGCAACTTCATCGCCTTCGTCGGCAACGTCGCGACACACCGCATGACCTACCGCGCCGTCGACGTCTTCCGTGCGAAGGCCGAGATCCCCTCGCACGGCACGACGCTGCCGGCACTCGTCCAGGGCGTGGACTGGTCGGACCACCGCTGCTTCTGGGAGCAGGGCTATCGCGCGTTCATGGTCACGGACACGGCACCCTTCCGCTATCCGCATTACCACGAACGGACCGATACGCCGGACAAGCTGCACTACGACAAGCTGGCCCTCGTCGTGGAGGGAATGGAGCATGTGATCGAGGATCTGGTGAACGGCGAATAGGTGCATCCCTCGGGCGCCGGGCAGCATCCAACCGGCATGAGCAAAACCGAACGCGCCCGCCAGGCCATCCTGGGAGCCCTCGTCGCCGATGCCGCCGCCATGGGCCTGCACTGGATCTACGACGTCGACCGCGTCGCCGAACTGGGCGGCGCCGAGCCGGAATTCCATCCGCCCGTCGACTACCACCAGAAGCGTTCGCCCGGCGGCTATACGCACTACGGCGACCATCTGCTCGTCGCGCTGGAGTCGATCGCGGAGAGCGGCGGCCTCGACGTCGAGGACTACCGTGGCCGCTACAAGCAGCGTTTTAGCGCGGACTACGACGGGTACGTCGACCACGCAACGAAGGACCTGCTGGAGACCGGGCGCGGCGCCGACGACAACCAGGCGGGCGCGCTCACCAAGCTCGTCGCCTACACGGTGCGCTACCTCGAAGATCCCGAGTTCGAGGCGCGTATCGAGGAGAGCATTCGTGCGACGCACGAAAACGAGCAGGCGGTCCGCTACGGCGTCGCCGCCGCGTGCGCGATCCGCGAGGCGATCCGCGGGTCGGACGCGCGCGCCTCGGTCGAGGCCGCCTGTCGGACCAGCGGCGCCGTGAACAAGCAGCTCGAGGAAGTGCTCGCCGCCGAGGACGACGTCATTGCCTACGCGCTGCAACGCGGTCAGACCTGCCCGGTGCCCAACTCGGTGCCGGTCGCCTTCCACGCCGCGCTTCACGGCGACTCCTTCGAGGAGAGCGTGCGCGCATCGATTCTCTCCGGCGGCGACACGTCGGGGCGCCTGATGGTCACCGGTGCGATCCGCGGCGCGACCGACGGCGTGCCGGATGCGTGGCTCGCGAAGCTCGGCGATCGCGCGCAGGCCGAGGCGTTGGCGGACCGCGTGGTGGCGGCCGCCGGCTTGTCTTAGTCTGAGGGGCATGGGGAGGGAGATCCTCAAGCTCTTCGCCGCCGCGCTCGTGGGTGCGGCGATCACCTACATCTCGCTCGACAGCGGCACGCCGCGGGCGGCACGCTCCCGTGCGCCCGCGGCGGAAGCCGCTCGCGTCGTGACCGCCTCGTTCGAAGTAACCGAGGAGGAGCGCGGCTGGATGAAGAGCGCGCTCCGCAAGGAGCGTGAGCGCCGAGAGGACGCGAAGATCGGTCCGCAGGACGGAGGCCTCGACGTCCTGCGGCGCTACACCGAGTCGCAGGCGGACGTCGATCCCGTCGTGCGTGAATTCGACCGTTTCCGGGCACGCGTGCGTCCCGGCCGCGGAACGCCGGCCCGCCTCGAGGCGACGGACGAACCGATCACCATCGTGGAGTTGCCGAAGGGCCGGGAGACCATCGAGTTCGGCCCCGGGGTCTTTCGGATCAAGCGCTCCGGGATCGCGAGCGGACGCATCGAGCGGCTCGAGATTCGGGGTGCGGGCATGGACCGCACGATGCTGGTCGTCCCGCGGGGCGACATGCTCAGGCCCACCGGTGAAATCGCGCACCTGACCATCCGCAACTTGACCCTGGACGGGGGCGAGCGGGGCGGCGCGCTGCTCGACGTGCGCGGACGCGCGTCCGTTCTGTTGGACCGGGTGCGCATGCGCGCCTGGGCGAGCGGCGGCTACAGCGCTCCGCTCGGCACGAGCGGCGAGGTCTATCTCGCCTGCGACGGCTGCGAGTTCCTCGGAGGGTATTTGGGACGCGGGGGCACCCAGGCGCTCGCCGTGCGGGGGACGAGCATCATTTCGATGCGCCGGTGCCTGTTCACGGACATGTACGACACGCTCGGGACGGGGAGTGGCGCCATGGAACGAAGCCGCGCTCACTTCGAGGACTGCACCTGGGAGAACGCGCGACTGGTCTACGCCGGGACCGAAGGGGATCCCAAGTTCCCGATCACCGTCCAGGGCGGCACGGCCCACTACGACAGCCCCGAGAAATGGGGCCGCGACCGAGCGCAGGAAGTCCGCGGCACACGGTTCGAGCCGCGCATCCCGCGCTGCCGCGTGCGCGACCTGCTGGCTGTGGCGGATGTGGTGGCGCCACTGCTCGCCGACGGCCAGCTCATCCAGGCGGTTCATCTCAAGGCGCCCAACCGGGCGGCAACGATGGAGTTCATGGTGAAGGCATGGACCGACCCGCGGCGCGTCGGCAACGGCCCGCGACCCCGGACGAAGTTCCTCGTCACGCTCCGCGACGGCGTTGCGAAAGTATGGCCGCCGAATCGGAAGCAGGAGAGCCGGTTCCCGACCTCCTACGACGGACACACGCAAGGGGAACACGGCGATATCCGGGAACTCGTGCGCCGGTCGAGCGTCGATCCGTCGCGCGAGGCGCACGGCATGTACATCGGATCGGCCAGCGTCGACGACGGCGTCGTGAACGCCGTCGGCGTCCGTCACGGCTACCGCCAGTCCGCCGTCGAGCTCCACATCGACTCCGCCGTGGTGCGCTAGCGGCCGAGGCGGGCGAAGTGGCGCGCGGTCGCGAGCACGTAGATCGCCGTCATCGGGATCGACGCCAGCAGCCAGAGCGGCCACGCGGCTCCGCCCTCGCTGGCCACCCACCACGCCTTGCAAACGAGGTACGGCGGGTAGAAGGCGAACAGCCACTGCCACGATTCGTCGACGAACCAGGCGCCAATCGGGATCGCGGCGCAGACGCCGATGATCTTCATCACGGCGAACGCCTCGACCTTGTTGGTCGCCACGCCCGCCAGCAGGAAGGCGAAGAAGGGCGCGAAGAGTGCGCCGGCGAAGGCGCAGCCGACGACCGCCGGCCAGGGCGCAAGACCGACCCCGATCGCCGACGCCTGCAACACCGAAAGCACGAACGCGCCGGTGGCCATCACGGCGCCGAGGATGGTGAAGTAGCGCCGCAGCGGCACCGGCGACACCGCCATCGCCGACAGAACGTTCTCCTCCCGCGAGTCGAGGAGCAGGAAGCCTCCAACCGCCCCCATCATCATCGCGCCCACGCCGATCACGTAGTAGCTCGCGAAGAGCGGGAAGTACGTCGTCAGGTCGAACCCCGTCACGCGATCCGCGATGGCGGGCAGGACGAAGCGCAGCGCGACCGCCATGCCGAGGGCGATGCCGAGAAGACCGACGAGAAAACTGTCCCGCATCACGCGAAGCAGGTCGGTGCGCAGGAAGGCGAGGCGCGCGCGCTCCACCGTCAAACCTCCCGGAGCCGAATGTGGCGCCGGAACCGCATGGTCGCGTAGAGCATCGACCCCACGACGAGCGCCAACGACATGCCCACGGCGTAGCCCAACGGCACGTCCGCCCCGAACCCCGCGCGCATCAGGTCGAGCGGGCCCGCGGTCGGCACGATGCGCCACGCCCACGGCTCGCCGATGCCGAGCGGGCCGAGAAACGGCAGCTGCATCACGACCGAGACCAGCGTCGCGCTCGGGAACAGGAACGCCGTCACGCTGTCGTATGCGCACGCCATGCCGATGCCGATGTAGGTGTAGGAAAGACCGAGCGCCACCAGACCCGCGAGCAACCAGGTCGGCTGGACCGCGCCCTCGCGATAGACGAAGGCGAACACGATGGCGCTCTCGAACAGCGCGAATCCGGTCAACGTGACCGCCTTGCTCCGCAGGTACTCCTGCGCGGTCAGCGGCGAGACGCGCAGCGCGGCGAGCGTGCCGTCGCTTTTCTCCAGCAGCAGCATCGAGGCGCCGAACATGAACGTCGTGCCGCCGAGCCCGAGCAGATAGAAGAGCGGCAGCACGACGGCCGCCTGATCGGACGCGAAAAAGAACCGACCCGCCAGCCCCATGAGGAGCGCGACCGCGATGCCGATCGCGTAGAGCTTCGCGCGCGCCTGCAGCCGCACGTCCTGCCGGATGGCGGCCCGCATCCGGCTCACGAGAGGCTCCGCCCGGTGACCTGGATGAAGACGTCCTCGAGCGTCGTCTCCAGGGAGTGGATCGACAGCACGTGCTCCTCGCGCAGCACGCGCTGGAACTCCGCCTGCTCGCCGAGCCCGTCGAGCGGATAGCGCGCGCTGTGCTTCGCGCCGTCCGCGCCCCACTCGATTTCCACCTCGTGCTTGCCGTACTGCCGGCGCAGCGCCTCGGGCGCATCGATCGCCGCCAGCTGCCCATCGACGATGAACGCGACGCGATCGCAGATCTCGTCCGCGGTCACCATGTCGTGCGTCGTCACGAAGGTGGTCACGCCGCGATCGCGGATCACGCCGCGCATGTGTCGCGACGAAACCGGATCGAGCCCCGACGTCGGCTCGTCGAGGAACCAGAGGTCGGGCCGGTTGATCATCGAGCGGGCGAAGTTGAGCCGGTTCTTCATGCCCTTCGAGAAGTCGCCGGCCGGCTTGTCGATGTGGTCCGCCAGCCCCACCTGCGCAAGCACCGCCTCGGGCGTCTCCGTCTCGCCGGCGTAGAGCGAGCGGAAGAACTCGAGGTTCTCGCGCGCGGTGAGCTTGCTGTACTGGTTGGGCAGCTCGAAGCTGACGCCGATGCGCTCGTTGTAGGCGCCCCCCCACTCCGTGAGCGGCCGGCCGCCGACCTGCACGCGTCCTTCCCAGCCCTGCAGCAGTCCGATGAGGATGTTCTGCGTCGTGCTCTTCCCCGCGCCGCTCGGGCCGAGGAAGCCGAAGATCTCGCCTTCCCCGATCTCGAACGAGATGCCTCGTACGGTAGGCACGGGCGCACCGGGATAGGTGAAGACGAGATCGGCGACATCGATCACGGCGGGCGGCACCTTACCAAGGAAGATTTACGGCGCGCGGCCCGCGACCGTGTTTCGCTCATTGAAGATGCGTATCTCCGCCCTCCTCCTCCTCCTCGCCGCGTGCGAGCCCGCCGAAAAGGCCGTCTACGAGATCGGCGACATCGGCCGACCGGTCACCACGAAGTCCAAGGACGCCCAGCTCTGGTTCGACCGCGGGCTCGCGTTGTCCTTCGGATTCAACCACGCCGAAGCCGTGCACTGCTTCGAGCAGGCGGCGAAGGCGGACCCCGACTGCGCCATGGACGACTGGGGCAAGGCGTACGCGCTCGGTCCCAACTACAACGATCCGCTCCCGATGCCCGAGGCGAACGAGGCAGCGCACGCGGCGATCACGCGGGCGCGCACCAAGGCCGCGTCACCCGTGGAGAAGGCGCTCATCGAGGCGCTCGCCGCGCGCTGCGCCTGGCCGATGCCGGAGGACCGGGCGCCGCTCGACCGCGCGTACGCCGAGGCGATGCGCAAGGTCCACAAGCGATTCCCCGACGACGCCGACGTCGCCGCGCTGACCGCCGAGGCGGTGATGCAGCTGCGCCCGTGGGGTCTTTGGACGCCGGAGGGCAAGATGGCACCCGAAACGCCGGAAGTGCGCGCGATCCTCGAGCCCGCCCTGCAGCGCTGGCCCAACCACGTCGCGCTTTGCCACCTCTACATCCACGCCATGGAGGCGGGGCCGGAGGTGCGCCAGGCGCTGCCCGCCGCGCGCGCGCTCGAGAAGTCGGCGGCCGGCCTCGGCCACCTCGTCCACATGCCGAGCCACATCTACGTCTGGGCCGGCCTCTACGACGACGTCATCCGCACCAACATCGACGCCTGCCGCATCGACGAGGCGTTCGTCGCGCTGCGCGGCCGCGCCAACTTCTTCACCGCCTACCGCATTCACAACCTGCACTTCGTCGCCTACGGCGGCATGTGGGAAGGGCGCCGCGCACTCGCCCTGCAGTACGCGCGCAAGATCTCCGGGGAGATCCCGCCCGATCTGATGAAGGCGATCCCCGACATCTTCGACGTCTTCGTGGCCACGCCCTACCACGTGATGGTGCGCTTCGGCATGTGGAAGGAGATCCTCGCCGAGAAGGAGCCCCCCGCGGAGCTGCTGGCGACGCGCGCGGTGTGGCGCTACGCGCGTGGCGTCGCCCTGGCCGCGCTCGGACGCGTGGCGGAGGCGGAGAAGGAACAGGCGCTCTTCCGCACCGCGCGGGACGCCGTGCCGGAGAGCCGTCTCCTCTTCCAGAACCCCGTCGCGAAGATCCTCGGGGTCGCCGACGTCTTCC
>JBCDBY010000029.1:0-22979 GCA_039182715.1 Planctomycetota bacterium
CCACCACCGCCGCCGCAAGCGGGCAACACCAGTGCGAGCACCATCCAGAGCCCGACGCCTGCCAAACGTCCGTATCTCATGGGCATCTCCGTCCGTCGGCGCCAAGGACCAATTCTCGCGCCGTACATGGTTTTCTAGCCACACCGTACCCCCTACGGGACCGGAGGGGGATCAGCCCCCCCGGACGACCCGATATCTTTGTCGCACCGTCTCGAATGCGGACGCATCGGGCGCAATCGGCGGGATTCGAAATGGCCTGCACGAAAACGGTCGGTCGCTCCTCAGTTCTGGTGCGCGTCGTGGTATTGCGCGATCAGGAAGAGCAGTCCGCGCGTCTTCATCTTCACGTGCTCCGGGTTGGTCTGGTCGTACGCGAACGGGACGGACTGCCCGCCCTGCTCCTGCGTCGTCACGTATCCGATCATCCTGGTGCGGGCGTTGCCCGAGAGCTTCACGTCGAGGATCGTCGCGAGGTGATCGACCAGCTGGGTCGCGCTGCGCTGTCCGGCGGGCGGCACGAGCGGCGCGATCTGCGTGTCGAAGTCGTCGAGCTGCTCGATCGCGAACGTGACGAAGTTCGCCCGCTCGAGCATCGCCTGCGAGGAGAGCCACCCGGTACCCACCGGCCAACCGTTCACGTCGGGCGGCTGCAGCACCATCTGGTTGAGGTCGGACATGCCGTTCACGATGCGCGACGTGTTGACCGCGGGGACCGGATGCAGGTCGACGTCCATGGTGCGCATGAACGAGAGCATGAACTCGACCGGATTGCGGATGTGGCTCTTGCGCGCGCGGCCGGAGTACATCGCCTAGCTCTCGAGGATGGTCTCGAGCACGGGCTCGAGGTTCCAGCTGTTGCGGCGTAGCTCCTCGGCGAGCCCCTTCACGACGATGTCGTGCGGGTTCTCGTAGAGGAAGTAGGCGGCGAGCTTGCGGCAGATGAACTCCGAGGCCTCGTCGGGCCGCTCGCGCAGCGTCAGGTCGACGACCCCCCCGTCGGTATCGCGCTCGTCGGTCGACTTCGAGGTGTCGTAGCCGTTCGTCGCCAGATCCCAGTAGAAGCCGCCGACGTCGTCGTAGCCGAACTTGCCCGTGACGCCGAAGATCGTCTTGTCCGTCTCGTCGTGGAGGAACGGCAGGTAGAGGATCTCGATGCGGCCGTCCGGGAACAGGTTGTCCGGCGTGTCGGTGGTGATCTGGCTGCGGAACCAGAGGAAGCCGGTCAGCGCGCGCGCCGCCTCCTGGATGTCCTCCTCCGTGTAGCCGACACCTTCGCCCAGCATGAAGAGCTCCCAGAGCTCGCGAGCGTAGTTCTCGTTCGGGTTGCCCTTGTGCGACTGGCGACCGTCGAGCCATTCGAGCATGGCGCGGTCCTTGCCGATCTCGACCAGCATGTCGCGCCAGTCGTAGGCGAGGCCGGGCCGGCCGTCGCCGGTGCTGTCCGCGCGCGCCAGCGAGAAGCGACGCAGCAGGTTCACGTGGTAGTAGAACCAGAACTGCGCGTCGCCCTGGAAGTTGACGTTGCTCGTCGCGAAGTGATCGTGCAGGAACCACGCGAGCCGCTCCTGGAACGGGTTCGGGTTCTTGAGCAGCATGTGCGACCACCACTGGCGCGGCACGCGGTTGTTGTAGGGCGCGGCCGGCGGCGGCGTCACGCCCCAGAGCGGCAGCGCCTCCGCCTCGACCGCCTCGTCGTTGGTGAAGCGAAGCAGCTTGTCGACGGTCGTCGGCAGGCCATCCGCGACCGCCTGCTCGATGCGCACCGGCGTGGCGCCGAACGCCGCGCGCCGGAAAAGGTGCCGCGCGCGCGCTTCCGAGAAGGCGCCGGTCTCGCGTTCGAGCGAGAACTCCGCCGTGTAGGCGAGGCCGCGGGTGAACACCGTGACCAGACCCTCCGGACCGGTCAAGACGACGTCGACGGCGATCTCGCCCGGCACCGCCGGCGCCCGGAAGCTCGCGGTCGTCTCGTCCGCAATGGCGACCGCGATGCTGACGCCGTTCACGCGCGCGGTCATGCCGGCGCGGAAGAAGTTGCCCTTGAGCTCGACGGTTTCCCCGCCGGCGATCGGCACCATGTCGCCGCCGGCGGTCGGACCGGTCCGAATCGCGAGCGAAACGACCTCGGGGGGCGCGATGAAGCGGATGCGGTCATCGAAGGTCGAGGAGGCACCGTCGGGGTTGGTGATCGTGATGTCGACCACGCCCTCGCGGCGAGCAGGCGTACGCACGCGGATCTCCCCGGTGGCAACGCGGGTCACCGTGCCGGTCGCGCTCCCGAAGGAAACCGACAGCCCGTTGACGAACCCGGTGCCGCGCAGGACGACCTCGTCCCCGCCCAGCGTCGTGGCGAACGGCGATTGCGGACCCTGGGGCTGCGTCGTGACTTCGAGGGACGTGAGACGAATGCCGGCATCGCCTCCGCCGCCCCCACCCCCACCTCCGCCGCAGGCGGGAAGCAGAAGCGCGAGCACCGTCCAGAGCCCGACGTTCACCCAACGTCCTCGATGCATATGTGATCTCCGTCCGCCCGGCGCCGCGACCGCAGTGCGCACCGGAAAAAGGATTGCCCAAGCCCTCTTTATACGGGATTTCAGATGGCCGATCGGCCCGGCGGGCGGAATCCCTTACCGGCTCGTCCCGGATGCGGACGACGGTCGCGCGGGTTGCTATGCTTGGCGATCCGCGTGCGCCTGTAGCTCAATGGTAGAGCGCCAGCTTCCCAAGCTGGACACGTGGGTTCGATTCCCATCAGGCGCTCCAACCCCGGGCTCGCCTTGTGCGGGCCCGTGTTCTTCCCATTGCTGCACGGGAAGGGGCAGACGCAAGGAGGCGCGCGTGCCCTCCCCGGGGGCCGACTCGAGGAGCAGTTGCCCTCCGGTCGCCTCCGCGATCGCCGAGGCGATGGCGTAGCTGACACCGGTGCTGCGCACCGCCCCGTCGTCGAACGGACGCAGAGCACTGCGCTGCTGGTTCTCATCCATGCCGGGTCCGTCGTCCGCCACGCAGAACAGCAGCGCGCCGTCGAGCGTCCCGACCGCCAGCGTGACGTCCTGCGCGCCGGAGCGCAGGGCCGCGCCCAGCAGGTGCCGCAGCGCCTTGCGCAGCAGGAAAGCGTTGGTCTGGATAGGCGGCACCGCGTCATACTCGCGATGCAGCGCGACGGCCCGCTCGGCCGCCTCCGGCGCGGCGAAGCGCAGCGTCTCATCGGCGACGCGGAGCGGATCGACGGCGCGCAGGTCGCCGCGGCGTGACGGGGCGAAGGCGCGATGGCGTTCGACCACCGCGGCGATGCGGCGCGCCTGGCGCTCGATGGTGGCGATGCGCTCGGGCCCCGTGTCGCGCCGGCGGCCGAGCTCGCACTGGCCCAGCAGGACGGTGAGCGGCGAGATGATCATCTCGCACAGTTCGCTGGTCAGCAGGCCGATGGCGGCGAGCGCCTCCTGCTGCTCGAGCGGTTCATCGCGCCGCGCGAGCTCCTCACGCAGCCGCTCGGCCTCCTCTTCGGCGGCGCGCGTGCGGCTCAGCGCGATGCCGACCACGAGCAGCGCCGTGCCGAGGAGGAAGAAGTCGAACACCAGCACGTCGCGTTACGTCCCGCGCGGCAGCTTGCACTCTTCGCTGACCACCCAGCGCGCCCAGTCGGTCCCCGCCGGCAGCGACAGGTTGCGGCCGAGCTCGCCCCGCGCCAGCGCGCCGAGCGGCCCGTCGAGCACCTCGACGAGGATCTCCACGGCGACCTTCACGCGCAGGCGCGCCAACGCGCGCACGGCCGCCTCGGCGACCGCCTTGTCCTCGTCCCTCAGCAGCGTCCCGAGATCGCGCGCCAGCGCGCCGCGCGAGAGCTTGAGGTAGCCCAGCGAGCCGGCGGCGGCCGCACGCACGGCCGACGGCTCGCGACGGCTGCGCGCCAGCGACCAGAGCGGCGCGCGCGCCGACTCCACGCCGGCACGTCCCATGAAGTCCGCCACGTTCTGGCGACGCAGCGGGTCGGGATCGCTCAGCGCCATCAGCGAGACGTAGCGCGAGAGGTCGGCGTGCTTCCAGCCGCGCGTCGCGTGCTGGATCGCCTCGCGGTCGCGCGCCGTGCAGCGCCGGTCGCGCTTGAGCAGCAGCAGCAGCCGCGCGGCCGCCTCGCCCTCGAAGCTCTGCATCGCGGTGGCCAGCGTGGCGCACTGCATGACGCCGTCCTTCTCCGCCTCCCACTCCGGATCATCCATGAGTTCGCGCGCCATCTCGACGGTCGTCGGACCGGCAATCCGTCCCAGCGCGCGCACGGCGAGGAAGCGTTCCTCGACCGAGCCCTGGCGGAAGAGTCGTTCGAGCCACGCGTGCTCGCTCTCGCGCACCGCCCACTGGATCAGGAAGTCGCGCGCGAGGCGGCGCTGCGACCGATCGCTGGTCATGAGCTCCCGGAACAGGCGGACGACGCGCGGGTTCTCGCGCTGCTCCTTCGCGAGGAACCGGAGGATGCGGCGCTGCAGGTCCTCGTCGCCCGAGTCGCGCATGCGGGCGATCGCCCAGTCGGACGCGGACCTGGTCTGCAGGCGCAGGGCATCGCGGAGGATCTCGTACCGCGCCTCGCGCCGGTCGGAGATCAGCCGGTGGTCCTCGGCCACGCCTCGGTAGCGCGTTTGCAGCTCGTTGAGCTTGCGCGCCGCCTCCTTCGCCGCGTTGGACGGCAAAACGACGGCGCAAAGCAGCGGCACCAGGAGGAGGGAGCGCACGAATTCCCGCATACCTCGCCCTTTTCGGCGTTTCGGGACGTTCCGCTGGAGTCGCCCTCTGTTTCCTTTCGGTGACACCGGCGTCACCCGGAGGACCGGAAATCCCGCGTCCCGGGCGGAATCCCGGCCGGTATGGTTGATGCATGTGCCCGGCGGTGTTTGAATCGCCTGCTTCGGAGAACCCATGAACCTCGCCCAATCACTCATTCTGCTCTCTCTTCTGTGCGCGCCGGCGCTCGCCCAGGACGAACTCCCCGCCGCCGTGCGCAAGGCCAAGAAGGCCGCCGAGGCGAAGCCGACCGACGCGAACGCGCAGCTTGCGCTGGCCGACGCGTGGGTTGCCGCCGACGAGCCGGAGGAAGCGTGGACGCTGCTCGAGAACAAGCTCGACGAGATCAAGGACGATGCGCGTCTCGACACGCGCCTCGGCGACGTGTTCATCATCCTCGCGCGCAAGGAGCAGGCGGGCGGCGGTGACGGCACCACCATCCGCAACTTCTTCATGGACGCGGGGCGCATGTACGAGGAGGCGCTGAAGAAGGACGCCAAGTCGGCCGACGCGATGTTCGGCCGCGCGTTCATCGCGCACCAGCTGGGCGAGAAGGACAAGGCGCAGAAGGCGATCGGCGACACGCTCGCGCTCGACAAGGACTACGCCCGGGCGCACGCCCTGCGTGCCGAGATCTTCTACTTCTCGAGCAAGTTCGCGGACGCCGCGAACAACTACGAGATCGCGCTCAAGCTCGACACGAGCAACGCGGTCGACTTCGTGCGGCTCGGCCACAGCTACATGGGCATCAAGAAGCCCGAGAAGGCGCGCGAGGCGTACATCGCCGTGCTCAAGCACCACCCCGACTACAACGCGTCGATCCGCAGCGGACTGATCAATCAGCTCGCGCAGCGCGACACCAAGCGCGCCACGCCCTTCCTCAAGCAGGCCACCGAGGAGGCGCCCAAGTCGCCGGCCGCGTGGTTCTACTACGGCTACTCGCTCGAACTGAACGAGATGTTCGACAAGGCGCTGGGCGCGTACAAGCGTGCGCTGGCGCTCCGTCCCAAGAACGCGCAGTACCTCTACTACGTCGGCTGGATGCACGAGAAGAAGAACGACGGCCGGTCGGCGATGAAGTTCTACAAGCAGGCGCTCGAGCAGAACGCGAACTACCGCGCACCGGCGCAGCGCTACTACCGGCTGGCCTACTCCTACGCGTCGAGCGACTGGAACCAGTTCGCGAAGCTGATGGAGGAGCTGATCAAGCTCACGCCGAACGACGCGAACATGAAGAACGACTTCGCGCTGCTCATGCGCAACCGCGCGGAGAGCACCGGCCAGCACAAGAGCCCCAACCCGCCCGCCGAGGTGCGCGCGCTCATCAAGCGCTCCGGCGAGGTGTATGAAATGGCCGCCAAGCTTTCGCCCAACGTGGCGCAGATCCAGAGCGACACCGGCCTGCTCTTCGAGTTCTACCCCTGCAACTACGACCCGGAGAAGGCCGAGGCCTACTTCGTGCGATCGCTTGAGGTGAGCGACTACACCTATCGCGACGCGTGGTCCGGCATCCTGCGCCTCTGCCGCCGCACCAAGAACTGGGAGGTACTGAAGGACATGGCGGAGGGCGTACTCGGTTCGCTCGATGACAGCGGCCGCAACCCGGTCGCGCCGGTCGGCGGCAGCGCGCCGCGCGAGCTCCCGCAGTTCCGCGCCGCGATGATCGCGTCGGCGAAAAACGCACTCGCGCTGGCCGAGAAGGGGCTCGCCGAAAAGAAGTAGCCCGGGTCAGGTCCGGCCCGCGAACTCGCGCCGGAACAGGGTCATGGTCGCCGTCACGCAGGCGACCACGACCGGCCCGAGCACGATGCCCTTGAAGCCGAAGAGCATGATCGCGCCGAGGATGCCGAAGAAGAGCAGCATCGAGTGCGCCTTCATCTGCTTGCCGACGAAGATGGGGCGCAGCACGTTGTCTGCCGTGCCGATCACGATCGCGCCGTAGAGCGCGAGGACGAAGGCCTTCCAGGGTTCGTCCTGCCAGAGCAGGAAGAGCGCGATCGGCCCCCAGACGATGGCGGTGCCGACGAGGGGAATGAGGCTGGCGAGCGCGATCACCGCGCCCCAGAAGACCGGCCCGCGCACGTCGAGGATCGCGAGAATGGCGGCGCCCAGCGCGCCCTGCACAAGCGCCGTCAGCAGGCCGCCGCGCACCGAGGCGTTGACCGCGTCGCGCAGCGCGCCGATGACCAGGTTGCGGTCGTCCTCGTCGAGCGGCAGCAGCTCGCGGACCACCTGCACCGCGTGCTCGCCGTCGCGATAGAAGTAGAAGAGCGCGATCACCATGAAGAAGACACCGGCGATCGTCGCCAGGATGGCGGTCGCGGTGTCGCGCGCCAGCGTGATCGCCATGCGGCTCGGGCCGCGCAGCTGGTCGAGCGAGATCTCCTCACGGAAGTTCTCCGTCAGCCACGCGTCGACGCGGTTGGGGATCGTCCCTTCCTGCTTTACCTGGGTCCGCACGACGTCGCGGATCTCGACCCAGCCCTCGGTGAAGAACTCGCGCCCCTCCACCACGAACCGCGGCGCCATGAGCGCGAACGGCAGAATGAGACCGAGCACGACGGCGGCGGTCATCAGACCCGCGGCGAGCGTCGGACGGTCGCCGAGCTTCCGGCAGAGCGCCTGGTGGATAGGATGGGTCGCCGTCACCAGCACCGCGCCCCCCCGTAGCGACCCCAGAAACGGCGAGACGATGGCGATGGTGAGGACGACCAGCGCCAGTAGCACGATCGACAGAAGGATTGCCTTGAATACGCCCCGATCCATCCGAGACCGCGAATCCTACCCCGCGCAACGGGGCGTCGTCGACTCGCCCCTCGGCCCGATCGCGTTCGCAACCGACGACGAGAGCGTGATCGGCATCTGGCTCGGTCGGGCACAGAAGCCCGATGCGCGCCTGAAGGGCATCGCGCGGGATGCGCGCGATCAGCTACGCGAGTACCTCAAGGGCAAGCGTCGCGTCTTCGACCTTCCGCTCGCGTTCGACCTCGCGCCGTTCACCGCGCGCGTGCTGGCGGAAGTCGAGGGCATTCCGTGGGGCGAGACCAAAAGCTATGGCGAAGTCGCCAAGCTGGTCGGCTCCCCCGGCGCCGCGCGCGCCGTCGGCCAGGCGATGGGCAAGAACCCGATCCCGATCGTGATCCCGTGCCATCGCGTGGTCGCGGCGCAGCGGAAGATCGGCGGCTTCACCGGCGGGATGCAGTGGAAGGAGTATCTGCTGCATCAGGAAGGCTGGCAGAGTTCAGGTTCGACGTTCGACGTTTGACGTTCGACGTTCGGCCCGGGAAGTCCCCTCAGGCGGCGGACGTCGCGAATCCATCCGTCGAACGTTCAGGCCGCCTTCCTACCGCAGACGTCGAACGTCGCACGTCCCACGTCAAACGTGCTTCGCCAGCCAGTCCAGCGTGAACGCGTTGAACTCGTCCGCCATCTCCAGGCAGCTCAGGTGGCTCGCGTGCGGGCCTTCGAAGAGGTGGAACTCCGCGCCGGGGATCGCGTCGGCGACGGCGCGGCCGTAGCGCGGCGGGACCTGCACGTCCTGCTCGCCGGTGGCGACGAGGACGGGGCAGCTGATCTGCGGCAGGCGGTCGAGCGCGTCGTGCGTCTTGTCGGCGTGGATGTGGCCGAGCACGCCGGCGGGCGCGGGCGGGGCGTCGAGGAAGCTCTGCTCCATCGCGGCGACCGTCTCCGGCTGCGTATCGAGGAACGTCGGACTCGTGATCCACATGAGCGCGAACCGGATGAACGCCGCGAGATCGCCGTTCTGCGTCGGGAAGGCGAGCGTCTCGATCATGCGAATGAACCACTCGTCGCTCTTCGCCCACGCGCCGTGCATCTGCGCGGTGCGCACCTTATTCGGATGGCGCAGGCAAAGCTCCTGCGTGACGGTCGCGCCGAGGCTGAGGCCGGAGACGTGCGCCGACTCGATGCCGAGCGCGTCGAGCAGCGCCGCGGCGTCGTCCGCCATGAGCGCCATGGAGCAGCTCATCGGATCGGCCGGTACGGTGGTCTGCCCGACCCCGCGCGCGTCGTAGACGATCGTGCGGTAGCGCTCCCGGTAGGCCGGCACCTGGGCGGCCCAGAAGCGGTGGTCCGCGCCCGTGCCCATGATGAGCAGCAACGGCTCGCCTTCTCCGTGCTCCTCGTAGTACATGTCGAGGCCGGTCGCGATCGGGATCTTCGGCATGGCTCGGAAATAAGCGAACCCGGCCGCCGAAGCAACCGGGTTCGGGCACGTCTTCGTTCCTTCAGGGGATGCCCTGTCCCCACGGCCCTCATACGTGGACCGTCAGGGATACGCCATAGGGCGTCACGGGGCGGTCACGACAGCTCCTACCGCAGGCGGCGCTGGAATTCCCGCCAGGGGAACCGCTCGCCGGGGCAGGCGGTCGTCTTCACCTCGCGGTGGGGCACGACCTCCCGGGCGGGGATGTCGTACTCCTCCATGAGCGTGCGCACGAGCTCCACGACGGCGTCCATCTGCTCCCGACTGGGCGGCGTCCGCGTGAAATCGCCGATCAGACAGATGCCGATGGCGCGCTCGTTCCACCAGTTCCTGTTGCCGTAGCGCGCCGCCTTGCAGTGCGCGCCGACGCCCTGGTTGGCCCAGCGATAGCCGATCTCGATCCTGCCGTTGCCGGTCAGCGTGCCGTTCCCGACCACGAAGTGGTAGCCGAGGCCGTCCCAGCCGCGATTGCGGTGGATGCGGTGGATCGCGGCGGCCGAGCCGGTGCCGCTGGCCATGTGATGAATCACGATCGCCCGCCAGTCGCGCGCCGCGGTGCGCGGGCGCCAGCTCCGCGGCAGAGACGAGGCGCGCCGGACGCGCGGCGGCTCCGGATCGACCGGCTCGTCCACGCCGCGGTCGCGGCGGAAACGCTTCAGCGTGCGCACGACGCGATCGGCATCGGAACGCGCCAGGGCATAGCCGGAGCCCAGGAACATGCAGGGCTTCGTCATGATGAGCAGCTCGCCGTTCACGTGGGCGTTGCGGCTTTCGCGCACGAAAATGACGGCGTCCGGCCGCCGCTGCAGCTCGATCACGCTGCCCTTCGAGCTGTAGTCGAGGGAGAGATCGCGAGCCAGGTCTTCGACGTGAACCACCGAGGGCTGGGCGACCTTCGCCTCGGTCCCGGCCGGCTGGGAGGGATCATCGGACGGGACGGCACAGGCGGCCAACAGGAAGGCCAGAGGGAGGCCCAGCGGGAGGATCCGCGCCCCCATCCGTCTCGATCGCTCGTTCATCGCGCTCCTCTCCGTGCGGCAGCTACATCTTGTAGTGTAACGCCGAAACAGCCCCAGATTCCGTCGAACCCGGGGCCTAAGGATTAGATCGGTCGCCGGTGGGGCTCAGCCCACCCGAAACGCCACTTCCACCAGCAAAAAGGAGTGGATGCCGGTCTGGGCGCAAAGCACGACCCGCGCAAAGAGCTCGACGATGCCGCCCCAGTAGCCAGTCGGATCGATGCCGGCGCGTTCGCGGATGGCGCGGTTCATCATGGGGACACCGACCGCGAAGAACCAGCTGAGCGCGCTCAGCAGCACGAGGTAGCCGATCGCCACCCAGCTGAGCGAGCCGCGCACGCCGAGGACGATCGAGAAGAGGTAGTTCAGCAGGGTCAGCCCCGCCATCGCGCGGAGCAGCGGATGACGGCGCACGTACGCGGTCGTGCGATCGACGAACGGCGTCTCGTCCGGGCCCACGCCCCCGTTATCCCACAAACTTGTAGCCGACGCCGCGCACCGTCACGATGAACTCCGGTTCGGTCGGCTCCACCTCGATCTTCGCGCGCAGCTTGTTGATGAAGTTGTCGATGGTGCGCGCGGTGCCTTCGTAGTCGAAGCCCCAGACCTTGTTGAGGATCTGGTCGCGGGAGAGCACGCGGCCGCGGTTCTCGATGAGGTAGAGCAGCAGCCGGAACTCGCGGTTGGAGACCTCCAGCTGCTCCCCGTCCACCTCGAGCGTCTGGCCGAGCGTATCGACCTTCACGCGCCCGAACTCGTGGCGCTCCAGCACCTCCTCCTCCGGTTCGGTGCTGCGCAGGCGCGCCTTGATGCGGGCCACCAGCTCGCGCACGCTGAACGGCTTCGTCACGTAGTCGTCGGCGCCCTGCCCGAACCCGGTCAGCTTGTCGACCTCCTGGTCCTTCGCGCTCAGGATCAGGATGGGCGTCTTCTTGTCGTGCCGCCGGATGGTGCGACAGACCTCGTAGCCGTTGACCTTCGGCAGCATGAGGTCGAGCACGATGAGATCGGGCCGCTGCGCGAAGGCGAGCTCGAGCCCCTGCTCGCCGTCGGCCGCCTGCAGCACCCGGAAGCCCTCGAACTGCAGGCTCTTGGAGAGGCCGAGGCGGATGGAGGCGTCGTCCTCGACGACGAGGATCAGATGCGTTTCGGTCATGAGGCGGACTCCGCGACGGGTTGCGGGGAAGCGGAACGCGGCCGGCGCGACGCGGTCGGCAGGACGACGACGAAGCGGCTTCCGCCCCCCTCGCGATCCTCGACCTCGATGCGACCGCCGTGCGCGCGCACGATGTTGCGGGCGATGGAAAGACCAAGACCGGTCCCTTCGACGGCTCGCGTGAGGCGGTCGTCGGCACGATAGAACTGCTCGAAGATCTTGCGGCGCTCGCGCACCGGGACGCCGGGCCCGTTGTCCTCGACGGCGAGCACCATGCGGCCGCGCTGCGGGCCGAGCGTGATGGCGATCTCGCGCTCGTCGGCGGGCGAGTACTTGTAGGCGTTCGACAGGAGGTTGGCGATGACGTCCGCGAAGGCGTCCGGGTCGTGCACGACCGGCGGCTGGTTGACGGCGACCTCGACCATCAGGTCACCCATCCCGGTCGCGCGCCGGAAGCGCTCCACCTCGCGCTCCACGACCGGCGCCAGCGGCCCGGTGACCCAGTGGAAGCGGGGACGCGGCGACTCGCTGCGGCCGAAGTCGAGCACCTTCTGGATGAGCGCGCCGAGGCGGTCCGCCTCCTGGCCGATGACGTCGAGACACTCGCGCTGCTCGGCCGGGTCGGTCACCTGGCCCGCGCGCAGCATGTCCGAGAACATGCGAATGCTCGTGAGCGGCGTCTTGAGCTCGTGCGTGACGTTGCTGACGAAACCGCTCTTGAGCTTGGCCAGCTTGACTTCGCGCATGACGAGGCGCGCCGTGAGCAGGCCGCCCGCGAGAATGCCGACGATCGAGAAGGCGATGATCCAGCGATAGATGCGCTCGCCGTCGCGCGCCGCCGAGGCGATCTGCTCCGGCGTGATGGCGGCGACCGCGACGTGGTCGGGCAGCACGTGCAGCGGCTGCACGATCGCATCGCGCGGTTCGCTCCCCTCGCGCACGATGCGCGGCGTCACGCCCGGCTCCGCCTCGGCGCGGGCGCGCCGGAGCACGCCGTCGAGCAGCCCCTGCAGACGCACGGGATCGACGACCAGCACGCGACTGGAGTTGTCGGGCTTGGTGCGCACGTAGAAGAGCGCGGGCGGCTCGGCGTCGCGGCTGCGGTGGATGCGCGCGGCCTGGCGCGGCCCGAAACGCGTGCGCTCCGCGCGCAGCACCTGCAGCGTTGCGATGCGCGCCGCGTGGTGCCGGCGCGTCGCCGGGTCGTCGAGCT
Organism: Planctomycetota bacterium; assembly: GCA_039182715.1. Classification (GTDB taxonomy): domain Bacteria; phylum Planctomycetota; class PLA2; order PLA2; family PLA2; genus JBCDBY01. The sequence goes on from JBCDBY010000029.1 coordinate 12,387, forward strand.
GCTCCTCGACGGCGTCGAGGAAGACGCGCGCCTCGGCCGGCGCCGCCTCGAACCCGAACGCCTCGACGAGCGCGCCGATCCAGTGGGCCGCGCGAAGCTGATCGGGCGTGCCGGCGGTCTCGCCGCCGAAGAGCACCGACGACGCGAAGGCGAGCGCGAGCGATGAACCGCTCTCGTCGAGCGCAAAGGGGTGCGCGCGGGCAAACGCGAGCGCGCGGGCGGTGAGCTCCGCCTCGTCGAACTCCGCGTTGCGATACGCCTTGCGGAAGGCGTCGGCGGCGCGCCACACCTCGTCGGCGTCGGCGCGGACCCGTTCACGCGGCCGCACCACCGGCTCGTTGCGCGCGCCCGGCTCGAGGATCTCGCCGCTCGCGGCGACGAGGTAGGCGTCGGTGAACACGCCGTCGACCAGCTGCGGATCGCGCCGCAGCCGTGCCGGATCGCCCTCGACGAAGGCGGCGTCGAGCGCTTCGGTGGCGTAGTGGCCGAGGTCCTGTACCAGGCGGCCGGCGACGGCGCGCTCGAGGTAGTGACCCGCATCCAGCGCGATCCGCTCCCCCGCCTTCTGGCGCTCGGCCTGAATCGCCTTGAGCCCGAAGATGGAAAGCAGGATCGCCTGGAAGAGCGCAAGGAAGACGACCAGGACGACAATCCGCGTCTCCGCCGGGATCCGTCGGAGCCAACTCACCCCCGCATTCTAGGGTCTGACTAAGAGAAGACCGTCGGCCAGAGACGGAGCGAGGACAAGCACCGCGAGCGGCGCCGACGACCGCGTATCCAAGTGATACTCCGAGGAGGCGCCGCGAAGTGGGGCGCAGCCGCAGCCCGTCGAAGCCAGGGCTTCTCTTGGTCAGACCCTATGGGGGCGGGGAAGTCACCGGGCCGTCACTCGACGACGTCGAGTTCGGCGACGTGCTCCAAACGGATCGTCTGCTCGCCGTCCTCGGTGCGCAGCTTGAGGCCGGAGCGGATGCTCGCCTCGAGCACGCGCCCCTTGATCTTGTCCTCGCCGCGCTCCACGAGCACCTCCTGGCCGACGAGGTTCGCGAAGCGGTTCCACTCCTGCTCGAGCTCCTCGAAGTCGCCCTTGGCGATGCCGTCGAGCCACTTCTCCAGTTCGCGCAGGATGTAGCGCAGCAGGCGCGGGCGCGGAATGGGGTCGTCCTCGCGATGCTCGATGCGCAGCGAGCTGGCGAACGCGCGGATCTCCTCCGGGAAGTCCTCGGGGAGCTGGTTGACGTTGACGCCCACGCCCGCGACGGCGCGCGTCTGCTCCACGCCGTAGTCCTTCACCTCGAGCAGGATGCCGGCGATCTTCTTGTCGCGCACCATGATGTCGTTGGGGAAGTCGATGCGCGCGGGCAGGCCGGCGAGGTCCTGGATGGCGCGGGCGACCGACGCCGCGATGGCGATCGTGAGCACCGACGCGAAGGTGTCGGGCGGCTCGAGGTCGAGCAGCACCGAGAAGCAGAGCGACTTGCCGGCGGTCGTGTACCAGGTGCGCTGCTCGCGGCCGCGCCCCGACGTCTGGTGTTCGGCGACGACCAGCGTGCCGTGCGGCCGCCCCTCGACCATCAGCTCGAAGGCGATGTCCTGCGTCGACTCGACCTCCTCGGCGTAGTAGACGCTGGAGCCGAGGCGGTCGCAGCGCAGGCCCGCGCGAATCCAGTAGGGCAGCAGCTTGTCCGGCTTGTCGGCCAGCTGCCAGCGCCCGTCGTCGAGGACGTCGAACGAAAAGCCATCCTCGGCAAGGCGCGCGCGGAACGCTTCCATCTGCTCGGGCGTGTAGCCGAGCCGCTCCGCCAGCGACTCCGCCAGGAGCCCCTGCGGGGCGGGACGGAAGGAGCTGAGGAAGGTGACCAGCTCGTCCTCGGTGATCGCGGACATCGGGAGAGTTGTACGCCCTAGGCTTCGGCTTGAAAAGTCCCCGGCTGGTGGTGCTGCCGTCGGCGCAGGCGGGCGAGGCGGTGCTCGAGGGCCTCCAGGCAGCGGCGGCGGGCGGTCGTGTCGAGCTGGATTTTCCCCGTGATCAGGCGGGATCGCGCGTCGAGCACGGTCGCTTCGGCGGAGACGAGGTCGCGTGCGCGGTGCTCGTAGTACTTGGCGAGATCCTCCAGCGGCTGGAAGGCGTCGGGGTGGGTGCGGGTGCGCTCGATGAGCAGGCAGGCGCTCTCCGCGTGGCGGCCGGCGCGGCGCTCGAGCAGCGCGAGACGCTCCAGGGTGCGCGGCAGCAGCCGATGGCGACCGGCGCGAAGGCCCTCGAGGGCGCGCGTGTAGTGATCGCGCGCCTCGCGGTCGCGGCCGACCGACTCGTAGTAGACGCCAAGGTTGCTCTGCAGCACCGGATCCTGCGGATCGGCGATCGCGTCGGCGAACTGCGCGGCGACGGCGGGCAGCGTGAGCACGTCGAGGAAGTTGTGCTCGAAGACGCGCGGAATGCGGCCGCTTTCGCCCTGCAGGTGGTCGAAAAACGCGACCGGGCAGTCGGCGCCCGGCAGGTCGTCCTCGCGCTGGAAGCGGACCAGCTCGCGCTCGAACGTCTGCAGGCGGCAGTTCGCGTAGGCGCCGCGAAAGAGCGAGCGGCCCACGATGCAGAGGTCGAGGTGCGACGGCGGCAGCGCGGCCTGCATGCGATGGAAAATCAGCCGGCCGCCGAGGCGCGGCGCGTCGAAGCCCTTCCCGTGGAAGGAGACGACGTGCTCGAACTGTCGGAAGCGCGCGTTGACCGCCTCGAGCAGCGCGCGCTCGCCGGTGACGTCCTCGAGGAAGAACTGCTCGACCACGAAGCGATCGCCCTCGAACCAGCCGGCGCCGAGCAGGAAGACCCAGGTGCCGACGCCGCCGCCGAGCGAGGTGGTCTCGGTGTCGAAGTAGAGGCAGCGACGCGGGTCGAGGCCAATCAGCGTCGGGTCGCGGGCGATGCCGGCCAGCCGGCCGAGGCGCGCCTCGGCCATGGCGCCGAGGCTGCGGTCGCCGTGGACGTGGGTCAGCGGCAGCTCGATGCGGTGGATACGGTAAACGCCGTCCTGCGCCTCGATGCGCTCGCCCGGCAGGTCCGGCCCAGGCTCGGCATTCGGCTCGGCATTCGGCCCGGCGTTCGGCCCGCCCGCGGCTCGGGCCGGCGCGGCCGAAGCGGGAGCCGGGGCCGGGGCGGAGATGCGGCGCAGCTTGTCCACCAGGCGCATGGACCGCACATTTTGCCCCGGCGGGGGGACGCAAGTCATGGACTGGCAACGGGTTACGCTCGACCACAACCTGTTGTGGTCCGGTGCCGAAGCACTACAACAACCTACGGAATCGCGGCGAGGATCTCCGCCGGATCCGGGCGTTCGCGGTAATTCGGGGTGAGCCACCATTGGCGGACGCGGCCTTTCGCATCGATGAGGACGGTGCCGGCGCGGGCGAGCTTGCGGCCCGGCGGGAAGGGATCGGGGTCGAGCATGCCGAAGGCGGAGACGGCGGCGCCCTCGGGGTCGGAGAGCATCTGGACGCCGGGCAGCAGCTCGTTCTGGAGCTCGGCGAAGTCCTCCCGGGGGGCGATGCCGAGCGCGAAGACGCGGGCGCCCTTCTTCTGGAATCCCTCGGTCTCGTCGGCGAGCCGAACCAGCTCGCGTACGCAGTAGGGTCACCAGGTGCCGCGGAAGAAGACGAGCACGACCGGCCGGCCGCGCCACGCGGAGAGCCGGAACTCGGCGCCGTCCACGACGCGGACCGCCTCGAAGTCGGGGGCGGGCGCCTCGGCGCGCGGCGCGCCGTCGGGCGCCTCGTAGGTCGAGAGCCCGAACATCCAGTAGGCGATCGCGCCCCCCACCACGAGCTGCAGCACGCCGAGAAACATCGCCGTGCGCGCGCTCTTGAAGAAGAAGAGCGACCAGCTCCAGACGACGCCAACCGCAAACAGCCCGACCGGAATCCACCAGGGCGGATCGGGCGCCTGCAGCATCGGCGGCACGACCAGCGCCACGAGCGCGGCCAGCGTGATCAGGACGGCGTATCGCATCGCCTCGTTCCCGGGGGGGCCATGCTTCTTTAGTCGGTCGGTACGGCGCGGATCACGACTCCGCGCAGCGCTCGAGGATGCGGGCGGCGAGCGATTTTGCGCGCGTTCCGCCGATGGCGGGCGACGGGCCGATGCAGGCGGGGCAGCCGTGGGTGCAGGGGCAGCGCTTGAGCGTGTCGAGGCCGGCGCGCATCAGCGTCGGCCAGAGTTCGAAGATGCGCTCGGCCAAACCGACGCCGCCGGGTGCGCTGTCGAAGAGGAAGAGCGACGGCCGGTCGAACTCGGCGCTCTTGATCTCCGCCTTGCGGCGCACGTCGGAGATGTTGCAGCCGAGGTAGACCGGCAGCAGGTGCTGCAGCAGATACGCGGTGCCGGTCCAGGCGGCGGCGTTGCGCGGATCGAAGAGACCGAGCTCGCTGGCCACGTCGGGCTCGAGCAGCATCCACGCCGCGGTCGTGTCCATTTCCTCGGGCGGTAGCGTGATCTCGCCGGTGCCGACGTTCTCGCGCGTGTAGAACTTGATCTTCTTGTAGAGCGTCGCGAGCGTCTTCACGCCCACTTCGCCGCGGTAGCGCACGTGCGTCGGCGTCGGCACGCGGTCGTCCTCGGCGATGACGCGCACGTCGACGTCGACCTCCGCCTCGGTGTAGTAGTCGGGGTTGATGCGCTTGGCGTAGACGCGCCGGTCGTCGTACTCCATGCGCGTGATCAGGAACTGCTCGCCCTGCAGCCCGTAGATCGCGCCCTCGTGGATCTGCGTCATCGCGTCGGGCCGATCGACCTGCGCCATGACGATGTTCTTCTCCTCGTCGATGACCACGAAGTAGTCGATGTCGGCGGCGGAGAGCGAGATGTCCTCGGCGGGATAGGCCTCGGCCATCCAGTGGTAGCGCCCGCCCGCCTTGTGCAGGATCTTCGCCTCGCGCGCGAGGTAGTCGAGTACGTCGCCGGTCTGCTTGTTGCCGCCGAACGCGTCGCCCTCCTCGAAGGGCAGCTCGAAGGCGGCGCACTTGAGATGGTTGACGAAAACGATCAGGTTGTCGGGGTCGGTGACCGCGCTCTCCTGCGGCCGGTCGAAGAGGTACTCCGGCTCGAAGGCGATGTACTGGTCGATGGCGGTCGAGCGGCAAACGAGGATCGCGAGGCTCGTGTCGGAGCGGCGGCCGGCGCGGCCCGCCTGCTGCAGCGTCGAGGCGAGCGTGCCGGGGTAGCCGGTCATCACGGCGACATCGAGCGAGCCGATGTCGACGCCCAGCTCGAGCGCGTTGGTGGAGACGACCTCCTGGATCTCGCCGGCGCGCAGGCCGCGCTCGACCTGGCGGCGCAGCTTGGGGAGATAACCGCCGCGATAGGCGCACACCGTCTCTTCCGGCAGCCCGCGCTCGTGGTTGCGGTCCTTGAGGTACTTGGTGAGCACCTCGACCATCTGCCGCGAGCGCACGAAGTAGATCGCCTGCACCGCGCCGCCGGCAAAGAGGCCGGAGAGGCGCCGCACTTCCTCGAGTGCGTTGGCCCGCAGGCCGAGGGCGGGGTTCACGACGGGCGGGTTGTAGAGCAGGAAATGCTTCTTGCCGCGCGGTGCGCCCGACTCGTTGAGCAGCTCGACCGGCTTGCCGACGAGATTGCTCGCGTGCTCCTGCGGGTTGCGGATGGTCGCGGAGCAGGTGATGAAGGTCGGGTCGGCGCCGTAGTGCTGCGCGATACGGCGCAGGCGCCGGAAGACGTTGGCGACGTGGCTGCCGAAGATGCCGCGGTAGGCGTGCAGCTCGTCGACCACGACGTACTTGAGGCCGCAGAAGAGGTCGGTCCACTTGACGTGGTTGGGCAGGATGCCCGCGTGCAGCATGTAGGGGTTGGTGACGATGATCTCGCCGCGCTCGCGCAGCGTGGCGCGCGTGTTCGAGGGCGTGTCGCCGTCGTAGGTATAGGCGCGGATCTCCGTCGGCAGCCGCTCGACGATCGTGTTGAGCTCGGCGACCTGGTCCTGCGAGAGCGCCTTGGTCGGGAAGAGGTAGAGCGCGCGCGAGCCGTCCTTGCGGCAGATCGCGTCGAGGACCGGCAGGTTGTAGCAGAGCGTTTTGCCCGAGGCGGTGGGCGTGACGATGCAGGTATCGCGCCACGCGTGCGCCAGGTCGGCGGCGGCGCGCTGGTGCGTGTAGAGCTGCGGGAACTTGTATTCCTTCAGCGTCGCGAGCAGCTCGGGGTGCACCCAGTCGGGGTAGTCGGCGAACTCCGCATCCTTCGGCGGGATGGTCTCCCACCGCACGATGTTTTCCGCATACCGGGGGTCGGATCGAAGCCGCTCGATCACTTCCCCGAGCGGGAGAGACGCCTTCGGGATCGTGGGCACGGACCGCGCATTGTCACGCGCGGGGGGGACGGCGGCGCCCAGGTCATCCCATCACGGAAGAAGCGGAAGCTCGAACCGCTCCTCCGGCGGCCGGCCCGCGCGCACCTCGATCGGCAGCTCCTCGCTTTCCACGACCTGGGGGTCGGCACGCACGCGATAGCGCCCGGGCGGGAGCCGAAATCGGGCGACGCCGGATGCATCGGTGCGGCCCTGTTCGAGAACCCGCCCATCCTCCGAGCGAACCTCGAGCGGAACGGACGCGCCCTCGAAGTTCCGACCCGCCCATTGCGCCTGCACTTCGACGGGGACCGTCTCGCTCGAGGCCTCGGTCGGCGCGTGCGGGATCGTCACGCTCCCATCCCGGAGGATCGGGAAGCGTCGAAGGGGCGGCGGTTGCTGCTTGAGCCGTTCTCCCGCAAGCCGTTCCCGACCCGGAAGCGCCGTCGTGGTCGACGCTTCAAAGCCGACCGGGAATCCGGCGCGGCCGCTCCATGCGCGCACGGCGAGGTGGGTGGCGTTCGGCGAGACCCACATCGGCCCCGCGTGCCCCAACCAGGCGGCGGTCCGCATCGCTTCCGCGAACTCCGGGCGCGTCGCCGGCCAGTCGTCGGCCGGAAGCGTGGCGGAGCCGGCCCAGACGTACGCGCCTCCCGCCGGCCGGCTCGACGTGACGGAGACTCGCACGACGCGGCCGGGCGCGCAGACGAGTTCGTAGGTCTTCGGGATCGGCCGCGCCTCCACCTCGGCCGCCAAACGCACGCCCACCGGCGCCGAGACCTGCACGCGGAACGAGCCCTCTGCGGGGAATGTCACGCGATACGAGCCGGACTCCTCCTCGAACGACGGATCCGACTGGCCCACCGACATGGCGACGCCGTGGGCAGGATCCAGGCCGTCCTGCGCGAGCGGCTCCTCGCTCGGTGCAAGCCCTCCGAGCCAGATCGACGGAACGGACGATGAAAACGTCGGGTTTCGATCCGCGACCCCGACTCCAGAGGGGATGAGCTGCCAGGCGAGCGGTACGACACCGTGAGGCCACGGCGCGCCGTCAGACACGCGCACCCGGAAGAGCGCGGACGGCCGGCGTTCCAATGCCACCGTGTATCGACGCTTGCCGGCGCGCACGGCCGGCACCACGACCCGCACCGTCTGAAAGCCGGGCGCCCCGATCACAACCGGGAGCGGCTCGGCACGCGGGCGCACCATGCACCGAATCACGCCGCTCGCGTTGGCGCGGGCGTGCACGACGCCTGCCCCCGGAGCCCCCGTCGTCCATCGATTGGCCGCATCGTCGACGTTCATGCGCGCGACGGCCGTCGCGACCGGCCTCCCGTCCCCATCGACGATGTCGAAGGAGAGGTCATGAAGCGCACCGCACGTCACCACATCGCCGAGGTCGAGCGGGCGCGCGGGCATCGCTTCTCCCACCCGGCTCTTCCCGAAGAAGCCGTCCGGCGCGCGAGCCCAGCATCGGACGTGGCCCACCTCGATGGGGACGTCCAGAATGCCGTGCTCGTCCCCGCGAAGGACCTGGATGGCGGGCCGCAACGTCCGCATGCGCGACGCGCGCAGCTTCGCGGACGGCCAGGCGAGCACGTGGAAGGTCGCGTTCGGCACGGGGTCGCCCGCTTCATTGACGGCGCGCGCACGCAGCCGCGTCAGATCCTCCATGCGGAGAACGACCCAAAGGCCGGGACCCCGTTCGGACCAACGGCACGCGGACCAGCGACTCGACTGGAACGGCTGCGCGCGCGTGGCACGCAGGTGGAACACCTCGTCGGGTGCCCCGCGGGACAGAGCCAGCGTGCCGTCCGGACCTCGAACCGAAGGCGGCCAGACGGACGTCCACGTCCGGTCCGGCGGGGCGTGCACCGCGAACGACCCGTCCGACGCGGAGCGCACCACCAATGCGGCGTCGAGACTCACGTTTGAGAACCGGACCTCCACCTTCGCGTCCGGAACGGGAGCGCCGCGAGAGACGACGATGCCACGCGCGAGGAGTTCTCCCGGCGGTCGTCGTGTGGGGGCCGGATGCTGCGTGGGCTCGGCGGGGGCCTGCGGGCGCGCGTCCGGCGTGCGAGCCGTCCGGGGGGCCGATGGCGAGCCGGACAGCCGGAACACGACCCCGATCCCGCCGGCCGAGAGCACCAGGACTGCAAGCGGAACGACGACTCCCCGGCGTATCTGCACCCAACCTCCCGCAAGCCGTGGCTCCGGCTCGTGCACGAAAGTCTAGCGCGGTGCTTCCGGTCGTGGACGGCGGCGGAAGAAGAAGAACCCCGCGACCACGACCAGTACGCCGCCCCCGAGGATCATCCACTTCCACGGCGGGTCGTTCCGGATCAGCGGTGCGCCGTGCAGGATGTAGTCGCGCAGCTGCGCGCCGGTGAAAGCCGGGTGCTTCGGGGCGAAGCGGTCACCCTTGGGCACCATGCCGGACACCCGGGCGGAGGCGACGTCGGCGAGTTCGAACGCGTCGGGCGGGACCGGTCCGTGGCTCAGGAGGCGCAGTGTGCGCACGTTGCCGTCATACTCGCTGCGGGCCGCGGTGGGCAGCCAGCCCCCGCCGACGCGCACCAAACCGTCGACGGCGAGTTCGCTTCGCATGTCGAAGCCCCGCCCGTCGGTGTGGACGAACCCGCCCGTCGTGGGCGTTCCGGTCGGCTTGTAGTCGACCATGCGGACGGGGAAGTAGTCGTGGTCGATCGAGAGCCAGACGCGCGTCGGGGCCGTGAGCTCGTCGAAGTCGAAACGATCGAACAACACGACGAGGCAATCGAAGGAGCCCACGCGCGTACGCCCTTCGACCCACGCCCGATCCGGATGGAGTCGCTCGCTCAACGGGCGGCCGTAGACGTCGAGGCCGAAGTTCTCGATTGTGTCGAAATGGCGGCCCCGCTGCCCCGCCAGACGGCCGGTCCACGCATCGTCGGGCGCGCCCGGATCGCGCTCGAGACGCATGGACCACGCACCGCGGATGAGCTCGATGCGATCGCGCAGGATCGTTCCCCGCAGCGGGTGGCTCACATGGCGTTCCGATCTCGTGAGCTGCACCTCGCCCTCGCGCACGTAATCGAGCGTCGGGCTGGCGGCCGCGAACACGCGTCCGCCCGACGAGTGCTCGATCGCGATCCGCACCGCGAAGCTCTTCGTCGCTTCCTCGCGCTTCCGAATGATCTCGATGATCTCCTCGACCGTGGGCTCGGACGCGGCCGAGGCCGAGGCGAGCAGGACCACGGCGCAGAGAAATCTCATCTGCGCGAAGAGCGGGCGCGGGTGAAGAGTGCCATCAGCAGGCCGAGCAACAGCGTGACGCCACCGGCGATCATCAGCCACCAGCGCACGTTGTTGTCGGGCACCGGCGTATCGAACTTCACGAACTCGGCGATCTCGTCGCGCGACAGGGGCGTGGAAGAGACGGGCACCGCGTCGCCGGATGCGATCGCCGTCCGGACGTGCTGCAACGTGAAGTAGTCCTCGGTCAGGAGGGAACCCGGCACGACGCTCGAGGGCGTGACGGTGAAGATCCCCTTGCTGACGTTGGCGCTGCCCTCCCACTTGGGGAAGAGAGTGTACGCACGAGTCGGGATGAGGCCTTCGTCGACCGGCGTCAGCTCTTCGACAGCGAAGCGCGCCCGCAACTCGCAAACGCGACCGCCCGGGAGAGTCCAGGCCACCTGCGCGGGGGGCTTCTTCGACTCGTGCAGCCAGTCGAATCGCACCGGGAAGTAGCCGTGGTCGATCGCCAACCAGGCCAGCTGCGGGTCGCGACCACGCCGGCGGACGTCGAAGTGAAACACCTTCACGCAGCGGAACGGGCCGATCTGCTCTTTCCCCACGATTCGCGTCGACGAATCGTCGATCAGGTCCGAATAGAAGCCGTCGAGGGTGCGAATGCCGAACTGGTCGGGCGAGATCACAAGCGGCATCGGGGGCGCACGCCGCGAAAGGTGGGCGCGCCAGTCGTCCGGACCCGACCCCTGGACGCGGAACAGCTCGGCGAGCCGCGCGCCGACGCGGTAGCGGATTCGATCGTCGACGCGGCGCGCATGCGTCTGCGTCCCGCGCCAGAAGACCCGGTCTCCATCCCGCGAGTAGAAGCCCGGGTAGGACGAGGTCGGGGAAGGAGTGCCGTTCCAGGAAACCTCGTACGTGTAGCAGGCGTGGTAGCGCGTCGTCGCCTGCTCGCGTTTGCGCATGATCTCGACGATCTCATCGAGGGTGTGCTCCTGCGCGCCGGCGA
>JBCDBY010000030.1:0-22874 GCA_039182715.1 Planctomycetota bacterium
AAGCCCGAGTGGCCACCGAGCCTTCGGCCTCGCCGGCGCGGGGATGGCGGTGCAGTCTCGGTGGGGCGAAGCGCCGCGCGCCGCCCTCCATGCGGAGGGAGTCGCCGTGAGCGGCAAGTAAGAGTGCAGTGCCAGAACAATCCGCCATCGCGCTGGTCGAGCGCGTTCGCCCAATCGCGACAATGCGCTATTGAGTCACCTCCGGCACTCAGGATCACGGCTTGCCCAACCACCACGGCGGAAAGCTATGGCACCGTATCCCCCCGTATCCTCGTATCCTGAAGAGGGTTTGTGGTGCCGAGGGGCAGATTCGAACCCCCACGCCCAGTAAGGGAAACCAGACCTTCAACCTACTTCTCCTCCTTGAGTCGCTTCTCCTTCCGCAGCGCCTCACGCAACAGGTACTCGATGTGACCGTTCAGGCTCCGGAACTCGTCCGCGGCCCACCGCTGCAGCGCAGCGTGGACGCGCGGATCGAGCCGGAGCAGGAAGTCCTTCTTCTTGCGCTTGGCGGCCACTAGTGATGCAGCGTGCCGGCGTTGACGACCGGCTGGGGAGCGCGTTCGCCGCAGAGCACGACGAGCAGGTTGGAAACCATCGACGCCTTGCGCTCCTCGTCCAGCTCGACGATGTCGCCCTCGCTGAGATGCTCCAGCGCGTCTTCGACCATGCCGACCGCACCTTCCACGATCTTCTTGCGCGCCGCGATGATCGCGCTCGCCTGCTGGCGTTGCAGCATCGCCGACGCAATCTCCTGCGCGTACGCGAGATGCGTGATGCGCGCCTCGAGCACCTTGACGCCCGCCTTGTCGAGCCGCTTGTCGACCTCCTCCTGGAGCTTCTTCGCGACGTCGTCGGTCGAACCGCGCAGCGAGATCTGATCGTCCTTGTCGGTGTCGTAGGGGTAGTGCGTCGCCATGTTGCGGAGCGCCGACTCCGACTGCACGTGGACGTAATGCACGTAGTCGTCCACCTCGAAGCTCGCTTCAGCGGTCTCGACCACCTTCCAGACGATCACAGCGGCGATCTCGACCGGGTTGCCGTCGAGGTCGTTCACCTTGAGCCGGTCGGTCTCAAAGTTGCGCACACGCAGGGAGACGCGCTTGCGCGAGTTGAACGGGAACACGTAATGCCAACCGTCCTCCTTGATCGTCCCGTTGTACTTGCCGAAAAGCAGCAGCACCGCCGACTCGTTGGGCGCCACGACGACGTGCCCGAACAGCGCGAAAAAACAGGCGATGAGCGCCAGCACGCTCAGGACGATGATCGCGACGGAGTCGCCGTCGTTCCAGACGAGCAGCCCGATCACGCCGCCGACGACGCCGAACGTGCCGAGCAGGGCGATGAATCCCGGCGCCCCGCGGACTTCTCTTTCTTGCACCATGTGGTCCTCCTTCGATAGCTATTATGGTGATATCATACCGCTATCAGACAAAGCGCATTCGCATCGCGTCCCGAATTTCCCTGCTTTGTTAGTTTTCCGGTGTGCGAGAAATCCATCCCCCCACCGGAACCGCGCTGAATTGCCGCCATTGGGGCGCCGAGGCGATGTACCGCATGATCCAGCACAACCTGGATCCCGCCGTCGCCGAGAAGCCCGACGAACTCATCGTCTACGGCGGCACCGGTCGCGCCGCGCGCAACTGGGACTGCTTCGACAAGATCCTCGACACCCTGCGCCGCCTGCGCGAGGACGAGACGCTGCTGATCCAGTCGGGCAAGCCGGTGGCGGTCTTCCGCACCCACAAGGACGCCCCGCGCGGCATCCTCGTCAACTCGCAGATCGTCCCCCACTGGGCGAACTGGGAGCAGTTCCGCGAGTACGAGCGGATGGGCCTCACCATGTACGGCCAGATGACCGCGGGCAGCTGGATCTACATCGGCACGCAGGGCATCGTGCAGGGCACCTACGAGACCTTCGTCGCGGTCGGCAAGCAGCACTTCGGAGGCTCGCTCGACGGCAAGCTGCTGGTCACCGGCGGCTGCGGCGGCATGGGCGGCGCGCAGCCGCTTGCCGCGACCATGGCCGGCGCCTGCTGCCTGATCGCCGACGTCGAGAAGGAGCGCCTGCAGAAGCGCGTCGACACGCGCTACCTGGACGAGATCGCCCCGTCGATCGAAGCGGCGATCGAACGCGCCGCCGAGCGCCCCAACATCTCGATCGGCATCGAGTGCAACATCGTCGAGCTGCTGCGCGCGCTGCGCGACCGCAACATCACGCCGGACGCGCTCACCGACCAGACCTCGGCGCACGACCCGCTCAACGGCTACGTGCCGGTGGATCTCTCCTACGAGGACGCGCTGCAGCTGCGCAAGGACGACCCGGACGAATACACGCGCCGCTCGCTCGCCACCATGGTCGAGCACGTCGAGCTCAACAACCTGCTCATGGACCGCGGCGCGGTCACCTTCGACTACGGCAACAACCTGCGCGGCTACGCGGTCGAGGGCGGCATGGAGCAGGAGGAGGCGTTTCGCTACCCCGGTTTCGTGCCCGCCTACATCCGCCCGCTCTTCTGCGAGGGCAAGGGCCCCTTCCGCTGGGTGGCGCTCTCCGGCGATCCGAAGGACATCCACCGCAGCGACGAGCTGGTGCTCGAACTCTTCCCCGAGGACGAGGCGCTCGCCCGCTGGATCAAGCTCGCGCAGGAGAAGGTCGAGTTCCAGGGCCTGCCGTCGCGCATCTGCTGGCTCGGCTACGGCGAGCGCGCCAAGCTCGGCATGGCGCTCAACGAGCTGGTCAAGAGCGGCGAGATCAGCGCGCCGATCGCCATCGGCCGCGACCATCTCGACTGCGGCTCGGTCGCGTCGCCCTACCGCGAGACGGAGGCGATGAAGGACGGCTCCGACGCGATCGCCGACTGGCCCATTCTCAACGCCATGCTCAACACCGCGGCGGGCGCAACCTGGGTGTCGCTCCATCACGGCGGCGGCGTCGGCATCGGCTACTCCATCCACTCCGGCATGGTCGTGCTGGCGGACGGCACCGACGACGCCGCGGCGCGGCTCGAGCGCGTGCTCACCACCGACCCGGGCACCGGCGTCATGCGGCACGCGGATGCGGGTTACGACATCGCGGTCGACTGCGCGCGCGTCAAGGGCATCGACCTGCCCATGGTGGACTGATGGATCTCGTCATCCGCAACGCGTCGCAGGTGCTCACCTGCACGCGACCGGATCTCGAAGCGCCCTACACCGGCCAGGACGCCGGTGAACTCGGGCTCACCACGGGCGGCGTCGCCATCGAGGACGGCCGCATCGCCGCGGTCGGTCCCGACGTGGACGGGATGGACGGCAAGCAGGTCATCGACGCGCAGGGCGGCGTCGTCCTGCCGGGCTTCGTCGATTGCCACACCCACGCCGTCTTCCACGGCAGCCGCGCCGACGAGTTCGAGCTGCGCGCGCAGGGCACCCCCTACCAGGAGATCGCGCGGCGCGGGGGCGGCATCCGCCGCAGCATGGAGCTGCTGCGCGAGGCGACCGACGAGCAGCTCGAGGAATCGGTGCGCAAGCATCTCGACTGGTTCCTGCAGGCGGGCACGACGACGATCGAGGCGAAGTCGGGCTACGGCCTGTCGCTCGAGGACGAGCTGCGTTCGCTGCGCGCGCTCGGCATCGACCACCCGGTCGAGGTCACGCGCACCTGCCTCGCGGCGCACTCCGTGCCGCCCGAGTACGAAGGCGACACGCGCGGCTATCTCGAGATGGTCGCCAACGAGATCTATCCCGCCGTGCTGGCAGAGGGCCTCGCGCGCTACTGCGACGTCTTCTGCGAAACCGGCGTCTTCAGCTTCTACGAGTCGCAGCTCATCATGGAGGCGGGCCGCGAGCTCGGCCTGCGTCCGCGCATCCACGCCGACCAGCTTTCGCGCACCGGCGGCGCGCGCCTCGCCTGCCGCGTCGGCGCGATCAGCGCGGACCACATCGAGTTCATCAGCAAGGAGGACGCCGTCGCGATGCGCGACGAGGGCGTCATCGGCGTGCTGCTGCCGGCCGCGAACCACATTCTCGACCAGGACGAGCGCCCGCCCGCGCGCGCGATGATCGGCGTGCGCTGCCCGGTCGCCGTCGCCACCGACTTCAATCCCGGCTCCGCGCCGGTCTTCTCCATGCCGCTCACGCTCAACATGGCGTGCGTGCGCTTCGGCCTGACCGTCGCCGAGGCGATCGTCGGCGCGACCATGAACGCCGCCTGCGCCATCGAGCGCCAGGACGAGATCGGCTCGCTGCGCGTCGGCAAACAGGCGGACGTCCTCGTCTGCGACGTGACCGACTACCGCGAGATCGCCTACTACGCCGGCCGCGACCCGGTTTCGGTCGTCGTCAAGCGAGGCGTCGTGCGCAAAGAGCGTGGATCACCACGTGCGGCACGGTGAGGGCCGCCAGTCCGATGAAGACCACGCGCGTCATCGCGACCGGGTCGAGTCGCGCGTCGCTTAGCAGCAGGTAGGCCGCGGCGCCCAGCCCGATCGTCGCAAGCGTGAGCGGTGCCGCGTGGCGCGCGTAGGCGAGCCATCCGCGGCGCGGACCGCGGCGGTCCAGCTCGGCGGCGCACTCGAGGCCGTGCCGGAAGGAGTGCCAGCCGCAGAAGTAGATGCCGAACGACAAGAGCGGCGGCAGCGCCAGCACCAGCAGCACAAGCGCGATGATCTCGAAACCGTCCTTGCGCGCGAAGCGGTACTGGTAGAGCGCGAGCCCCGCCCACGCCAGCAGCGCGAACGGCGTGGCCGACGCGATGGTGCGCGTCACGGCCAGGACGGAAGCGGGCTCGGTACCCGGCAACAGCCAACCGAAGAGCTGCGCCGTGGCGGCGGGCCAGAAGAGAATCGGGCCGAAGACAGGGATCGACCCGCGCAGCGCCGCCTCGACGAAGCCCCCGCGCTCCGGCCGCAGATCGCCGTAGCCGAAGTGCAGCGCCGAAAGCAGCAGGAAGAGCGTCAGCGCCAGCGGCGGCGCCGCCAGCCAAACCGCCACCGTGAGCGCCAGCAGCGCGAGATAGACGCCGCCGAACACGGCGGGCCACGCGCGCCCCCACCGTCCGAAGACGGTCCGGCCCGCCAGGTGATCGACCGCGCCATGCGGCAGCGCCGTCACGCAGACGAAGGCCGCCAGCACAAGCAGCTGCTGCGCAAGCGTGAGCGGCGGCAGCAGCGCGATCGTCGCCATGAGCGTCAAGGTCGCGGCACTGGCGACGAGCGTGTGGCGCGCATGCCAGGTGAAGTACCAGCTAGCCGGCCGCAAGCGCCTGCCTCCAGTGCACGGGGCGCACCGCCTCCCGCAAAAACTCCGCCTTGGGCAGCGCCGCCATGACCCGCAGGATATCGCGCGGACGCGCGCGCTCGGAGAGGAAGCGCGCCAGCGCATCGCCATCGAGCTCGCGGAACAGCGCGGCAAACAGGGCCGGGGCGCGCTCGGGATGGCGACGGACGCAGGCGAGGAAGATCGAATCGAGCAGGCTCGCGGTGCGGCTGCGCGCGGGCGGCGGCGACGGACGATCGCTGTCCGCGAGCCGGCGCGCCATCGCGCGCGACCAGCGCTGCACGTGCACGAATGCGTAGCCGGTGCTCGGCTTGACCTGCCCGCCCGCGGTGCCGATGCGGTAGTAGCCGGGCGCCGGATGCGCGTCGACGCGCCGGACCGACATCGGGATGCGGCCGCGCTCCTCCTCGTGGACCCGGAAGTGGTCGATGCCGTAACGGTCGCGCAGGTAGCGCGTGATCGCATCGGTGTAGACCGCGTCGTCGAACAGCGTGGGGCCGATCCAGGTCGCCTCGACCAGCGCGCGGTGCTCGCTCTCCGGCAGCACGTAGAAGAAGTGGATGCCGCCGTCCTGCGCGCGATCGAAATCCATCAGCGTGGCCACGCCCGGCTCGAACGCCGCCTCGGCTGTCTCGATACGCTGCCCGGCGAAGTGCTGCCACAGCTCCGGTGCGATCTGGTGCGTCGGTCGGCTGTCGAACACGTGTCGCGCGCGCACGACGCCCGCCGGCGTGGCCACGGACCAGTCGCTGCCGGTCGGGTCGATGCGATCGACCGGCGTACCGAGCCGCAGCTCCGCGCGCGGGTCGCGCTCGATCCGTGCGCGCGCGACGCGATAGAAGTCCTCGCCCGCGATCTCGCAGTAGCTGTGCCGGCCGGGCCCCTGCACGTGCGTCGCGCCCTGCCACTGCGCGCTCCAGCGCGACCATCGGCGGCGCACCGCCGAAGCAAAGGCGTGCGGCTCGACATCCCAGAAGCACCAGGTGCGGTCGTTGGCATACGCGGTGCGTGCCTCGAGCACCAGCACGCGGCGGTCGACGCACTCGTCAAGCAGCGCGCAGGCGAGCGAGAGGCCCGCGAGCCCCCCACCGATGATGACGTCGTCAACGCGTTCCATCGTCGGCTCCGGGAAGGCCGCGCAGCGCCTCGTGGAGCGTCGCGTCGTGGCGCGGGTGCGCCCCGTAGTTCCCGTAGCGCGGGTGGAACAGGAGCGACGCCGTCGCACGCGCGGTGTGACGCAGCTTGGCGCGTGCCGGCACGTGGGCGCGCGCACCCCAGTAACGGTCCTCGTCGAGGGCGCGCAGGATGACCGGACCGATCGCCTCGTAGACACGCGCCGCGGTCATGATGCCGAGCCGCGCGCGCCAGGGGAGGTAGCGCATGCCGCGGTCGGCGCTGCGGTAGTAGCGGTCGGCGAGCGCCAGCAGCTGCCGAATCGTGCGCTCCGCCCGCCGGCGCGACACCGGGTCGCCCGACGCAATGCGCTCCGGCGTTGCGCGGCGGCCGACGCGCGTGCGCGGCAGGTAGATGCGGTCGCGACCCGCATCCTCGAGCACGTCGCGACTGATGTTGGTGAGCTGCATGCCGATGCCGAGGTCGATGGCAAACGGCAGCGCCTGCGACTCCGACACGTCGAGCGCGGCGCACATCTGGACGCCGACGGTGCCGGCGACGCCGTAGCAGTAGCGCAGCAGGTCGGCGTCGTCTTCGACCCGCACGGGACCGGTATCGCGCTCGAGCGCGTCGAGAAAGCAGTCGATCGCGTCGTGGTCGAGGTGCAGCGCGTCGGCGAGCGCGCGGAAGCGCGCCAGCTCGGCGTCGTCGCCGCTTCGATAGCTCCAACGATGGCGCAGGAGCGCGAGGTCGGACGCGGCGCTCTGCGGCCGCTCGTCCACCACGTCGTCCGCGAACCGGCAGAAGGCATAGAGCCGCGCCGCGCGGTCGGCGTGACGCTCCCCCAGCAGCCGGCTCGCCCAGTAGAAGCTCTTGCCGTGCTTCTGCAGGACCTGTTCCGCCGCGGGTGCTTCCTGCACGCGGGCGATCACGCCGGACTCCGTGCGGGCAGGACGCGCTCGAGCACCTTCGCGGAGGTGAGTACCCCCGGCAGACCGGCGCCAGGATGCGTACCCGCGCCGACGAGGAAGAGGTTGCGCACGTCCTCCGACTTGTTGTGGAAGCGGAAGTAGGCCGACTGGCGGAACAGCGGCTGGATGGAGAAGCCGGATCCGTGGTGCGAAAGGAAGCGCGAGCGAAAGTCGTTCGGCGTCACGAAGAAGTCGGCCGTGATCGTCTCGCGGAGGCCCGGAAGCAGGCGTTCGTCGAGGTGCTCGACGATGCGGTCGCGGTAGCGCGGGCCCTCGACGGACCAGTCCACGTCGCCGCGCAGGTTGGGCACGGGCGAGAGCACGTACCAGCTGTCGCAGCCTTCGGGCGCCATCGACGGATCGGTCGCGGTCGGCCGGTGCAGGTAGAGGCTGAAATCCTCGGCGAGCCGGCGCTTGTGGAAGATGTCGTGCAGCAGGCCCTTGAAGCGCGGGCCGAGCACGATGCTGTGGTGCGGCACGTCCTCATAGCGACGCGTCGTGCCGAAGTAGAGCACGAAGAGCCCCATCGAATAGCGCATGCGATCGATGCGGCGATTGGTCCACTTGGGCCGCTTCCACGGATCGACCATGTGACGGTAGAGATAGGGCGCGTCGGCGTTGCTCACCACGACGTCCGCCGGCTCGTGTCGTCCGTCTTCGAGGAAGACGCCGCGCACGGTGTCGTTCCGAACGTCGAGACGATCGACGGTCGTGCCGAGCTCGATCTCGATGCCGACCTCCTCGCAAAGACGACCGAGCGCCGCGACCAGCGCGCCGGTGCCGCCCATCGGGAAGTGCACGCCCCACTCCCGCTCGAGGTAGTGGATGAGGGCGTAGATCGACGTGGTGTCGAACGGGTTCCCGCCGACGAGCAGCGGTGCGATGCTGAACGCCTGGCGCAGTCGCTCGTCGCGGATGTGCGAGCGGACGAACGAAGAGACCGATCGGTAGCTCTTCAGCCGCATCATCGCGGGGAAAACCCGCAGGATGTCGCGCAGTCGGTGGAAGGGCTGATCGCCCAGCTCCGTGAAACCCTTGTCGAAGATGCGCTTCGATTCGGCCAGCAGCTTCCGGTATCCCTCGCCGTCGGGCTGCGAGATGCGCTCGATGGCGGATACGGTGTCATCGAGACTGCCGCCGTAGTCGAATCGCTCGCCGTCGTGGAAGTAGAAGCGGTACCACGGCAACACCGGCCGCAGATCCACGTAGTCCTCCATGCGGCGGCCGAAAAGAGCGAAGAGCTCTTCCAGCAGGAACGGCGCAGTGATGACCGTCGGTCCGGCGTCGTAACGGAACCCGTCGCGCTCATAGGCCTGGGCGCGACCGCCCAGCATCGGCATACGGTCGATGAGACGCACGCGGTAGCCGCGCGCACGCAGTCGAAGCGCCGCCGCGATGCCGCCGAAACCGGCGCCGATCACGACGGCGCGCTCGCCCGACTCGGGGGCGCGTACTTTCGGGCGGGCACGGCTGATCGTGGTCATTGCGTCACTCGTCCCAGCAGGCTGTTGCCCAGCAGGTCCCGGATGCCTGCGCGAATCGGCTCGGGCAGAATCGCAAGCGAGGTGCGCGCACGCACGCAGAGCGTGTGCACGTGCTGGCGGCAGAGGTCAATCGCGCGCGAAGCGGCGATGCGCCGGCGCCACGCTTCCACGTCCTCGGCGTCGCGCTCGCGCCGCGCGAAGTAGTCGCTCAGCTCGACGCGTTCGGCCGGCGAGGCCTGACGCCAGTAATGGGCGACGGGCGCGTCGACCAGGCCGCGGCGCAACCCGGAGCCGGGCTCGCGCCCCTCCTTCTGACCGAGCACGTAGGCGAGGTCATCCTCGATCTGGTAGGCGGACCCGTACGCCGTCAGCGCCTGGCGCGCGGCCGACGACTCCTTCTCGGAGCGGCCGGCCATGAGCAGGGCGCCTTCCACCGGCAGCGCGAGCAGTGAGCCGGTCTTCTCCGCGACCATGCGCTCGTAGTGCGCGACGGAGAAATTGGGTCGTTCGAGGCGCACACCCTCTTCGCTTGCCCCGCGAATCGTGCGGGAAACCGCCGCGTGCGCCGCGATCATCGCGGATACGTGCGATTCGGGCGGGAGCGGAAGCGTCGCGACAAGACCGAACGCCTCGTTGAGCAGGTGGTCGCCGCTGAGGATCGCCTGGTCGGCGCCGAACTTCGACCAGACGGTTTCGATGCCGCGGCGATGCCGGTCGAGATCGATGAGATCGTCGTGCAGCAGCGACGCGTTATGCAGCAGCTCGCAGGCGGCGGCCCAGGGGACGGAAACGACTTCCGGCAGGTCCAGGGATTCGCTCGCGAGCAGGGCGAGCTGCGCGCGCACCTCCTTGCCGCGGGCGGCGAAGTGGTGCTCGAGCGCGCGGCGGAGGGGACGGCTGCGACGGGCGCAGTCAAGCAGTCTCTCACCGACCGCCGCGTGACCGCGAGCCGTTGCGTAGAGCGTCGTCGTATTCGTGCTCATCGTCCCCTCCGAAGCGAAGAGATCCGGGCGGGCCGAAGCCCGCCCGGATCGGGTAGAAAATCAGCTGGCGGCTCCGACCGTCTCCCGCGACTCTCTCGTCGACTCCACGGAAGCGGAAGGCGTGCCCTCCAGCGTGAATCCGTCGGCTTCCGACTTCGCACGCGCGATGAAGTAGATGTAGACGCCCAGACCCACCTTGGCGGTGATGTCGGCAATCGTGTAGCCGACCTGCAGGGCGGTCTCACCCGCGCCACCCGAGAGGCCGATCCACGGCAGCAGATAGGCGACCGGGTAGAAGCTCCAGGTGATCAGGATGAGCGCACGCGCCTTGGAGATGAGCGGGCGCACGTTCGCGGGCTGGTCCACGATGGCCTTGTTGAAGCTGCCGAACAGCGTCGCGATGATGTAGAGGAAGGGAACCATCGCGAGACCCCACCAGAGCCACGCCGAGCCCGAAGCACTCGCGACCTCGCCCGGATAACCAAGCGCGATCATGACCAGCGAAGCCACACCGAGGTTGATCATGAGCTTCTGCGAAACGGCCTTCGCGAGCGCGCACACCGCGATCAGTTCGATCACGAGCAGCGGCACGGTCAGGAGCCAGTCCGCGTACCGGTACGCGTCGTTGAAGCCGGCACCGCTGTCCACCATCACGCCGTTCTGCAGCGTGTACGCGCCGACGAAGCTCGTCGAGATGCGTACGTAGTGGTAACACGCAATGAAGGTCACGAGCGCCGAGATCAACAGCGCCGGGCGGTACTTGGGTGCCACCGACTCGCGCGAGAAGAGAAGGAAGATTCCTCCCGCGAACATCGCTGCCACGCACAGCGACATCATGTTGGTGACGACGTCGAATTGAAGAATACTCAGATCAGGCATGGGCTCCTCCCTCAGTGGGGTTGGTTGGTTTCCCGAACGTTCGTCCGACCGCACGACTTGGGATGCGAAAAAATGCAGTCGCCTCATCCATTGCGGTCGTACGCGCGGAAACCTAGGTCGTGGAAAGCCGCTTGAACACTTCGCTTCGTGAACGCGTGCGTCCGTTGAACGCGCAGGGAGAATTTTCGGGAGAGTTCGTGCTCTACCGCATGCAGCACGAGATGCGCGCGCACGAGAACGCGGCGCTCGACGTCGCGTGCGTCGTCGCGCGCGAGCTCCGCCTGCCCGTTCTCGTGTACCAGCAGTGCAGTGCGCGCGACGCCTACGCGTCCGATCGCCTCTGGCTTTTCGAGTTGGAGGGCGCGCGTGAGGTGGCGCAGGCACTCGAAACAAGCGGTATCCGTCACATTCTGCACGTTTCGGCGCATCCGGAGGAAGATGGCCCGCTGCGCGGTCTGGTGGAGCGGGCGGCTCTCTTTGTCGTCGAGGAATTCCCTGTTCCGCCGTTTGCATCCAGGGTCGGAGAGATCGCGAATAGTTCCATGACACCCGTCTGGGCAGTCGATGCGCGTTGCGTCGTCCCCATGACGAGCGTCGGCCAGCGTCACAAGCGCGCCTTTGCGTTCCGTCGAGAGGTGGAAGCGGAGTTTGCACGGCGCGTGGACCTCCGTTGGCGTGAAGAAGCGCCGCCCGACAAAACGTTTTCGGGCAAGTTTGATTTCGAATGCGTCGACTGGCTGCGCGAGACGCCACAAGACCTCTGCGCACAGATGCCGATCGACCACGGCGTCGGTCCCGTACCGCACACGATCGGCGGGTCGGAGGCCGGCTACGCGCGCTGGAACGAGTTCCGCGAGCACGGACTCCGCGCGTATGCACGGCGTCGCAACGACGCGGCCCGACCGGACGGCGTGAGCCGCCTCTCCCCCTATCTGCACTACGGCATGGTCTCGCCCTTCCGCATCGCGAGGGAGGCCGCGGAAGACGGCGCCGAGAAGTTCCTCGATGAACTGCTGATCTGGCGCGAGCTGGCGCACAACTTCTGCTTTCATGCGCGCGACCCGGAGCGCCTCGGCGCGCTGCCCGACTGGGCGCAGACGACGCTGCGCCAACACGCGAACGACGAGCGCGACGAGCTCTTCTCCTGGGAGCAACTCGCGCGCGGCGAAACGGGCGACGAGCTCTGGGACGCGGCGCAGGCGTCGCTTCGCATCCACGGCGAACTCCACAACAACGTGCGCATGACCTGGGGAAAGGCGTTGACCGGCTGGACGCGCGATCCGGCGACCGCGCTGCGGATGCTCATCGACCTCAACCATCGCTACGCGCTCGACGGCCGCGACCCGAACTCGTATGGCGGTCTGCTCTGGTGTCTCGGCCTGTTCGATCGCCCCTTCCCGCCGGCGCGCCCGGTCGAGGGCGAACTCCGCGCGCGACCCACCGCATCGCATGCGGAGCGCATCGACCTCGAACGCTACCGCTCGATCACGTTCCGCCCGGCGCGGACCGATCGGCTCTCGGTCGGGATCGTCGGTGCGGGCCTCGCCGGGCTCACCGCCGCCCGCACGCTGCACGACCACGCGATCGACGTGCGTGTCTACGAGCGCGCGCCCACCCCGGGCGGGCGGCTGGGCGCCGCGCGGGGCGCCGACACCGGTGCGCAGTATTTCACCGCGCGCGACCCGCGGTTCCGGCGCTATGTCGACGCGTGGGTCGAGCGAGGTGTCGTCGCCGAGTGGCCGCTTCGTCTCGCGGTCGTGGGCGGCGGCTCCGTGCGTTCGAAGCCGAGCGCCGAAACGCGCTACGTGGGCACGCCCGACATGGCCGCCGTCGCGCGCCATCTCGCGCACGATATCGATGTGCGCTACGGCGTCGAGATCAACTCGATCGGCGACGTCGGACGCTTCGAGCTGGCGGGCACGCGCCATGACGTCGTGCTGTTGGCGCTGCCGCCCGCCGACGCCGCCGCGCTCCTGCCGGTCGATGCGCCGTTGCGCACCACCGCTGCGGCGGTCGTGATGGATCCGAGCTGGGCGGTCACCGCGGTGTTCGACGGACCGCTGCCGCTCGACTTCGACGGCGCCTTCGTCGAGGACTCGCCGCTCACCTGGATCGCGCGCGACAGCGCGAAGCCGGGGCGCGGCGACGAAGAGACCTGGATGCTGCACGGGACCACGGAGCACGGCCTGCTCGAGGCGTTCTTTGCGGCGGTCGGCCTCGAGCCGGTCGAGCCGCTGTCGACGGATCGCACCGCGTGGCCGCACGCGATCGCGCCGGATCCGCTCGAGGTCGAGTGCCTTTGGGACGCCGAGCGGCGCCTTGGCGTCGGCGGCGACTGGTGCGCCCGCTCGCGCGTCGAGGGCGCGTTCCTGAGCGGACAAGCGCTGGCGGGGAGCGTTCTGCGGCTGCCCTGCGCGACCGAGGCAAAGCAGCTCGACCTGATCTAGCCGGTCTCCATGCCGGGCAGGAGCGGCGGCATGGGGCATTCGAGGACGTCGGCGATGCCGCGGAGCAGCTCGCCCTCGAGCACCGTGACGCGGCCGTCCGCGGCGATCGTCGCGGCGCACGCGTCGAGCACCTTCTTCTTCTCCGGTGCCGCGAGCGTGGCGAGGCGGTCGACCGCCTCGTCGAGCGAGGAGAGCGTGCACGCCTCGGGCGGCAGCATCGTGACGCGCGTGTCGCCCAGGGCGGCGGCGCCGGCGGCGAAGGCGGCCTCCTGCTCTTCGTCCTGCGCCTGACCCGTGCGCGCCAGCTGCGTCAGGAGCTGCGACATCTCGCCGCGCACACCGGCGACGTCGTAGATCTGTACGCGGCGGCGCGGCTTCTTCTCGAACCGCGGCTCGAGGTAGTGGCGCAGGATGCGACCGAGCACCCACTCGAACGGCTCGATGACGCGGTCGGTCTTGCTGAGGTACTCGACGTCTTCCTTGAGCGCGCGGTACTCGGACTCGTTCATGTGGCGCAGCGTCGGCACCGCCAGATCGATGAGCGTCAGGCGCGCGGCCGGCCCCGCCTGATGGACCGGTCCGGCGAAATTGACGACGTCGTCTCGCAGCTCCGGCTTGCGATGGCCGAGGTAGGCCATCTGTGCGACGCGCGACTCCTGGTCCTGGTCGATGAGCGTCGCGAGCACCACCGCATGCGCCCCCTGCACCGTCTGCACCGCATCCTTGAGCATGGTCGGAATCCGCGCGAGCAGCTCCTGCGCGTAGGCGAGGTGATCGCGCGACGGACGACCGACCTGGTTGACCGCGCCGGCGAGGATGGCGGGCGCCAGGATGTCGAGCGGCGAAGTCGGCGGCTTGGGCGGCTCCTTCTTCGCGGGCTCGCGGGTGATCTCCAGCGGCTCGGGGAAGGTGCCGTCCCAGCGCGGCAGGACGCGGCGAATGCGCTCGTCGAGCGGCGGGTGCGTCGCGAGCGCGGAGACCATCGACTGCGTACCGGCGCCGAAGTAGAGGTGGCGGTACTCCTCGACGTGGCCGTTACGGATGCGCGAGCCGTTCTTGCGCGCGCCGATGCGCTGGAGCGCGCCGCCGATGCCGTTGGGGTCGCGCGTGAACGCGACCGCGCTGGCGTCGGCGAGGAACTCGCGCTGGCGCGAGACGGCGGCCTGGATAAGGCGACCGAACAGCGTGCCGAGCGAGCCGATCAACCACAACCCGGCACCGACGGCGAACAGCGCGATGCGTCCGCCGCCGTCGCGACTCGACCGGCTCGAGCCCATGTACATCGCGTTGCGCGTCACGAACGAGCCGATCAGGCCGATGACCAGAATGCCGTGCAGCACGCCGATGAGCCGCATGTTGAGTTTCATGTCGCCGTGCAGGATGTGGCTGAACTCGTGCGCCATGACGCCCTGCAGCTCGTCGCGCGACAGCCGCTCCGCGCAGCCGCGCGTGACGCCGATGACCGCCTCATCGACTTCGTGCCCGGCGGCGAAGGCGTTGATGCGGTCCTCGTCGTCGAGCATGTAGACGTCCGGCACCGCCATGCCCGACGCGATCGCCATCTCCTCCACGGTGTTGATCACCTTGCGCTCGAGCGGGTCCTTCGACCCGGGGTCGAGGCGTCGGCCGCCGAGCGCCTCGGCGACAACCGAGCCCCCGGCCCCCAGCTCGGAGATCTTCGCGAGCGTGCCGCCCGCGACGACCAGCAGCGTGCCGCCCGCGATGTAGGCGAGCAGCTCCGGCTGCCAGAGCGGGATGCGTTCCGCCTCGCCCTGCATGTAGACCAGCGCGAACCAGATCAGGACGTAGACGGAGAGGATCACCGCCATCACGGCGGCGCTGTAGAGCGCGACGAGCAGTCCCGTATTGCGGCGCGCCTTGTCCTGACTGGTGTAGAAGTCCATCTTCCGAAGCTGTTCTACCGCCTGCCCCCCGCACCCATTCGGTAATCTGACGCCTGAAATGGATCCGATGCAGGAGGCGGTCGCCGAGGCGCGGGCCGGTGTCCGGAATGGAGACGGTGGCCCGTTCGGCGCCGTCATCGTGAAGGACGGCGCCATCCTCGCCCGCGCGCACAACGAGGTGCTGAAGACCAACGATCCGACCGCCCACGCCGAGGTGCTGGCGATTCGGCGGGCGGCGACGCAGCTCGGCACGCCACACCTGACGGGCTGCGAGCTCTACACCACCTGCGAGCCGTGCCCGATGTGCCTCGCGGCCATCCACTGGGCGCGCCTCGACCGCGTCATCTACGCCGAAACCCGCGATTCCGCCGCCCGCATCGGCTTCGACGACGCCAAGTTCCACGCCGCCATGCAGATTCCCATCATCCCCCTGGAGCACACGCCCAGCGGCGGAGCCGCCGCGCTCTTCGCGGAGTACAAGGGCGAGCGGTACTAGGGCGAGGAGCCAGGGGCCAAGGGCCACCCAGAGGCCTCCGCCCCCCTTTCTGATGGAAGAGGTGCATGGTTTGGCGCGCATATCTGCCGCTCTTTCCGGCACTTAGGCGATCGGAGTGCGGAATTGATTCCGCGTTTTCCACAGCGTCCAACGCTCGCCCCCCGGCCGTCGCCCCCCGGCCGTCGCCCCCCCGGCCGTCGCCCCCCGGGCCCTCGCCCCCCGGGCCCTCGCCCTCCGGACCCCGGCTCTTGGCTCCCGGCCCGCCGCGTGTCTCCCTCCCCCCCTATCCTCGGATCCGTCAAGAGGGACCCGTGATCCTGCCCAGCGTCCGTTTTCTTCACACGGCCGACTGGCAGCTCGGTATGCGTCGCCACTTCCTGGGCGAGGAGGCGCTGCCGCGTTTCCAGCAGGCTCGTATCGACGCCATCCGTTCGCTCGGACGGTTGGCGCGTGCGGAGCGTTGTGCGTTCCTCGTCGTCGCCGGCGACGTGTTCGAGTCGAACCAGATCGACCGCACGACGCTGCGCCGCGCCGTCGAAGCGCTGCGCGAGGTCGAGCTGCCGGTCTACCTGCTGCCGGGCAACCACGACCCGCTCGACGCCGCGACCATCTTCACGGCCGAACACTTCGCGGACGCCCCGAACGTGCACGTGCTCGACGGCATCGTCGAGGTGATGCCGGGCGTTGACCTCGTCGGCGTACCCTGGCCCAACAAGCGCCCGCGACGCGACCTCGTCGCCGACGCGATCCGCGCGCTCGAGCCGGCGCCGCAGCGCCTGCGCATCGTCGTCGGCCACGGCATGGTCGACACGCTCTCGCCCGACCGCAACGACCCCGCGCGCATCGCGCTCGCGCCGATGCAGCAGGCCATCGACGACGGCCACGTCCATTTCGTCGCACTCGGCGACCGCCATTCGTTCACCGAGGTGGCGCCGCGCATCTACTACGCCGGCGCGCCGGAGCCGACCGACTACGACGAGGAGGCGAGCGGCACTGCGCTCATCGCCGAGATCGACGCCACGCGCTGCGAGGTCTCGCGACACGACGTCGGCACGTGGACCTTCCGCCGCACCGCCCACGCACTCGACTCGGGGGAGGACGTGGCCGCTCTCGCCGACGAACTCGCCGCGCTTCCCGCCAAGGAGCGCACCATCCTCAAGCTGAGCTTCGAGGGGGCTCTCTCGCTGGCCGACCGCGCGCGCCTCGACGCCACGCTCGACCAGGCGCGCGAGACGTTCGCGGCCGTGGAGATCTGGTCGCGCCATACCGACCTCGTCGTCCGCCCCGACGCAGCCGACCTCGCCGACCTCGACCTCTCCGGCTTCGCGCGCACCACGCTCGAGGCGCTCGACGCGGCGGGCGACACCGAAGCGCTCGCGCTGCTCTATCGCCTGGCGCGCCCGGAGGCGACGGCGTGAGGCTGCTCTCCCTGCGCATCGCCCATTTCCGCGGCGTCGACGAGCGCGCCCTCACCTTCCGCGCGCAGGGCGTCACCGTCATCGAGGGCGCCAACGAAACCGGCAAGTCGTCGCTCGCCGAGGCGCTCGACCTACTGCTCGACGAGCTCGACTCGACGAAGAAGAAGAAGGTGCTCGACGTGCAGCCGGTCGATCGCGATGCCGGCCCCGAAGTCGAGGCGGAGATCGAAAGCGGTCCCTACCGGTTCACCTACCGCAAGCGTTTCCTCCGCAAGCCGGAGACGGTCCTGCGCGTCACCGCGCCGCGCGCGGAGAACCTCACCGGACGCGCCGCCCATGAACGGGTGCGCCGCATTCTCGAGGAGACGATGGACCTCGACCTGTGGCGCGCGCTGCGCGTGCGGCAGGGCGTCGGCCTCGAGGCGAACGCGCTCGACCGCGCGCCGAGCCTGCTGCGCGCGCTCGATGCCGCGGCCGGCCAGGAGACCGCGGGCGATCGCGAACTCGACCTCTTCGAGCGCGTGCACCAGGAGTACCTGCGCTACTACACCGACACCGGCAAGGAGCGCGCCCCGCTGAAGGAGGCCGCCGCCGCTCTCACGCACGCCCGGGAGGAGTGCGAACGGGTGCGCCTCGAACTCGACGCGCTTGAGCGCGACATCGAGCGGAGCGAGCAGCTCGAAACGCGGGTGACGGCGCTGCGCGGCGAGCGCGAGGCGGGCGAAACGCGCCTGCGCGAACACGAGGGCGAACTCGCGCGGCTGGAAAAGACGCAGGAGCAGGTCGCCGCCATGCGCATGCAGGCAACCGCGGCCGACGCCTCCGTGACCGCCGCGCGACGCGAGCAGCAGCTGCGGGACGATCGTCGCGAGGCGGCCGAGGCCGCGGCGCAGCGACTCGCCCGACTCGAACGCGAGGCGGCGCGCGACCGACCCGCGCTGGCCGAGGCGGAGCGCGAGGCGGCGCAGGCCGACGCGCTTCTCGCCGAGAGCGACGCCGGCGCGACCGCGGCCGAGGCGCGCTACGACCGGGCCGGCCTCGACTTCAAGTTCCGCCACTACGAGCTCGACTTGAAGAAGATGCGCGCGCGTCGAGATGCGGTGCGGGCCGACCGCGAACGACGACAGACGGCGCGTGATTTTCTTGCGGGCACGAAACTCGACGCGGACAAGCACGCCGCGCTGCGTCGCGCGCATCTCGAGCTGGAGCGGCTGCGCGCACGCCACGAGGCGCAGGGGGCGCGGCTGCGCGCCGAGGCGCTCGACGACGTCACACTGCGGATGGACGGGACGGGCCTTCCGTTTGCAAAGGGCGAAACGATCGACGAGGCGGTCGACGGCGAGCGCACGCTCGAGCTGCCCGGCATCCTGCGCGTCACCTTCCGCGGCGGCGCGGGCGCGGCCGAACTGGGTGACGCGGTCGAGCGTCAGGCGCAACAGTTCACTGCTCTGCTGCGCGAGGCGGGCGTGGCATCGCTGGACGAGGCGGACACGGTCCTGCAGCAACGCGCCGCCGCGGAGCTGACGATCGAGACGTGCGACCAGCAGATTCGCCAGAACCTCGACGACCTCACCTACGAGGATCTCGTCGGTCGCATCGAGGGTCTCGAGACCTACGTCGAGAACTACCTCGCCGAGCGCGGCGACGAGCTGCCGGTGCCGGCCGACTACGACTCCGCCAAACGCGCCAACAGCGAAGCGCGCGAGGCGCGGGAATCGGCCGTTGCCGCGCTCGCCACGGCGCGCGGTCGCCAGACGACGGCGCAGGAACGCCTCGCCACGCTGCGGGGCCGTCTCAACGAAGCGGCCGTGGAGCTCAAGGTGGCGGTCCGCGACCGCGAGGAGTGCGAGCGCGTGCTCGCGATGGAACGGGAGCGGCGGCCCGACGGGCAGGTGGCGCAGGAGCTCGCGCAGGCACACACCAAGGCGAGCGAGACGCGCCATCGGTTCGAGGAGGCGCAGCGCACGCTGGCCGAGCGGCGCCCCGACTCGGTGCGCGAGCTCGCGCTCAATGCACGCAAGGTGGCGGACCGGGCCGCCCGCGAACTGCGCGAAACGGAAAACGAGCGGCACGCGCTGCTCGGCCGGCTCGAGGTGCGCGGCAGCGAAGGGCTCTTCGACCGCGAGCAGGACGCGCAGACGCGCCGGACCCGCGCGGAGCGACAGCTCGCCTCGGTGGAGGCGCGCGCGGGCGCCGCGCGACGGCTCTACGAAACGATGCATGCGCA
Source organism: Planctomycetota bacterium (assembly GCA_039182715.1). Taxonomy (GTDB): domain Bacteria; phylum Planctomycetota; class PLA2; order PLA2; family PLA2; genus JBCDBY01. Next base: position 19,182 of record JBCDBY010000030.1, read on the forward strand.
GCGCGAGGAAGCGCGACGCGCCTACGCCGCCCCGCTCCGCGAGAAGATCGAGGAGCTTGGCCGCTATGTCTTCGAGGCCGACTTCGAGGTGGAACTCGATCCCGAGCTGCGCGTCGCGCGGCGCACGCTGCACGGACGCACGCTTCCCATCGAAAGCCTCAGCGGCGGCGCGCGGGAACAGATCGCGCTCATCACGCAGCTTGCGGCCGCCCTGCTGGTCGACCCGGCGGACGGCGTGCCGGTCATCCTCGACGACGCGCTCGGCTACACCGACCCGGGCCGTCTGGAAGGGCTCGGCGCGCTGCTCAGCCACGCCGGCCGCGACGCGCAGATTCTCGTGCTGACCTGCTCGCCCGGACGGTTCCGCCACGTCGGCGAGGCCGAGGTCATCCGGCTGTAGTCATTCCGCTGTAGTCATTCCGCTGTAATCATTCCGCTGTAATCACCCCGCTGTCGTCATCCAGGCGGAAAACGCGGGGTCGAACTCGCTCGGGCGACCGAGAAGAGCGCGAATCGAGTCGGGCACGCGACGAAGGTCCGGCATCGGCAGGTCGCGCAGGTGTCGCAGTTTCACCTGCGGGAAACTGCGTTGCCCCGCCTCCCGGACGCGCGCCTGGTGATAGCGCGCCACGAGCGGGTTGTTGAGCCAGGCAACGATCAGCGCCGGATCGACGTCGGGCAGTCCGCGGCACGCGAGCACGCTGTTGCGGAAATACGCCGGCTTGGCGTGCAGCGCGGCGATAGGACGGTCCGCGGTCTGGCGCAGCAGAATGGGCACGTCGACATAGACCGCTTCCGGCGCGGCGCGAAAGTACTCGCCCCCGGTGCGCACGTAGTCGTCCCGGAACCGCCGACGCGGCGCATCGAGGCGGTACGGGTGCACGTCGCGCCCTTCGCGAATCGGGCGCCCCTGCTCCCCGATCAGCCGGCGCGCGCAGTTGCCGGTGTGGACGCCGATGTCGGCGAAGAGCGGCGCGGGCGGCCGCGGCAGCGCATCGAGCGCGGGCGGAAGCAAGTCCGGCGCACGCAACGGAATCGGCCGCGCGTCGGCTTCGCCCGGCGTGCACTCGACGACGAGCAGGCAGGTGGGCTGGCAGACGCCCTCGAACACGTCTTCGCCCAGCAGGCGGGCGGGCTCGAAGACGCGTCCGTGCGCGCGCAGGTGGGACCGCACCGCGCCGTATCGCTCGAGGTCGCAGACCTGCGCCGGCAACAGCAGCGCGATGCGCGTGCGCGCGAGGCGTACCGCGAGCTGCACGAAGGCGGCGTGCAGACTCGGCCAACGGCGGAAGAGCGGGTAGCGCGTGCGCAGCTCTTCCCGCTCGGCGTCGGGCAGCGGATGTGCGTGCCGACCGGAGAAACTGACCCACGGCGGGTTGGCGACGACAAAGTCAAACGGCGCTTCCGGCCACGCGTCGCGCAACGCGTCGCCGCAACGCAGGTCCGCGCGCGCACCGAGCCGCGCCTGTGCACGGCGCAGCGCGTCCGGATCGCAATCCATGCCGTGGAGCTGCGCGTCCGGGCGTAATGCGGCCACGGCGGCAAGCAGCGCGCCGTCCCCGCACGCCGGGTCGCAGACCCGCGGCGCCCGCTCGTGCGGCCACGCCGAGAGCGCCGCCGCCGCCAGCTCCTCGGCCAGCGGACGAGGCGTGTAGACGCTTCCGCGCGGTTGGATCACCCGAACATGCTCGCACCCCTCACGTACACTGCCCGCTGATGGCGTGGATCGAGTGCGTTCCCAACGTTTCGGAGGGCCGCCGCAAGGACGTCATCCGCGCGATCGGCGAATCCATCGTCAACGTGCCCGGCGCCGACCTCCGTTCGGTGCACAGCGACGTCGATCACAACCGCACGGTCTACACGATCGTCGGCTCGCCGTTCTCGGTCCGCGAAGCGGCGTTCCGCTGCGTCGCCGCCGCCCAGGAGCACATCGACATCTCCGACCACGACGGCGTTCACCCCCGTTTCGGGGCGGCGGACGTCGTGCCGTTCATCCCGCTCTCCGGCGCCAATCTCGCGCGCTGCGGCACATGGGCGCGCGAGCTCGCGCAGCGGATCGAGAGCGAACTTGAAATTCCGACCTACACGTACGGCGCCGCGAGCGAGAACGGGGAGACGCTGCCGGAGGTCCGTCGTCGCGCCGACCGCGCGCACCCGACCGCGGGTGCGGTGGCGGTCGGTGCCCGGGACCTGCTCATCGCCTATAACGTCATGCTCGACACGACCGACTTGGCCGTGGCGAAGCGCATTGCGCGCGCGGTGCGCGAGGCGGACGGCGGCCTGCCTGCGGTCCGCGCGCTCGGATTCGCGCTGCCGAGCCGCCAGTGCGTGCAGGTCTCGATGAACCTGATCGACTTCCGCAAGAGCTCGCCGCTGCGCGCCTATCGCCGCATCCGTCAGCTCGCGCGAGACGAGAAGGTCGAGGTGATCGGCAGCGAAGTGGTCGGCATGATTCCGCGCGAGGCCGTCGATCGCGGCCTGCGCGCCGCGCTCAAGAGCAACATGCTGCAGGTGCTCGACCCGGAGCCCTCGCTGCTCGACCGCATCGCGGCCCGCACGCCGACCCCCGCCGGCGGTTCGGCGGCCGCCCACACCGGCGCGCTCGCTGCGGCGCTGGTCGTGATGAGCTGCGATCTCTCGCGACCGACCCCGCGCCTGCGCGAGCTGCGTCTCAAAGCGGACCGGCTGCGCGCGCAGTTGGGGCAGCTCGTGGAGGCGGACGCCCGCGCCTATCAGGAATGGTCGCAGTCGCAGGAGGAATCGGCGCTGCGCGAAGCAACCGAGATCCCGGTGCAGATCATGGAGCGCTGCGCCGAACTCTGGTCGATCGCGGCGGCGGCGACGCAGCACTGCGAGGACAAGGTCTCCTCCGACTGCTCGGCCGGCCGAAGGCTCGCGGAGACCGCCCGCGACATCGCGGCGGACACCGCGCGGGCGAACCTTCCACTCATCACGGACGGCACGTTTCGGAGCAAAATTGCGCGTCGCTTAGCGGCCGCTTTTTCCGGGTGACGCGTCCCCTGATCCGATTACAGTGATGTTGGCGCCGGGTCGACAGCCGGCGCGACTACCTGGTTTCGCACCGACGGGTGCGATGGGCAAGGAGGCCGCTTCAACCGTGGTTTGGGACTTCGGGTTGGAGATAGGCGAGGCCCTGATGAAAGGAGGTGATCACGTGATAGGAAGTCCGAATAGGAGGCCGTCCTCCTAACTGGGACGACCGACGGGTCTCCTCCGTAGGAGACGGTTTTTTCGACAGGGTGCGCCTCGCGCACCCTGTCTTTTTATGGGTCCAACGGCTTACGCCGTTGGGACTCTTCGACTCCGGGGCGTGTTGTGCCGAGGTTGGGGGTTGTCGACGACTTCGACAAGCCGGCGGCTTACTTGTCCGCCATAGCTCGCGCAGCGGGCGACGGCGGGCGCCGTTGGGACCTTTCGACTCCGGGGCGTGTTGTGCCGAGGTTGGGAGTCGTCGACGACTTCGGCAAGCCGGCGGCTTACTTGTCCGCCAGAGCCTGCGCAACGGGCCTGCCGCGCCATAGCCCGCGCAGCGGGCGACGGCGGGCGACGGCGGGCGACGTTGGGACTCTTCGACTCCGGAGTGTGTTGTGCCCAAGTTGGGGGGGCGTCTACGACCTCGACAAGCCAGTGGCTTACTTGTCCGCCATAGCTCGCGCAGCGGGTGATGGTGGG
>JBCDBY010000031.1:0-22576 GCA_039182715.1 Planctomycetota bacterium
CAAGTTGGGGGGGCGTCTACGACCTCGACAAGCCAGTGGCTTACTTGTCCGCCATAGCTCGCGCAGCGGGTGATGGTGGGACTGCTCGACTCCGGGGCATGTTCTGCCGAGGCTGCGGGTCGTCTACGATCTCAACGGCCAATCGGCCTACTTGTCCGCCATAGGCTCGCGCAGCGGGCCTGCCGCGCCATAGCCCGCGCAGCGGGCGGCGGCGGGCGGCGGCGGGGTTCACAGGTGGTGAACTTGGGCGGCGGAATTGACGTTTCGTGTGGAATGCGGGTCAACCCTGCACGAAACGCGACCGATACGAATATAGGGAAACCTCGGGCCAGACAGGTCGGCTCGAAGGAGAACCATGCCTGATTTCGCGGAATCGCTACAAGAGTCGATCCCGGTGGTCATGCGCGCGCTCGCGCAGGCCTCCAACAGCGGCGTGCTGCGCGTACGCGGCAAGGACGCCGAGGCGGAGTTCATGTTCTACCGCGGCAACATCCTCTGGGCGCGCCGCAGCGACGGCAAGCGGCTCGGCGAAGTGCTCGAGGAGCGAGGCGCGATCACGAGCGAACAGCTCGCCAGCGCCCTCGCCGTCCAGAAGCGCAAGAAGAAGCGTCAGCCCTTCGCGACCATCCTCGTCGAGCTCGGACTCGTCGATCGCCAGGTGGTCTCGACCGAACTCGGCGTGCAGGCGCTCGACGTGATGCGCGAGATCTTCGCCTGGGGCAGCGGCGAGTACACCTTCGAGAAGGTCGCGGTCAAGGACGGCGCCACGCCGACCTTCGCGCTGCCCAGCACCAGCTCCGTGGACGAGCTGCTCAAAGGCGCCGGCATCACGGAATAGTGACGAAGGTCGCGTGCGGGTAGGGCTCGAGCCCCGTCGTCGCGAACACCACGCGGACCCCGCCGTCCGCGAGCATATCCATCGCCTTCTCGTCGTCCGGCGTCACCGTGCGTACCACCACAAGGTCGGGATCGAGTGAGATCGCGTCCTGGACCCGCCTCACCGACAACGCCTCCGGCACGGGCAGGTCGATCGCCACGCGCACGCCCTCGAACTCGCGCAGCACACCGCGCAAACACGCATCAAAGTCGGCGTGACGCTCCCCCTGGTAGCCGACCAGGCAGCGATCGCTCCGAAGGTGCTTCCACACCCGCTTGGACACCGGCTCCGGCGTACCCGAAAGGCGAATGACCACGTGCCCGTCCGCCGACGCGACGCGGATGAGCCGGTCCTCCCACAGGAACGCCCCGCGCGGCCCGGCGCGCTGCCGGATCGCGGCCACCGCACCCTGCGGCCAACTCTCCTCGATCTCCTCGAGCCCGTCGGGCGTCCGCCGACGGATGATGCCGTTGCCGTAGACGTGCAGGACCGGCGCGTCGCCGGCAAGCAGGAGCAGCGCCTCCGCCGCCTCCGGATCCGCCTCGACCGACTCGAAGACGCCGCCCTCCAACCCGTCGGCCGCGTTGCGTGCCGCCGCGCTCAGCTCGCCGCGGTGCTCGCCGGTTCGAATGACCGCGATGACCTCGGAGCTGAAGCAGTGCGGCCGCGCCGCCAGCGCATCGGCCAGCGCGGTCCCGCGGTAGATGTCGTCGACCACCTCCCCCACCGCTTCGTGCAGGGTGCCCCCCACTTCGGCGCGCGCCAGCTCCAGCGCCTCGGCCAGCGAAACGCCGGCGTCATAAAGATGCGCGAACTTGCGCAGAAAGAGGATCTGGCTGCGGGTCTCGTCCATCGGTGCTCCCGAACGATAAACTCTACGGCGCATGACGACGTCGGCGGTCCACTGCGAGGGACTCATCAAGCGCTACGGACCGCACGAAGCGCTGCGAGGGCTCGACCTGGAAGTCCCGAAGGGCGCGCTCTTCGGCTTTCTGGGCCCGAATGGCGCCGGCAAGTCGACGACCCTCCGCATTCTCGCCGGGCTCGTCCGCGCGCAGGGCGGCCACGCCTCGATCTTCGGCTGGTCGGTCCTGTCCCACACGAAGGCGACGGCGCGCGCCGCCTTCCTCATCGAGAACGCCATTTTCCCCGCGCATCTCACCGCCTGGCAGGTCATCCGGCGCACCGCCCGCTACATGGGGGTCGAGCCCGACGAGGCGGTGCTCGCGCGCGTGGGCATGGACCATGCGCGCGACCGGCGCACCGGCGGCTACTCGCACGGCATGAAGCAGCGCCTCGGCCTCGCCTGCGCGCTCGTTGGCGAGCCCGACCTGCTCGTGCTGGATGAGCCGCAGAACGGTCTCGACCCCGCCGGCCTGCAGATGATCCGCAGCGTCCTGCGCGAGGAGCACGAGCGTGGCGCGACCGTGCTCGTCTCGGTGCACCGACTGGCGGAAGTCGAGGGCCTCTGCACCCACGCCGGCCTGATCGTGCAGGGGCGCTGCGTGCGGCAGGGCACCGTCGCGCACCTGCTCGGCGAGGACACGCCTCGCTTCCGGCTGCGCACGAACGACGATGCGCGCGCCGCCACCCTGCTGACCGCCTTCGCGCCGGAAGCGCGCGACGACGGACTGCGGCTCGAAGGCGGCGAGGCGCGCGCGGCGGAAGCGGCCGCCGCGTGTCACGCCGCCGGCCTGCAGGTGTTCGAACTGGCGCCCGTCCGGCGCACGCTCGACGAGCTCTACCTCAGCGCGGTGGAAGCATGAAGGGCTTCGTCGCCTGCTTCCTCGCCGAGCTCGGCGATCTCACCCGCATGCCGCTCGTCTGGCTCGCCGCGCTCGGCACGGTAGCCACGGCGGTCGTGGTCGGCCTCGGCCCCGCGGGCGACGCGGCCAACGGCTGGCTTGTCTACGAGGCTGCTCTGTCGGCCAGCGCGCAGGCGGCCGGCTTCTTCCTGCTTGGCATTGCCGCGATGGCCATCGCCTCCGATCGCACGCGCGGCACCATTCGCTGGATCCTGCCGCGCCCGCTGACGCGCCGCGGTTATGTCCTCGGCAAGGCGAGCGCGATCCTGCTGCTGACGGCCGACCTGCTGCTGCTTTCCGCGATCAGCTCGTACCTCGTGGCGCAGCCCAAGGGGTTCGGCGACGTTGTCGCCATGGAGCAGACCGAGGTGGTGACCGAGGGGTTCGACTTCGTCGAGGAGGAGATCGTGCCCGAAGAGTTCAAGGCGGACGCCATGCGCGGGCGCGCGTGGAGCGCGACGCTGCGCCTGCTGCCCGCGCTGCTGCTGCTCGCCGGGCTCGGCCTGCTGGTCTCCGCGCTGCTGCGCTCCGCCGCGGGCGCCGTCATCGCCGCCATCGGGGTCGCGTTGCCGATGCACTTCCTGCCGGAGCTGTTCGGCCTCTCGGAGAAGACCGCGCGCATCTTTCCGCAACACGCCGCGCGGGCCGCCCTCGAGCAGCTGCACGAGTACGGCATGCGCCACTCGGGCCTGCAGTGGCCGGAGTACACTGGAACCACCGGTGTGGTCGCGGCCTGCTTCGCCGTCGGACTCCCCGCGATCGCGGCCCTCGTGTTCTCCCGACTCGACATCACAGACTAGCTTCGATGATTCCGCTGCTGCTCTTCGCCGGCCTCGTGCTGCAGGAGATCCCGCTCGACGATCCGGTCGTCGCGGCGCAGGTGGCCGATGTGGACGCCGACGGCACGGAGGAAATCGTCGCCGTCACGAAGAAGCACCTCGTGGTGCTCCGCAACGGCAAGGAGATCGCCCGCCACGACGCCCCGCCCGTCACGATCGTCGGCAAGGGGCTGATGATCCTCGGCACGCGCGAGAACCTCGCGTCGGCCGGCCTGCCGCAGCCTCTCGTCGGCTCGCTCGGGCGCGGCGATCCCGTGCTGTTGCGTTCGCCCGGCGATCTCGACGGAGACGGGCGGGACGATCCGATCTACGCTACGCAAAGCGAGCTGTTCACGCCCGAGCGGCGCTTCCCCATGGCGCCGCAGGCATCGCTCGAAATCCGGGGCCGCGAGGCGTTCGCCGTGCAGTACTCGTTGCCGGTTCCGGTCGTCGGCGGCTGGTCCGGGCGCGGCCGCGAAGTCGTGCTGTACGACGACAGCACGGTCCGCGCGCTCGCCCGCACGGGCACGGTCCGCACGCTCGAGCTCCCGCTGCGCGACCTCGCCAAGTCGGCCGAGGGCATCCGGCAGAATGCGGTCTTCATCGAGGACCTCGACGGGGACGGGCGGCTCGACCTGCTCCTGGTCATGGCAAAGGGCGAGATGCGCGTGTTCGCCGACTTCCAGGTGACGGTCTGGTTCTTTCGGGGCGGCCGCATCTACGACGAGAAGCGCAAGGGCTTCTTCCGGCCCGCCACGGTCATCAAGGTGCCCGGCGCGCTGCTCGGCGCACGCCTTCTCGACGCGGACGGTGACGGCGACAAGGACTTCATGCTGGCGACGATGAGCACGTCGATGCTGAGCGTGCCGACCGGCCAGTACCAGCTCTTCCGCTGCGAGAAGGGCGTGCTCGCGCGCCAGCCGACCTGGAAGCACGAAGGCGTGGTACCGCTCGAGAACCTGCGGCGCGAGCCGAAGCCGCCGGCCGCCATGCTCCCCGACCTTGACGGCGACGGCCGACCCGAACTGGTGGTGCGCGGGGAGCGCACGACGCTCTTCCGCGGCAACGCGAAGGGCGGCTTCGACCGCGTCGGCGCGAAGAGCACCAAGGCGCAGCAACCGGTGATCGGCCGCACGCGCGCGGTCTTCATCACCGAAAAGGGCGTGTTGATCGCACGCGGAACGAAGTGAGAGCTCTTGCCCTTCTGCTGCTCGCGACGACCGCGGGCGCCGCCGAGTTCGAGCGCGTCACGCTGCAGTGCCCGCCGTCGATCGACTATCGCGTGCAGCGCGACCTCACCGGCGACGGGCGCACCGACCTGCTGCTGATCTCCGCGCGCGAGGCCTGGCTGTGGCGTGGACGCGCCGCCGGCATGCCCGCGCGGCCCGATGTGAAAATCACGCTGCCCGCGGGCGCCACGCTCTTCGACTGCGGGCCCGCGCGCGCGGGCGAAGGGCAGGAGCTGATCGTCCGGACGCACGAGGCGTACTGGGCGGTGCCCTGGAACGGCGCGCCGGTGCGCCTGCCGATGGCATCCGGACCCGGCATGCCGATGCGTACACGCAACGTGCTGTGGCGCGGCTTCTTCCGCGACTTCGATCTCGACCGGCGGCCCGACTTCATCGACGTGTCGCTGGCCGGCTATCACATCCGGTACGCCGCCGGCGACGAGCAGACGCTGCCCGCGGTCGTGACCGAGACGTCGCGGCCGGGTGGTCCGGCGCTGACCGCACGGCGCGTGCAGAGATACGCGATCGGCGCGTGGACCGACGGCAACTTCAATGGCGACCTGCGCCCCGACTTCGCAGTCGAGACGCCGGAGGGGCTGCGCGTCTACGCCGGCGACGCGAAGGGGCGCTTCTCGCCCAAGCGTTTCGAGGAGATCGCGCTGCCGGCCGCGAAGGATTCGGAGGTCACCTATCGCGATCTCAACGTGGACGGCCAGACCGACGTGCTCGCGGTGCAGCGCCGGGAAGGGCGTGCCACCGTCCTGATCGGCGATCCGAAGCAGGGGCTGCGCCGCCCGTTCAAGTTCGAGCTCGTCGTGCCGGGCGGCCTGCGCCCGCCGATCCTGGCGGATCTCAATCGCGACGGTCGCCCCGATCTCGCGCTACCGTACGTGCCGAAGCCGAACTTCCGCGACGTCGTGCGAGTGGTGGCGCGCGCCGAGTTCGTCGTGAAGGTGCCGGTCTTCCTGAACGGCGGCGGGCGGCGCCCGTTCGCGGCGACGGCCGACGCGCTGCTGGACCTGCCGGTGCGCGTGCGGATGGGCACCGACCCGACCGGGCGGCTCAAGCTGAGCGGGCTGATCATCGTCGAATACGGCGGGGATCTCGACGGCGACGGCCGCAACGACCTCGTGGTCACGGAGAAAACCGACAAGCTGGCGATCTATCGCGGGGTGGCGAAATCGGTCTTCCGCGAGGATGTCTGGGCGCATATCGCGATTCCCGACTGCGCGCCGTTCAGCTCCGTGCAGTCCGCCGCCGCGGATCTCAACGGGGACGCGCGCTCGGATATGATCTTGCACTACCGGGGCGGCGGCCGCCGTCCGGACCAGGTGCATGTGCTCCTGAGCCGGAAGTAGGCCGCACCTCGCGTCGTCCAAACGTCATGCCCCCCCGTCGTCAAGAACGAGGCATCGCCCTCATCCTGGTCCTGATCGTGCTGCCGCTGGTCGCCATCATCATGGTGCAGCTGCAGTTCGAAACGACCATCGGGCAGCAGCTCGCGGCGAACGTGCTGGCCAATCAGCAGTTCAAGTACGCGATCGACGCGCGCGTGCGGCAGATCCGGCTGCGGTTGGCGCGCGACCTGAAGAACGACAACGAGGGCGCGCAGTCGCAGGGCGCCTATGACCACGCCAGCGACGACTGGGGCCCCGACTGGGAGCAGGGCGGCACCGCCGTCATGGTCACCAAGGGCGACGCGGAAAAGGGCGACGACATCACGCTCTACACCGAGGTGATCGACGAGCAGTCGAAATTCAACATCAACCTGCTGCGTCACACCGATCCGCGGCGACGCGCCCGCGCGACGGAGATGTTCCGCGCGCTGCTCGACCTCTTCCGCGACGCTCGCTACGGCGACTTCGAGGATAGCGAGTGGGACGTGCGCGAGGACGAGGCGCAGCAGATCGTCGAGGCGGTGCTCAAGTTCCTCGAGGGCGAGACCCGCGACGAGCGCGTGCGCGGCGGCGAGATCCCCGCCCCGAGCAACGAGCTGCGCCAGAACGTCTACACGGTGCAGGACCTGCTCTTCTCCCACGAGCTCTTCGCCGAAAAGCGGCTGCTCGAGACGTTCACCGACATGGAGACGGGGCAGCGCATGCCGAGCCTCGGCGAATACCTGACCGTGTACGGCAGCGGGCAGATCAACATCAACACCGCGCCGATCGCGGTGCTGCGCTCCGTCTTCCGCAGCGAGGAGGGGCGCGCCGACGTCGCGAAGCAGATGTTCAACGGGCGTGGCGGGTTCCTCGATACCGACGAGGACGAGGAGAACCGGCAGGCGCTCGAGGAAGAGCGCGAGCAGCTGCGCCAGGACGGCGACGAGGACGGGCTGGAGGAGACGATCAGCCTCTACACGTCGGTCAACGACCTCATCCAGAACGTCGACGGCTTCCGCGACCAGGGTTTCATCCGGCGCGAGGAGCTCGACCTGGCGCGCGACTTCACCGTGCGTTCGAACGTCTTCCGCGTGCGCGTCTCCGCGCGGCGGCAGAACTTCGTCCGGCAGCAGGTCGTGGTGCTGGAGCGTCACGTGAACGGCACGCGCACCTGGGCGACCGAGGTGCGCGCGATCACGGTCGCGGAGCTTCCCCAGACCCAGGGCGAAGAAGCCCCCACGCTCGACGAGTAGGGTCCTGTAAAGGACGCCGATTGCGGTCTCAATTCAGGACGTCGGTCCTGCCGATAGAGACTGCGGATCGTCATGGTGGTACCGAACCGCGTCAACACCGAGGACCTCGTGCGACTGGTCTCGAAGAAGACCGGCCGCACACGCGAGGAGATCGAGCCGCTCATCGAGAGCGTCTGGACCAGCGTGCGCGAATACCTCGAGCAGGGTCGCGAGGTGGAGCTGGGCGACCTGTTCGCCCTGGCGGTCCGCGGCGGCCCCGAGATCCGCGAGGACGAGTCGGGCGGATTCTCCGCGTTCGCGGCGACCGAGAAGTCGCTCACCGCGACGCCGATCGGCGACCTGAAGGTGAGTCTCGATCGCGCCTGCCAGCAGGCGATCTACTACGTTTCGCGCAAGGCGGGCGACTTCGACGGTCTGCTTGCCGAGCACTTCGGCCGGCGCGGCTGGCCGATGGTCAAGGTGCGCAACGGCATGGAAGTGCACTCGCGCATGGATCGCAACCCGCCTGCCGCCATCATCTTCGAAGGGCATGTCGAAGGTTGGCAGGAGCTGGTGCGCGAGCTGAAGTGCAACCCGCTGACGAACTCGGTGCCGATCGTCGGCATCTACCCGGGCGCGGCACGCGACGAACCGGTACGCGGCCTGCGCGTGATGCCGGACGAGGTGATCTACGAGCCGTTCGACTTCAGCGAGTTCGTGCGCACCGCCGCGACCGAGCTCGCGGACCGCGTGGCGACGCCGCAGCACGACGTGATGGAGCTGCACATGGAGCTCTCCGGCTCCGAGCCCGATCGCAAGCAGGCGCGCGCCATGCTGCGCGAGGTGCTGTTCCGCTGCGACCTGCCCGAGGCGTTCAACGAGGAGGCGTGTGCCGCGTTCGGGGAAGCGCTCGACAACGCGCGCCGCCACGGCCACCACGTCATCGAGTGCTGCACCATCGACGTGCGCATGATCCTCGACCCGAAGCGCCTCGTGCTGGTCGTCCGCGACTCGGGCGGAGGCTTCGACCACGCCGCGGCGGTGGCCGCGGCCCGCGGCTCGGTGCTGCCCGACGGCGACGCCCCGCGCGGCCGCACCGGCGATGCGACGCAGGGCGGCATCGCCCGCATGTTCACGCTCGTCGACCGCCTCGACTTCAACCGCACCGGCAACGAGCTGGTGATCACCAAGACCCGCCCGCGCAAAGCGAAGGGCTAAGGGCCAGGGGCTAGGGGCCAGGGGCCCGAGGGGCTCCGGAGCGTACCAAGTACACTACGGAGAGACCGTAAACCGTTCCTGGGCATACGGTTAGAACGACCAGGTGCGCCATTGGGGTGCGCACTTTCGCTGTGGCTCCCGGCCCCTAGCTCCTGGCCCCTAGCCCCTGGCCTACCCAAACACATCCGTGAGCGCGCCGTCGATCTCGTTGTCGAAGCGGCCGCCCTGGATGTGTTCGCCCGCCTCGCGGCCCGTGGTGCCGGCGCGGCCGAGCAGCGCGTCCAGACGGCGGATCGCCTCGAGCGCGTAGGTGCGCACGAGGTTGCTCGAGGTGTCGTCGCTGAAGGCGACCGCGAGCAGCGCATCGCCGCCCACGCGCAGCAGGAGCAGGTGCCCCCCACCGCCGCGCGGGATGAGGCTGCTGAACTCCTCCGCGCCGAGCATCGAGGCCATCGCCTGCGACGCCGCGTAGGTCCCCGCAACCAGCGCGGTAATGGTGTCCTCGCTGGCGGGCGACTGGTCGCCCTGGCGCGCCACGAGATGGCCCGCCTCGTCCACGAGCAGCACCGTCTCCGCCCCGCTCTTCTGCAGGAACTTCCCGAGCACCAGGTTCATCTGGTGGATGTCGCGCGCGAAGTAGATCGTGCGCTTCTTGTCGGCGGGTTGACTCATAGCGCCCTCGATTCGGTCAGGGTCTCGTAGTGCAGCGCGAGACGGTCGGCCGCGGAGCTGGACCACTTCTCGATGAGCTGGGGCGCCTGGTGGTCCTCGAAGACCACGCAAAGCAGCGCGCGATCCGACACCGCACGGACGTAGACGCTCTGGTCGGCGCCCTCGTGGGTGATCGAAGTGCCCTCTCCGGCGCCGTAGAAGGCGCTCAGGCGCGTCGCGGCGCCGAAGCCGCTGGCCACCACCGATGCGAACGCGGTCGAAGCGAAGTGGGACTCCTCGCCGCGCTTGGAGATGAAGTCTCCCTGCGCGTCGAGCAGCATGACGTTCTTGGCATCGGTCAGGTAGAGCAGCTCGTCGAGGATCTTGCCGATCTGCGAGAGCGTGTCCTGGTACTGGCGCAGCTTCTCGGAGGTAACGGGCACCGAACGGCGCCCGGGCCCCATGCCCTCCTTGTTGGTGGCGGCATAGAGCACGTTTCCGACCGCCTGCAGACCGCGGACGTCGGCTTCCTCGAAGGGGTAGGCATCGAGCAGATAGAGCGTGATCGCGCCGAACGCCTGCCCGCGCGCCATGAGCGGGAAGGCGAAGGTCTCGGGCGTCATCAGCTTGCGCCCGAGGAAGTTCACGATGTCGTCGCCGCCGTCCAGGTCGAGCGCGGTGCGCAGCACGCCGTCCTCGCGGACCTCGGCCGCGAGCAGCGAATCGAGCGTGACGAAGCGCGAACGGTCGTCCGGGTCGAGTCCGGTCAGGAGGCCGTTTTCATCGGCGGTCGCGGACGCCTGCTCTCCGATATGCAGGCGGCAGATGCGCGCTTGATAATGCGACGCGAGCCCCTGGACGAGTTCCACCAGGAACGCGTCGTAAGGTACGTCGGTCGCCCGAGCAGTGAGCTCGAACACCAGACGGTAGACGTCTCCGCCTCTCGCGGTCTGCATACTGACTTCGACTCGATGCTGTCCCCCGGTGCACTCGGGGGTCCCGACCTCCTATCGACCAGATTGGGACACGAAGTAAGTTCGCGTCTAAGCCTCTTTCCGGCAGGGACTTAAGGTTCCGTTACGATGCCGCGCAGGAGTCTTGGAATGATACGAATCGCTTCGGTCCTGCTGCTCGCCACGGCGGCGTTCGCGCAGGACGCTTCCTACGGCGAAACCTACCGCCTGAAGGTCGACGTCGACGGGACGCCGCGCAAGGTCGGGTTCTTCGTGCCGAAGAACATCGGCAAGCGCGACATGCGGCCGCTGGTCGTGGCGCTGCCGGACGGCGCCAACGCACGCGGCAAGGCATTCCGCGAGACCGGCCAGTTCGAACAGATGGCTTACGAGCACCGCTTCGCCATCGTGAGCGTGGACATCACCTCCTCGAGCATGGAGGGCTGGCACCCGAACGACGCCGTCGCGATGGAGCGCGACACGGAGGCGATCCTGAGCGCGGTCAAGGCCGCCAAGGAGAAGGCGAAAGAGCTCGGTTTCTCGATCGACCCCACCGCCACCGCCATCCGCGGCCACTCCGGCGCCTGCTTCGCCGCGCTGCACGTCGGCGTACGCAACCCGGACGTCTTCTGGGTCATCGCGCTCAACGGCGTGCCGAAGTGGTATCCCGAGTTCCTCAAGATGGACTCGAAACCGGATCCGCAGCAGTGGATCCACGTGTACAGCGGCGCGAGCGACAACGGACGCGTCAAGCGGGAGACGAAGACCACCGTCGAGAAGCTCAAGGAGGCGGGCTACCCGCAGATCACCGTCGAGACGATCAAGGGCATGAAGCACGAGCCCAAGCCCGAGATCTTCGTCCAGTGGTACGCCATCTCGCTCAAGCGAACCGCCAAGGGCCGCAAGGAAGCGGGCAAGATCGCCGGCGAAGCGGAGAAGCTGAAGGCGGACCTCGAGAAGGGCAAGGGCGGCGTGATCCGCAAGATCGCCAAGCTGGCCGAGAAGGAGAAGAAGGCGGGCTTCGGCACCGCCGCCCAGGAGCTTCTGGCCGGCCTGGAGAAGGAGGCCGCCGCCGCCTTCGCCAAGGCGGAGGACGAAGCCGCCAATCACAACGTGATCGAGGCGGCCGCGGCGCTGCGCGACATCGAGAAGAAGTACGCCGGCCTGGCGATCGCCAAGCAGGCCAAGTCGATGCGCAGCAAGATCCAGAAGTCGGACGAGTTCAAGGCGGCGGAGATGCTGGCGAAGGGCCGCGAGATGATCGAGAAGGGCCAGCGCGACAAGGGCGTGGACGTGCTGGTCAAGCTGACCGAGAAGTTCCCGGAGACGGTCGCGGCCGAACGCGCCAAGAACCTGATCGAGCGCTAGCTGTGAAGGCGGGCTAGCGCTTGCCGGCCTCGAGCGCTTCCTTCGCGCGGCGCAGCGCATCGGCGATGTCGCCGAGCTCCGCGAGCTTCTTCTTGCGCTCCTCATCGATGCGGCGCTGCCGTTCCCGCGCGGCCAGCGCCTTGCGCCGCTCCTCGGCGCGGGCGATCTCCTGCCGGTCGGCCTCGGTCAGCTGGCGCGGACGGAACACGATGCGACCGGCCGCGTCGATGGTCCAGACGAGCTGCGCGCCGTCCGCGACGTCGTACAGCAACGACTCCACCGGCGCCCGTGAACGCAACAGCGGCACGCTGCGCGTGCCTGCGTCCCCCTCGAACACGAAGCGCAACCCCGACGCCGTCGTCAGCTTCTCCGCGAGCGTACTCAGCTTGACCTCCCGATAGCCGATCGGGCCGAGCCGCAGCGCTCCGATGCGCCGGAATGTCGTCAACGCCTCGTCCGACCCGAGCACCTCGCGGATGGCGGTCTCGTCGCCCGCCCGATCGGCGAGCAGCGCCGCGATGCGCGCGCCCGTCGCGTCGTCGAGCTGCAGACCCGGCGACGTCTTCAGCTTGCCCGACGCCAACCGCATGACCCACTCGAACTGCACGCGCCGCGTCGGCTCCAGCCCGGTCACGCGCAGCAGGACCGGTTCCTGCGCCTTGCCGTCCAGCACGCGCTCCAGCAGGTAGAGGTGGCCGAAGCGAACGCGCACCGCATTGTCGTCGCGCGGCAGCAGCTGCCCGGCGCGACGCAGCGTGGCCCAGTGCAGCCGACCCAGATCCCGAATGCGGGAGCCGCGCGCCGGCGACAACCGCACCACGAAGTTGTCGTTGTGGAACTTGAGGTCCCACTCCTTGGCGTCCGGCGCGGGCGTGGGCGGATCGCGGCGGGCGAGCGAGAAGCTGAAGAGCGCCCGGGTCGAGTTGCGGAAACGCGACTCGTCCTGCAGCACCTCCTGCGCGTCGGCCTCGGCGGCGACGACGCCGCCCGCCCGATCGACCTCGCGCATGCGCTGCACGAACTCCTTGTCGCGCCACAGCAGGTCGTACTGCGACTTCCAGCTGGCGAACAGCTTGGACTGCTCCTCGATGCGCGCCAGCTCCGAGAAGAGCACGCCGCTCTTGTTGGTCAACTCACCGGGCGCATCGAGGAAGCGCGGTGCGCGCGGGTTGTAGACGAACCGGATGGTCGCCTTCTGTCGCGTCCAGCTGCCCGATTTCTGCCGCCCCGCAATCCAGAACTTCACCCAGCCGCCGTGCTCGGTGCGCGTGATGAACACGCCGTCGCCCTTGTTCGTCTCGCGCGCCCAGAGGTAGTCCGCGCCGCGTCCGAAGGTCGCCTCGTCCACGCCGGCGATGCGCTCGAACATCTGCTCCTCGCTCAACTGCCCGCGACTCCGGCTCAGCACGTTGCGCATGTTCGTGAGACCGCGCGGCGCATAGAGATAGATCCGGTTCAGTCGGTTGTTGGCCTGCTGGATGTAGATGTCCGCGTCCGTCACCGCCACGACCTTGCGCTTCTCGACCGAGTAGCCCTGCTGGTAGTGGATCTTGAACTCGCCGCGCACCGGCCGGTCGGGCATGCGCACGAGGACCGTCCGCGCCTCCGGCGTGCGCCGACCGTGGGCGTCGATGCCGGTCGCCGTGTATTCACGCAGGTCCTCGCTGGAGCCCGTGGTGTCCAGGCCCACGCCGTCGCGATCGAGCGGGACGATCCAGGGGCCGCGCTGCGAGATCGCTTCGCGCACCTCAACCTGCGGGATGCGGTAGGAGCCGGGCACCGTCGCCTTCACGCGCACGCCCCCCTCGGTCTCCTCCGCGACGATCGTCGGCGCGTCGGGGAAGAGATCGGAGTCGCCGTAGCTCCAGTAGTCGAGCTTGAGCCCGTAGCGACCGCGCTGCTGCCGCGCGAGGATCTTGACGCGACAGCGCGCCACGCCCCCACCGCGCAGCGGCACGATGAACTCGCTGCCCGAGCGGAGCTGCATTTGCCCCCCGCCGATCACGTCCCAGGGCGAGCGCACGCCGCGCTTCTTCGCCTCCTTGCCCAGCTCCGCCACGTTCGAGCCCATGTAGGTGCGGAACATCGCCCCCTGCGGCCAGACGTTGACCAACTGCAGGTCCCAACCACGCGCGACCGCGCTGCCCCGCAGCAGGTCGACGAACTGCTGCCGCCCGCCGCGCAGTTCGATCGAGCCGCTGGTCACGCCGCGCGACCGCACGGTGCCCTGCAGACTTACCGGCAGGCCGACGAGCCCGTTCGCGGTGAGGCCGACGATGCGATAGCCGTACCGCGCGCCGGGCGCGATGTCGCGGTCGACGAAGGGCGGCGCGTCGAACGCCCCCGCCTCGCGCCACTCGCCCTCGGGCCCGGTTCGCTTCTCCACGCGATAGCGCACGTACCGCTTCGCGTCGGGCCGCCACCAGACCTCGATCTTGGCGTTGTAGCCGATGCAGAACGGCTCGCGCGGCGCGGGAAGGACGTCGCCGTACCCGCCCACGCGCGTGACGAAGCGCACGACGGTCTGCGGCGCGGTCGCGAGCACCTGCACCCAGCAGAGATGGCCCTCGTCGGTGCGCAGCCGCACCCACGGCTTCATGCTCATGGGGGCCACTTTCGCGCCGAAATCGGGATCGGGCTGCGTGGGCACGCGGAACTGCGCGCCCTGCATCTCGTACCCGCCGCGCGGGTGCGGATCGGCGGTGGTGGAGTAGCCACCGGTGTCGAGATCGAGGTACGCCTGCGCCGGCACGACGCGCGTCGCCTCGAACCAGCGCGGCACGCCCAGTTCGCGCAGCACCATGCGATGCAGGACGGCATCGTCGCGGGTGCCGGCCACGAGCGATTCGAGTCGCCGGCTGGCGTCGGCCGCGGCGCCGCGCAGCCGCTCCGCGCGCGCGAGGCCGAGCGAGGCGCGCCCGCGCAGCCGTTCGGCGAGATCCTCCCGCTCCAGCAGCGCCCGAAAGCCCTCCTCGGCCTGCGCGACCGTCGAGGGGTCCTCCAGCTGGAACCAGGCCCGCAGGAAGCGCTGCTCGTCGTTCTCCTGCCCCACGACGGTCGCCGGGAGCGCGAGGAACAGGACGGCCACCACCCGAAGCATGCACTCTTCTCTAACACGGGGCCGACAAGCGTGCGTCGAAACGTGACGAAACCGCAGCGTCTCGGCATGCTGGGAGCGTGGACGCGCCGTACATCGGAGAGATCAACCGCAACGTGCCGGAGGCGCAGCCGGACGAATTCGCGCCGCTCGCGCTCGGTCCGCTGTCGGTCTGGCCGCCGGTCGTGCTCGCCCCGATGGCCGGCGTGACGAACTACCCGTTCCGACGCATGTGCCGTCGATTCGGCGCCGGCCTCTACGTGAGCGAGATGATCACGGCGAAGGGGCTCGTCTACGGCAACGAGAAGACCCTTCACCTCGCCGACTTCGGTCCCGACGAGTCGCCGCGCAGCCTGCAGCTGTACGGCGTCGAACCCGACTCGCTGGCGGAGGCGACGCGACGCATCGTCGACGAGGGCCGCGTCGACCATATCGACATGAACTTCGGTTGCCCGGTGCGCAAGGTCACCGCGAAGGGCGGCGGCGCCGCGATCCCGGCGCGCCCGCGCCTGCTCGCGCGGCTGGTCGGCGCGGTCGTGCGCCACGCCGGCGACGTGCCGGTCACGATCAAGTTCCGCATGGGCATCGACGAGGACGTGATGACCTACCGGGACGCCGGGCGCGTCGGCGAGGAGCAGGGCTGCGTGGCCGTCGGGCTGCACGCGCGCACCGCCGCGCAGCTCTACGACGGCGAAGCGCGCTGGGACGCGATCGGCGATCTGAAGAGCCGGCTGTCCATTCCCGTACTCGGCAACGGCGATATCTGGGAGGCGTACGACGCGCTCCGCATGATGCGCGCGACCGGCTGCGACGGGGTCATCGTCGGACGCGGCTGCCTCGGCCGGCCGTGGCTCTTCCGCGAGCTCGCCGCCGTCTTCGAGGGCGCATCGCCCCCGAACCCCCCGCGCTTCGGCGAGGTGATCGACACCATGACGGAGCACGCCCGGCTGGTCTGCGACTGGTTCGGCGAGCACCGCGGCATGATGATGATGCGCAAGTTCGTCACCTGGTACACGAAGAGCTTCCACGGCTCGGCGGAGCTGCGGCAGACGCTCACGAAGGTACGGACGCTCGCGGAGCTGGAGGCGGGCGTCGCCGGCGTCGATCGCGACCAGCCCTTCCCGCCCGCCGCCATGCGCGTGAAGCGGGGCAAGCGCAGCGGCGTCCAGAAGGTCAGCCTGCCGCCGGGCTATCTCGACGACCGCGACGACGACTCCTCGCCCGGCGCGGGAGCCGAAGAGCTCGTGAGCGGCGGTTGATACGATTGCGCGATGCCCCGGTTCGCCTCCATCCTCGTCCTCCTCGCCGCCGCTTGCGGATCGTCCAACAAGGACGACCCGTTCTCGGGCGAGTCGCCCGACAAGCTGCTCGACACCCGGGTGACCGGCGCGGAGCTTGCCTACTACAAGGACGGCTTCGCGATCGAGGTGGAAGACGGGTGGCAGCAGAACAAGACGCTGCCGGACGGTATCAAGCGCCGATTCCAGCAGGGCCAGACCTGGATCCTGCTGCTCGAGCCGATCGTCTTCTCCGACGCTTCGCGCTGGATCGCGCATGGCGCGACGCCGTTCCTGCCCAACAAGATCGAGCTGCAGGCGGCTCACGACCGGCGCGACGACGACACCGGCGAGGCGCCGCCGCTGCGGCCCGCCATGCTGGTGCTCAAGGGCGTCCTACCGATCGAGGAGGCGCGCAAGCGTCTGTTCATCGAGCGGCTCGACAAGGACCTCGACATCTCGGAGATCGGTCTGTCGCACGGGCTCAAGGCGGTCGATTCCAGCGTCGACCGCGTGGCGCTCGGCCGCGGCATCGAGACCGCCATGCGCATCGCGACCGGCCGACTCGGGACCGAAGCGGGCTCGTCCTCCTACGACTGGATGGTGACGCACAAGGACGGCCAACAGGTCGACGATCCCGAGTGGATCGCGGCAATCGACAAGACCGCGGCGGAGCGACGCCCGTATCGCGCGATCGTGCGCCGCTACCAGCCGGGCGCGAAGAAGCGCGTGAGCTGGTACTCGATTCCCCTCAACGTCGTTCTCGTCTGCTCGCAGATGAAGGTCGAGCCGGCCGGCTCCGGCATCGCGTGGCAGTGGGAGGGCTTCTGGCTCGGCCGGCTCGGCAAGCCGGAGATCTCGCCCGAGTCGGTCGGCACCCCGACGGTCGCCGTGCGCTACGCGGAGTTCCGCACCAAGAAGGGCCAGCGGCGCGGCGGCGAGTTCCTCAGTTCATTCTTCAACCCCATCACGCGTACCGGCCGCACCGCCCTCGACGAGGTGCGGCGCCGCGGCGAGGACGCGTTCATCCCCACGGCGGATTGACATGCAGTTCGAGAAAAGCACCGCGCTCGTCACGGGCGGATCGACCGGAATCGGCTACGCCATCGCGGAGTTGCTGCGCGCACGCGGCGCGCACGTAGCGATCACCGCGCGCAACGAGGAAAAGCTGAACGCCGCGGCGGAAGCGCTGGGCTGCGATGCGGTCGCGGGCGACGTCGGCGACCCGGCCCACGCCGAGGCGGCGGTCGACGCCGTCGTCGCGAAGCACGGGCGCCTCGACCTGCTGGTGAACAACGCGGGCTTCGGCCGATTCGCGCCGCTGGTGGACACGAGTCCCGACGACTTCCTCGCCGTGCACCGCACCAACGTGTTCGGCGCGTTCCTCATGGGCCAGGCCGCGGCGCGCCAGTTCGTCAAGCAGGACCACGGCCATCTCGTGAACATCTCGTCGACGGCCGGCACCAAGGGCTTCGCGGGCGGGACCGCCTACGCGAGCTCCAAGTTCGCGCTCAAGGGTATGACCGAGTGCTGGCGCGACGAGCTGCGCCGCTCGAACGTGCGCGTCATGCTCGTGAACCCGAGCGAGGTCGTCACCAACTTCGCGGCGGCCGCGGGCTACGAGCAGCAGGCGTCGGAGAAGAAGCTGCGCGCACAGGAGATCGCGGATGCGATCGTCGGCGCGTTGGCGGTCGACGACCGGGGGTTCATCCCCGAGTTCTCGGTCTTCGCCACGAACCCGTTCTAGATAAGAAGCCTCGCCCGAAGGGGAGCGAGAAATAAAGAAGCCTCCCCCGAAGGGGAGCGAAAAACAAAGAAGCCTCCCCCGAAGGGGAGGCGGGCATGCGGACCGCGTCGATCGACCCCGGCTCGGATTGGCGTAGGGAAGAGGATGGGAAGATGCGTCGGGATCGTGGATCCCGGGTGCCGGGGCGACTCTCTCGGACGCGGCCGTTCTTGCAAAGATCAAGCACTGGGGTTCACGCCGGCGGGCCGAAGCCCGGATGCGTGGGTGTCGTTCGTGGAGATGACCGGCGTGTCCCAGCAAAGACACGGTTCCGGCCGATCGAGGCCGAACTTGAGGAAATCCCCGGGTCCCGCATCCGTCGGGGCCCTGCCCGGCGTATTTCTCGATGTGAGGCTGGTTTTCGGACTTCTCCTGGTGACCGCGTCGGTGCTCGGCGCGGCGCGCGTAGGCGACCCCGCCAAGGGGTATCGCCACCTCACGGAGAAGGCCTACCTCCAGCCGGACTTCGACCAGGAGACGTTCGACGCCGTCTGGCAAGTGTGGCCCGAGCCGTTGCGCACCCAGGCGGAGAAGGCATCCCCGGACGAGCGGCGCCGCATGGCGTTCGAGCGCTACGGCCTCACCGACCGGGGCGACGGCAAGCCGCTGCAGTACGTCGTCACCGAGGACGGGGGCTGGGTGATGAACTGCTTCGCGTGCCACGGCGGACAGGTCGCCGGTCGCTCCATGCCCGGGCTGCCCAACTCCAACTTCGCGATGGAGTCGCTCGCCATCGACATGCGCAAGACGAAGCTGAAGCTCGGCAAGACACTCAGCCGCATCGACGTCGGTCAGCTGTTCATTCCGTACGGCACCACGCACGGCACGACCAACGCGGTCGTCTTCTCGATCGCGCTCGCCGACCTGCGCGACAAGGACCTCAACGTGCTCAAGCGGCCGAGCCGGCCGTTCCTCAAGCACCACGACCTCGACGCGCCGCCGTGGTGGCACTTCAAACGGCGGCCGCAGCTCTACATCGACGGTCTCGTCGAGAAGGGCCACCGCTCGCTGATGCAGTTCCTGATGGTGCCGAAGAACGACGCGGCGCAGTTCCGGGAGTGGGAACAGGACTTTGTCGACGTGGCCGCCTACCTCTCTTCGATCGAGGCGCCGAAGTGGCCGTGGGATGTCGACACCAAGCTCGTCGAGGAGGGCCGGAAGGTCTACCGCGCGAACTGCGCGGAGTGCCACGGCACCGAGACCCGCTACCCCAATCGCATGGTGCCGCTCGACGACATCGGGACCGACCCCGTGCGACTGAAGGCGATCTCGCAGGAGCAGCGCAAGCGCTTCAGCGAAAACTGGTTCTCGCATTACGGCAAGAAGAAGGTCACGCTGGAGCCGGACGGCTACATCGCGCCGCCGCTGGACGGCATCTGGGCCAGCGCCCCCTACTTCCACAACGGATCGGTGCCGACGCTGTGGCACGTGCTGCACCCCGAGCAGCGGCCGGTGGTCTGGCGACGCAGCTACGACGGCTACGATCGCGAGAAGGTCGGCCTCGAGGTGGAGACGTTCGAGGAGGTCCCCGAGGACGCGCGTCACCACTGGGACAAGCGTTCCTACTTCGATACGCGCGCCCACTCCAAGAGCGCCAAGGGTCACGACTACCCGTCGCTGCTGAGTGCCGCCGAGAGGCGCGCGCTGCTCGAGTACCTGAAGACGCGATAGCACGTTCGCGGACCGGGAGGAGGCGGAGAGCGCTGAGTTTCAGCGCTGAGATCGCCGAGGATCCGCGGAGAGCGCGGAGAGGGAACGAAAGGGCATCGAGGGTGACTCCGTTGCCCAATCAATTCATCCTCCGCGTATTCCGCGAGCACTCCGCGAACTCCGCGCTGAAACTCCGCGATCTCCCGTGCCTCTCTCCCTCATCAAGAGTACGCGCTCCAAAACGTGACCGGTTTGGACCACCCAGATCCCCCAGAAGCATGTGCGATGCGAGCTAAACTCGTTCGGATGCGTTGGACATGCGCGATCCTTCTGCTCGCCGCGTGCAGCACGAAGACCGAGGAGCCGGTGCGGACCGCGGCGGCGGACGTGCCGTGGCAAGGCGACTGGGGGCTCTACCAGATCTGCTGGGGCCGCCGCTTCGAGCCGATGCTCGAGGAGCAGCTGCCCAAGTTCGCCACGACGCCGCGCTACATCATGTTCTATCGCGACCTGGGGCGGCCGTTCCCGCAGTTCCAGATCGACATCATCCACGAGAAGAAGGCGACGCCGATCATCTCTCTGGAGCTCTGGCAGTGGACGCGCGGACGCGCACGCGAGCGCAAGTACCTGCCGGAGATCAACCGCGGGGAGTGGGATGCGTTCTTCCGCAGTTGGGGTGAGGCGGCGAAGAAGGACGGTCGACCCGTGCTGCTGCGCTTCGGCTTCGAGATGAACGGTGACTGGTTCAGCTGGTCGCTGGACCCCGAGGGTTTCATCCGTGCCTGGAAGCGGGCGCATCGCATCATCCACACCGAGGTCGGCGCCCGGAACGTGCAGTGGGTCTGGGCGCCGAACGTCGTGAGCATTCCCGACACGCCGGCCAACAACATGCACAAGTACTACCCCGGCGACGCGGTCGTCGACTGGGTGGGACTGGACGGCTACAACTTCGGCGACGAACACAGCGAGTGGCACAAGTGGCAGTCGTTCGAGTCGATTTTCGACGTCATCCTCGACGACTTCGAAGCGCGCTACGAGAACAAGCCGATCATGATCGCCGAAACCGGCAGCGCGCCCGGCAAGGGCAAACAGCGCCAGACCTGGATTCGCGACGCGCACGCCTACCTCGCCGCGCGGCCGCGCGTGAAGGCGCTCGTCTGGTTCCACTACGACAAGCGCCGCGAGAACGAACCCGACTGGCGCATCGACGCGACGCCGGAGAGCCTGCGGGCGTTCAACGAGACGTTTGCGGCGCCGCGTTCCGCGGAGTGATCGAAACGGGCCCGCGCGGCACGCCGTGCACGCGCTTGGGCGAGTGGTCGGGGTATAGCGTGCCGACGAGGCGATCGAAATGCATGAGCAGCAGCGTGTCGTCATCGGGCGCGAAGCGCGCCTGCGGCTCGAACGACTCGCCCTCGTAGCGAGCAACCTTCGAAACGCGCACCTCGTCGATCCATCCGGGCAGCGAAGAGCCGGGCCGTCCGTTGCGATCGGGGTCGGCGCCGATCAGGAAGGGCAGCGCGTTGCGCGTGCGCTTGCCTTCGGCCGCCTTGCGCCCGGTCAGCTTCCCGTTCACGTAGATGCGCACCTCGCTCCCGTCGAAGACGCCCGCGACGTGGATCCACTCCCCCACCGCGATCTTTCCCTCGCGGGAGCGCGCGCGCTGGTACTTGCCGTCGAGATGCACCTCGAACGAAGGCGTGCCCTCGTAAAGGAAGAGCCCGAACTCCGAGCGTTCCGTCTTGGCCAGTACGCCGATGCGGCGCGGCAGCTTCTCCGCCTTGACCCAGCCCTCGACCGTGAATGGTCCGTCCGGCACGAACAGCAGCGAGGGCGGGATGCGGACCGCCGCGCGATCGCTTCCCAGCCGCAGCGCGTGGTCGGTGCCCCCGGTCCAGAACGCATCGTCGAGTCCGACCAGCCGCAGTCGTGCCGGCAGCGCACGCGTCGGCATCGTGACGCGCTGCGTCGGACCGAGGTAATCGACGTCGAGCGCGAACCGCGGCGGCCGGATGGTGCCGCGCGGCAGGCGCGCGTACCGGAACCGGAACGCGCGCGAGGCGCCCGGCTCGAGCCGTGCGTGCGCGTGGTCGGGCGTGAACCACCAGGCGCGATCCTCCCGTTCCGTGCCGAGCACGACGTCGATCGGCCGCTTGGTGGGATTCGTCACCTTGATGGCGTACTCGCCTTCGCTGTCTCCCTTCGGCGAAATCCGCACCACCCCGTCGTGCTCGACGGCCAGCGATCGCAACGCGTCGACCTCGGCCCAGTGCGCGGGCGTCATCGCCTTCGGGTCGAGCGTCGCGCCGACCGGGATGGTGGCGTAGCTCACGCGGTCCTTGCGCACGGTCACCACGTTGAAGTGGTTGAGCCAACCGGTGCCCTGCTGCAGGTAGGGCGTGTGTCCGCCGACGACCGACATCGTCATGTAGTCGATGCCGTCGCGCTTGCCGTCGTAGCGGCGCCGGTGGATGTGGCCGGCGATCACCGCGCGCACGTTGCCGTTCGCCTTGAGCAGGCCATGCACCGCGTCCCAGTTGCCGTCGGGGTAGAAATCCGAGATCCAGCGCGGATGGTGCAGGAAGACGAAGACGTGTCGCGCGTCCTTCGCCTTCTCGAGCGTCGCGCGAAGCCACGTGAGCTGCGCTTCGCTCATGCGATTGACCTTGCCGTTGCGCCAGCCCTTGCGGTTCTTCGCGCGATCGCCCTCGTCGCTGTAGAGCACGACGAACACGCAGCCCTTGTGGCGGAACGAGTACCAGAGCGGCCCGAACTGCTGCTCGTAGTTGGCTTCGTGATGGCCCTCCGGCGGCTTGCCGCCGCGCCAGTAGATGTCGTGGTTGCCCGCGACCGGGTACCACGGCATGGCGAGGCGCCCCATGATCGCGCGATACTCCTTCGCCTCGGCGAGCCACTCTTCGGTGCGGTTGTAGCCGTTGATCAGGTCACCCACGGTCATGACCAGATCGGGGTCGAGAAGATTGGTATCGCGCACCGCCTGCCGGAGCACCGCGACGCCCTCGGGACGACCGCCGGTGCGGTCGCCGAAGACGGCAAAGTGGAAGACGTCGTCCCCCTTCGGCAGCGGCAGCACGCGGGCGCCCGGACGCGATGTTTCGACCGTCGGCGGGTCGGCGTGCGAGATCGAAGCCGGCAGGCAGACGAGGGCCAGCAGAAGCGGGATCGAACACGGGAGCCGACGAACGAGGCGCATCGCGGAAGCATCCACTGCGCGC
>JBCDBY010000032.1:0-22353 GCA_039182715.1 Planctomycetota bacterium
ATCCTGCTCCAGGCGCTGCAGCGCCCCGTCCGGCCCCGCCAGGAGCGCGCCCGCGGCCGCCGCCAGCAGTCGGCTCTCGCCGACGCCGCGCGCCACCTCCGCTTCGGACTCGACGGCGCCGTCGGTGAAAAGCAGCATCGAATCGCCCGGCGCGATGTCGATCGTCGTCTCGCGCAGGCCCTCGCGGAAGGCGGGACCGGCCACGATGCCGAGAGCGAGGCCGCGGGCCGATACCTCGTTCGCCTTCCGGAGCGACGGGTTAAGCAACAGCAGCCCATGATGACCGGCGGTTGCAAGCGTCAGGCGATGGCGTTCGGGGTCGAGGATCGCGACCTGCGTGGTGACGAAGATGCCCTTGCCGAGCGTCCCGGCAAAGCCTTCGTTCACGCGCGCCAGCAGATCGGCGGGCCCGGTGGCGCGCGCCAGGTTCTGCCGGAACAGCGTCTGCACCATCGACATGACGATGGCGCCGGCCGGCCCCTTGCCCGATACGTCGCCAAGCGTGAAGAGCACGCGGCCGTCGGCGCAGGGCAGGCAGTCGTAGAAGTCGCCGCCGAGCACCCCGCAGGGCTGGTAGTCGGCGTCGACGTGGTAACCGACGATCGCAGGGAGATCGCGCGGCAGCAGCGCACGCTGGATCTCCCGGCTGGCGCGTGACTCGCGTGTTTCTCCCCCAAAAGAGGCGCCGGCTGCGGAGGCGCCGGCTGCGGAGGCGCCGGCTGCAGAGGCGCCGGCTGCAGAGGCGCCCGCCGAGGCAGCGACAGCCGCGGACGCACGCGTCCGGGCGAAGCCGCGCGGCGCCGCGTTCCCGCCCGGATCCTCTTCCGAATCTTCCTCCGGGAACCGCGTGAGCGCCGACGCCAGGGCGGCGATGCCGAGGCCGGTCACGGCGGCGGCCAGACAGGCCCAGATCGGCGGGACGCCGATGTGCAGCAGCAGACCGAACGCGGCAGCCGTGTAGAGCGCGGCGCCGGAGGCTCCCGAGAAGACGTGGGCGCGCACCAGTCGCATCCCCTGATGCACATTCCGTCGCATCTTCAGTCGCTCCGGGGTGCCGCGAATCCGCGTTGGGGTCGCTCGATGGCGTCGAGCACGTCGCCCTCGAGGACCAGCGCGCGGAAGCGCTGATGAATGGGCGAGTCCCGGCGGCGGAGCGGTCCGCGCCGAACCGCCCGGCGCGGCGTGATGAGCACGTCGAGTGCGGCATCGATCACGGCCGCATCGGCGTGGACGGGGAGTACGTCGCGGTGCAACGCCGCGCGCACCGCGCGTACTGCCCTCTCTGCCCGGCCCTCGACTACGGCCAGAACACACAGGTCGTCGAGGACTTCGATCGGCACACAGCGTTCGCGTCGGAGCAGCTCCATATCGAGGAGCCGCGCCGCCCTGGGCGCCAACACGACATGCGTCGCGTCGAGCCGGCGCGCCGGGAAAAGAGAAGCCGCCGCGAGAGCCAGATCCGCGAAAGAGGGCGGCGCCTGCCTGGATTGGTCCTGCTCATCCGAAGAGCGGTTCGAGAGGAGCTCCTTGAGCAGCGGACTGGCGGACCGGCCCGAACGGGCGGCGGCCGCCTGCAGGCGCTCGCGCGTGACCCAGCCGCCTCGCAGGGCTGCCAGGGCGGGGTCCGGTACCGGCTTCGTCACGAGACGAAAACCCCGGAACCCGCGTACGCGAATGCGAACTCGGTGACGTTGATTCCCTCGGCCTGTGATCCGTACCGGAAGTCGAGGAAGAGCCGTTTTTGCGTGGAGAAGATGCGGTCGGCGCGGGCCTGCAGCGAGCGGCCGCGATCGACGACGCGCACGTGCAGCCGTTGCGGACCGGCGAGCGCGAGCACGTGCAGGGTGCCCGGCTGCTCCTGCTCGAAGGCGTGTTCGCCGAGCAGGTGGCACACGTGCGCCGCCTCGCGGGCGAAGCGGCGCATGCGTGCATGCGAAACCCGGCGTTCGATCAGGATGCCTTCGAGTAGACCGGCGAAGGCAGCCAGCGTGCGCGGGGATACGTCGAACGTGAGGTGCACGCCATCCGCCTCGGCGCGCGACCAGTCGAAGGCGACACCGCCCTGGCGGGTGACGCTGAACGGCGCGCCGCACGACGCGCACGACCATTCGCCCTCGCCTTCGATGCGCAGTCGCGCATCGCAGACGGCGCAGACGACGGTTTTGCGGCGCGGTGTGGCGGTGCGATCCGGCCGCGTCGGCGCGGCCTTCGGCTCGGTCCGCGCGCGCGCGGCGGGCGAAACTTCCGCCTTCCCCGCCGTCGCCTCCCCATGCCCGCCCGGGCCCCCTTCGGTGCGACTCGGCGGCCGGTGGCGCGCGAGATGGCGCGCCTCCTCCAGCCCGGTCGCGACGGGAATGAGGCTCTTGAGACCGAGCATCTCGAGGATGACGCCGACCTTGGTCGGCACGCGGGCCAGCACGAGGCGGCCGCCCTGCTCCTTGAGCTGGTCGTGATAGCGAATGAGTTCGCCGAACCCGGCGGAGTTGACGTAGCGCAGCTCCTCGCAGTCGAGGACGATCTCGTGGAGGCCCTCCTGCATGGCGCCGCGCAGCGCCTCCTCGAACGGGTCGAGCGTGTGCGCGTCGATGACGCCGATCAGCTGCAGGACGAGGGGGCCATCGGACTCTTGCAGCGAGCGGACGGTGAGGTCGGCCCTCACTCGGCGGCCTCGCGCTTGCGCGTCAGCGTCACGCGGTTGCCGGCGTCGTTGTAGCTGATGCGGTCGGCACAGCGTGCCATCAGATAGATGCCGAGACCGCCGACACCGCCCTGCGCGTGCCGTTCGCGCGCCATCGCCACCGGCTCGGTGCCGTTCAGCTGCGAGAAGTAGGCGCGATGGTCGAACCCATCGCCCTCGTCCTCGACGCTGATCGTCACCTTCTTCGCATCGAGCAGGAACTCGATGTCCATGGTGAGCGACTCGTCGCCGCCGCTGCCGTGCACTTCCGCGTTGCGAATCGCCTCGCGGTAGGCGGTCGTCAGGCCGACCAGCGCCTCACCGCGGAACCCGGCGTCCTTGAAGAAGGAGTCGCCCAACTCGAACGCGCGGCTCAGCTCCCGCTCGCGAATCGGCACGCGGAAGCGGAGCTGCCGCTCGAACACCGCGGCTTCCTCGGTGGACTGCGCCAGGAGCTGGTCCATCGAGCGCAGGAACGGGCCGACCGCGATCGGCTCGAACACCGCCATGTCCGCGAGCACGAGCAGACCGTCGGGTCGCTTGAGTTCTTCGAAGCGCGTGTGCATCGAGACCACCGGCACCGTGTTGGTGCGCCAGTTGGTCTTCACGCGATGCACGAGCGCGTCGCGATCGGGAAGCGTGTGGTCGCAGACCAGCAGGTAGGGGTTGGGCCCCTCCAGCATCGTGCGGCACGCCGCCGCGTCGACCGCCCGCTGGACCTGCCAGCCGAGGCGCGCGAAGTGCTCGCCGAGCATCTCCGCAAAGCGGTTCTCCGCCGGCATGACCAGCAGAATGCCCGCCGCGCGCTGCAGGGCGAGGCTCTCGTCGAGAGTCTGGCCCGGCTGCACGTCCAGGCGGCTGCGCGCCGGTGCGATCTCCGAAAAACGTCCCGAGGGGTCGCGCCGGATCCGAGCCGGCTCGCGCACCACGCCGAGGTCGACGAGGTCGCCCAGCGCGACTCGATCTCCATTCAGGAGACGCTCTTGCAGCGTCTCGACGAACGCCCCGAGGACTTTCTGCGTCGATGCGAGGTCGATGCCGGCCCGCTCCGCCGTTTGGCGCGCGAGCGATTCGCCCGTGACCGCTCCGGGAGTTTCTCGGGAAGCCTCCCCGGAAACCTCTTGGGGAGCTGTCTTCGGACTCGCCTTTTCCTGCCTCTTTGTAATCACGACCGTCTTCTTGGCCGGCCGATCACGTGCGCCTCAACAGCGCGCGCACCCTGCCGCTGGTTCAAGGGAAAGGAACCGCCCGGGCGCCGGGACCCCACGAAACGGCGAAGAGAAGAACCAGGCAGGCAGAACTCGAACCGACGACGATGGTCAAGAGGGCGTAGGGAGGATCGCCGCCATCCAAGTTCCAGTGGATTCGTTCCGTATGGGTCGCCCGCACGCGCCGGGCTGGAACCGTTATGTCGAAGAACAAGCGTGCAATCCCGTCCCGTAGTCCGGAATCCCACGTGCGAAAGCGTAGGAGTGTGGAGGGACAGGGTCAAGGCCAAATCCACAAAATATTGGGGGACAAGTGGGATTGGACTCCTAGGGGGCGTGGAACTCGGGACAAAAGAAAACCCCGGCCGCGCGGAGCGAGCCGGGGTTGTCGGCGTGTTCCTGGTTCGGAGATCAATAGAAGACGAAGAGGATCAGGTCCGCGGCGGTTCCGAAGCCGCCGAGGCCGGGGCTCTGGATCAGGCCCCAGTTCGCTCCGATCGGAACGAACGGTTCGAAGCCGGAGATGAGAGCGGCGGCGCCGCCCCCGATGCGGAAGGCGAGACCGTCCGGCGGTGAGCCGAGCGCCTCCGACTGGAAGACCACCAGCTCCTCGTCCGCGGTGCTCCACAAGCTGTCGGGTCCGCGACGCAGCGCGAACGCACGACCGTCCTGCACCGACGGCACGCGATGCTGCGGCCAGGTAAGCGACGACTGGAAGGCGCGCAACGCGTTGCCCTCCGGCGTGATCGTCACCTGCACGTCGTCGCTGGAATTTGCCGTCCCGTCGAGGCCACGCGCGGAGACAAGCAGGAAGCCGTTGCCGAGCG
Source organism: Planctomycetota bacterium (assembly GCA_039182715.1). Classification (GTDB taxonomy): domain Bacteria; phylum Planctomycetota; class PLA2; order PLA2; family PLA2; genus JBCDBY01. Next base: position 4,713 of record JBCDBY010000032.1, read on the forward strand.
GCGCCATGACCGGCCGACGGCCGAAGCTGAACTGCGTCGGCCCGTCGAACGGCGGCGCGACCGTGCTGGCGCGGTAGACCGCCACGAGATCGTCGGCGTTGTTCGGCGCGCGGTCCACGCCGCCGGTCGCGACCGCTACGTTGCCGTCGCCGAAGGTGACGATGGTGCGCGCGGCGCCGACGTCGGCGCGCGAGTCGAGATCGATGATGGTCTGCGAAATCGCGGTCCCGAGCACGTCGTAAACGACGAGCGCGTCGTCCGGATCGGGCGCCTGGATGATCGCCGCGGCCACACCGACGACGCGGCTGGCCGACACGAAGATCGGCGGCGCCACGAAGTGCGGCGCGACGATGCCGGCGATCTCGGTCGTGGAAATCCGGTAGCGGATGAGCGTGTCGTCGGCGTCGCCGAAGACGCCGTTGGCGCCCAGCCCGACCACGAACACGCTGTCGCCGTCCGGCGACGCCGGACGCGAGACGTTGGCGCGCCCGCGCCCCGTGGCGGAGATCACGTCGGCGGTGCCGATGTCGATCGCCGTGGCGAGCTGCCCGGTGATCTGACCACCGGTGAAGGTGAGCACCTGCAGCTGGTCCGCCCCTCCGAGCCCGGTGCCCTGGAGAATCACGCCCAACTGGCCGTCCGCGATGCGGGCCGGCATGATCGGCGCAAGATTCGGCACGTTCGCCACGGTCACCGTCGGCGTCGCCGCCGCCAGGTTCGAGACGATGTAGAGCACGGTGTTGGCGGGCGTCGCGCCCGGCCCCGACAGCACGACGGTGTCGTTGTCGACGCGCACCGGCAGCGAGTAGTTCGGGCTGAGGCTGCGCGGCGCGGCGGTGCCGAGCGAGAGCGCGTTGACCACGCTGGTCGTGCTCGGCGGACCATAGACGAGCACCATCTCGTCGTTGCCGTTGCCCCAGATGAAATCGGTGCCGGTCGTGATCATCGCGGCCACGCCGCTATTGATCCGCACCGGCACGGAGCTGTTGATCTGCGCGGTCACGCTTTGACGCGGCACGCCGAGCGCGACGGTGTCCGGCTTCTCGAAGCGCACCTGCGTCGGCACCGCTTCCGCGAAGCTTCCGTTGCGCACGACGACCTCGAGCGGGCCCGGCACGGGGAGGAACCCGAGCACCGGCGCGCGGCCGGTCACGATGGTGGTGTCCTGGGACACCTGTCCCTGCACGGCCGCGACGCTGCCGAACTCGACGGTGACGACGCCCCCCGGCGGGCCGAGGTTGGTCCCGGTGATGCGGAACTCCTGCGCGCCCGTCGGCGAGTACGTCGTCGGCACGATCGTCTGCGGGTTGGGCGGCACCGGCGTGCCCCCGGGGCCCCGGTACTGGAAGCCGCCGAAGAGACCACGCGTCCCGCGGTTGAGGCTGACGACCTCGACCGTGACGATGACCGGCAGACCGTTGGGCGCCGGCGGCAGCGTCACCTCGAGCTGGGTGTCGCTGATGACCTGGAGATTGAAGCCGGGGTTGCCGTCGCCGAAGAGGACGGTGGTCGGCTGCGCGGCGAGAAACTGCTCGCCGGTAATCACGACCGTCCCGCCCCCGTTCAGGTCGACGGATTCGCTCGGGCTCACGGCGGTGACCTCGAAGGTCGGCGTACCGCCGCCTCCTCCGCCGCTGCACGCCGCCGTCGCCGTGGCGACCAGGGCGCACATCACCGCGACGGCCAAGCGATTGACCGCGCGCGTTCGGAAATTGTTCATGTCTCGACCCTCGTGTCTTGCGCTGACCCGTTCCTCTTGAAAGCCGATCTCATTCCTAAGAGTACGGCCAATTCCGCCAGAGGCGACATCGGCCTCCTAACTCGCTACTTGAAACGGGTTTAGGAAATCGGGTGCCGCGATCCGATAGAGGGGGAAGTGGAAAATCCGGCCAACAAGGGGGCGGAAGGCCGGGTATGGCGGCTCGGAACCCGCTCCGACGCGACGTTTCATCTTGGGCCGGGCCGCGGATTGCGGCGCGATCACGCCCGGATCGCCTGGGCCGAGGGCCGGCCGCACCTGACCGCCCGGGGGCGCGTCCTGCTCAACGGACACCCGGTGCGGGAGGTCCAGCTCCACGACCGCGATCTGCTCCAGTTCGGCCGCGACACGCTGGTGCGCGTGCACCTGCTCGACGGCCGGCTCGAGCTGGCGCGGGCGGGGCGCGCCGCGCGCGGCCCCCGCTCGGTGTCGGTGGTCCGCATCGGCGGCGGCGTGCTCGCCTTCTCGGTGCTCATCGCCTGCGCCGCGATCGTCACGCACGCCACGCGGCCGGCGCCCACCCGCACGCAGGGCGACGTTCGCCAGGCGCGCCGGTCGGAGGTGCGGCTGGAGCGCGTCCGCGAAGGACTCGGCGAGGTGCAGCGCTCGCTGGCGCGCGTCGAGCGAGGCGTCGATGCGCGCGTGGAGCGCGCCGTGGCCGAGAGCGCCGATCTGAAAGCGGCTCGCCAGGCCGCCGCGCGGTGGGAGTCGGAGCGCGACGCCGCGGAACGCGTCATCGAGCGCTGCGCCCCGTCGGTCTGCCTCATCCAGGGGGCGTACGGCTTCGGCCGCGTCGAGAACGGCAAATGGCGCTTCCTGCGCGAAGTCGAGGAGGCGGGGACGGACGAGAACGTGCCGCTTTCGATGCAGGGCAAGGGCGGCATCTTCAAGGTCGAGTACACCGGCACCGGCTTTTTCGCGCACGCCGACGGCCTCGTGCTGTCGAACCGCCACATCGCGGAACCGTGGTGGAAAAACGAGGCGGCCACCCCAATCCTCGAGGCGGGCTTCGAGCCCAAGTTCCTCTATCTCCGCGCGTATTTCCCCGGTCGCGACGACCCGGTGCGCTTCGACCCCGCGAAGAGCGTCACCTCCGAGGAGGAGGACCTCGCCGTGCTGCGCATCCGCTCCGGCGCGCAGGCGCTGCCGCCCGCGCTGCCGCTTGCCGACGGCGCGTCGCTGCCGAGCGGGCGCCGCATCCTGCTGCTCGGCTACCCGTCGGGCCTGAGTGCACTGCTGGCGCGCGCCGAGGAAGAGGTCGCTGACGAGCTCTCGCGCGCCGAGCCGTTCGATCCGCTGCGCATCCTCGACGCGCTCGCGCAGCAGGGGCTCGTGCGGCCGCTGCCGACGCAGGGCCACGTCAACGACCGCGTCGGCCGCAAGCTCGTCTTCGACGCCCCCTCCGCCGTCGGCGGCTCGGGCGCTCCCGTGCTCGACCTCGAGGGCCGCGTGGTCGCCGTGAACTACGGCATCCTGAAGGCGTTCGATGGGGCGAACTTCGGGGTGCCGGCGGAGTTCGTGCGACCCCTGCTCGAACGGGCGCGGCGGTAGTTACGTTGGACGTTTGACGTTCGACGTTGGACGTTTTCCCTCGGGAAGCCGGGCGCAGCGCTCGACGAGGGGGGGGGCGCTGGTTCTGAAAACCCGCAGCCCGGGCCGACTTCCAGCCGCGCACGTCAAACGTCGAACGTCGAACGTCAAACCTCTCCCCAAGTGCTATCATCCGTATATTCGGATGATCGGATTAGAGAAAGCCACCGGACTCCTGAAGATCCTCAGCGACCCCACGCGGGTACGGCTGCTTGCCCTGCTGGAGCAGGAAGAGCTGACCGTGGCGGAGCTGACGCGCGTCACGGAGCTCGCGCAGAGCCGGGTCTCGACCCATCTCGGCAAGCTCAAGACGAGCCGGCTGGTCACCGATCGGCCGCAGGGTGCGAGCACCTACTACCGCGCGGCGGGCGCCCGCATGCCCGAGGAGGCGCGCCGCGTCTGGGAGCTGGTGCGGAGCGCGGCGGACGACCCGGTACTGCAGGGCGACCGTCGTCGCCTCGACAGCGTCGTACGCGGCCGCGCGCGGACGTGGGCCGACAGCGTCGCCGGCCAGATGGAGCGGCACTACTCGCCCGGCCGTACCTGGGAGGCGACGCTGCGCGGACTGTTGGGGCTGCTCAAGCTGGGCCGCGTGCTCGACATCGCCTCGGGCGATTGTGCGCTCGCGGAACTGCTCGCGCCGCGCGCCGAGCACGTCACCTGCCTCGACACCAGCGCGACCGTACTCGCCGCGGGACGCCGGCGCGTCGCCGCCCGCACCAACATCGCGTTCGAGCGCGCCGACATGCACGCGCTGCCCTTCGCCGCCGCGAGCTTCGATCAGGTTCTGCTCTTCGCCTGCCTCTGCTACGCGCACGACCCCGCCCGGGTCTTCGCCGAGGCGGCGCGCGTGCTGCGTCCCGGCGGCGTGATCGCCGGCGTGTCGCTGCACCGCCACGACCACAAGGACCTGGTCGCGCGTTACGACCACATCCGTTTCGGGTTCACGCCCGAAGAACTCACCACGCACATGGAGGCGGCCGGGCTGCGCGTCGGCGCCTGCCACGTCACCGCGCGCGAACGCCGCGCCCCCCATTTCGAAACCATCACCTTCCACGCGGAGGTCGCATGAGCCGCATTCGAGACGAACTCTCCCGCCGCATTCTCTGCCTCGACGGCGCCATGGGCACCGCGATCCAGGCGTACGACCTGACCGCCGACGACTTCGGCGGCGAGGCCTTCGACGGCTGCAACGAGAACCTCAACCTGACCCGCCCCGACGTGATCGCCGCCATCCACCGCGAGCACCTCGAGGCGGGCGCCGACATCATCGAGACGAACACGTTCGGCTCGACCGCCCTCGTGCTCGCGGAGTACCCGCCGCTGCAGGAGCAGGCGCACGAAATCACGCTCGCCGCCGCCCGCATTGCGCGCGCGGAGGCGGACCGCTTCGACGCCTTCGTGGCCGGGTCGATGGGCCCGACGACGAAGGCGATCTCGGTGACCGGCGGCGTCACCTTCGACGAACTGCGCATCACCTTCCGCGACCAGGCCAAGTCTCTGCTCGAGGGCGGCGTCGACTACCTGCTGCTCGAAACGCAGCAGGACACGCGCAACATCAAGGCGGCGCTGATCGGTTGCCACGAGGCGATGGACGAAATGGGCGTCCAGGTGCCGATCGCCGTTTCCGGCACCATCGAAGCGATGGGGACGATGCTGGGCGGCCAGACCGCCGACGCGCTCGCCATCAGCATGCAGCACGAGGATCTGCTCTATCTCGGCCTCAACTGCGCAACCGGCCCCGACTTCATGACGGACCACCTGCGCGCGATCTCGGAGCTCGCCAAGACGCGCATCGCCTGCGTGCCCAACGCGGGCCTGCCGGACGAGGACGGACGCTACCTCGAGACGCCGGAGATGATCACCTCGGTGCTCGAGCGCTTCGTCGACGAGGGCTGGCTGAACCTGGTGGGCGGCTGCTGCGGCACCACCGGCGAACACATCGCGTCGATGGCGACGATGGTCAAGGAGAAGACGCCGCGCCCCGTCCCGACGTACACGCGCTCGCTCTACAGCGGGCTCGAGTCGGTCGAGGCGGACGAGGAGACGCGCCCGCTCATGGTGGGCGAGCGCACCAACGTGCTCGGCAGCCGCAAGTTCAAGCGGCTCATCCGCGAGGGCAAGTTCGAGGAGGCGAGCGAAATCGCGCGCGCGCAGGTCCGCAAGGGCGCGCACGTCATCGATGTCTGCCTGCAGGATCCCGACCGGGACGAGATGGCGGACATCGAGCAGTTCCTCGACTTCGCGATCCGGAAGGTCAAGGCGCCGCTCATGATCGACTCGACCGACGCCGAGGTCATCGAGCGCTCGCTGACCTACGCGCAGGGCAAGGCGATCATCAACTCGGTCAACCTCGAGGACGGCCTCGAACGCTTCGACTCCGTCGTCCCGATCGCGCGGCGCTACGGCGCGGCGCTCGTCGTCGGCTGCATCGACGAGGACAAGGAACAGGGCATGGCCGTCACGCGCGAGCGCAAGCTCGAGGTCGCGCGACGCAGCCACGACATCCTGGTGAACGACTACGGCGTCGACCCGTCCGACATCATCTTCGATCCGCTCGTCTTCCCGTGCGCGACCGGCGACGAGAACTACCTCGGCTCGGCGCGCGAGACGGTGGAGGGCATCCGCCTCATCAAGGAGCAGCTGCCCGCCTGCCGCACGATTCTCGGCATCTCGAATGTCTCGTTCGGACTGCCGGGCGCCGGCCGCGAGGTGCTCAACTCCGTTTTCCTGCACGACTGCAACAAGGCGGGCCTCGACCTCGCGATCGTCAACACGGAGCGCCTCGAGCGCTACGCGGAGATCCCCGAGGAGGAGCGTCGCCTCGCCGAGCGCGTGCTCTACGAGACGGACGACGACGTGGTCGCCGAGTTCACCGCGCAGTATCGCGACGCGAGCAGCCGCATCCAGAAGGACGTGTCCAACCTGCCGCTCGACGAGCGGCTCTCGAACTACATCGTCACCGGCAGCAAGGAGGGCCTCACCAAGGACCTCGACGAAAAGCTCGCCGAGTCGGCGCCGCTCGCCATCATCAACGGCCCGCTCATGGACGGCATGGACGAGGTCGGGCGCCTGTTCAACGACAACGAGCTGATCGTCGCCGAGGTGCTCCAGTCGGCCGAGGCGATGAAGGCGGCGGTCGCCCACCTCGAGCCGCACATGGAGAAGAGCGAGTCCGCCTCGCGCGGCAAGGTGCTGCTCGCGACGGTGAAGGGCGATGTCCACGACATCGGCAAGAACCTCGTCGACATCATCCTGTCGAACAACGGCTACACGGTCGTCAACCTCGGCATCAAGGTGCCGCCGCAGGAGCTCCTCGAGGGAATCCGGGAGCACGCGCCCGACATGATCGGGCTCTCCGGCCTGCTCGTGAAGTCGGCGCAGCAGATGGTCGTGACCGCCGAGGAGCTCTCCGTGCACGGCCAGTGCCCCCCGCTTCTCGTCGGCGGCGCCGCGCTGTCCCGCAACTTCACCTACAACCGCATCGCGCCCAAGTACGACGGACACACGTTCTACGCGCGCGACGCGATGGACGGGCTCGACCTCGTCAACAAGCTGCGCGACGAAGACGCCCGCGCCGCCCTGCTGGCGCGCGTCGAGGAGGAGAAGAAGAAGCTCAAGAAGCCCGCCCCGAAGGCTGCACCCGCCCGGGTGAAGGCGCCGGAGGGCCCGACCGTCTCCGTGGTCGAGTCGCCCACGCCGCCCGACCTCACCCGGCACGTCATGCAGGAGCTGCCGCTCGGCGAGGTGTGGCGCTTCCTCAATCCGGCGATGCTCTTCGGCAAGCACCTCGGCTTCAAGGGCGGCTTCGTGCGCAAGCTGGCGGACGGCGACGAGAAGGCGCGCGAGCTGCACGAACTCATCGAGGAGATCCGCAGCGGCCCGCACCCCATCCACGCGCGCGGCGTCTGGCAGTGGTTCCCGGTGCGCGCCGAAGGCGACACGCTGCACATCGGCAACGAGGCGATCGCGTTCCCGCGCCAGGTGACCGGCCGCGGGCTCTGCCTGGCCGACTACGTGGGCGCGGACGACCACGTCGCGCTCTTCGCGGTGACCGCCGGCGAAGGCGTGCGCGCGGAAGCGGAACGACTCAAGGAGCAGGGCGAGTTCCTCAAGAGCCACGCGCTTTCGGCGCTGGCGCTCGAGACGGCCGAGGCCGCGGCGGAGTGGCTGCACAGCAAGTTGCGCGGTCAGTGGGGCTTCCCCGACGCGCCGGGCATGACCATGCCGGAACGATTCCAGGCGAAGTACCGCGGCAAGCGCTACAGCTTCGGCTACCCCGCCTGCCCCGACCTGTCGGAACAGCAGGCGCTCTTCCGCCTGCTGCGCCCGGAGGAGATCGGCATCGAGCTGACCGACGGCGACATGATGGACCCCGAGGCGAGCGTCAGCGCGCTCGTCTTCCACCATCCCGAGGCGAGCTACTTCTCGGTCGGCAGCGACGTCGCGTGACGCAGTCCGGTGAACCAGGTCAGCACGAGGCCGCTGCCGGCATCCGCCACGCTGAAGACCGTCAGGTCGTGATGCGCGCGCCACCAGTGGCCCGGCGCATGACCGGCCGCGCGCAACAGCCGCGCCGTACGCTCGTCGCGCGGGCGTAGCGGCGCGGGCATGGGCGGCGGCGCGTAGAAGCTGAACACGGAGCGGCGTTCCGGCGCGTGCGCGAGCGCGCGGGCGAACACCGCGCCCCGCCGTACGCCGTCGCCGCCACGACGCCAGCGCGCGATCAGGTCGGCGACGAGGTCGACGTGCCGCGCCAGCACGAGATGACCGTCGAAGATCGCCGCGGCGCCGCCCTCGCGCCCCGGCACGACGAAGACCGGCACGCCCTCGATCTCGCGGCGCGTCACGACGCCGAGCAGCGAGAGCCCGGCGCGCAGCACGCGCGTCATCGCCGCCTCGTTCTCGACCTCCTGGACGAGCGCGAGCCCGTAGAGGTCGGGCGGCATGCCGCGCTGCTTCGCGTCGCGGCGCAAGCGCGCGTCGAGGGGCAGCAGCGCGAGCGTCGTGCGCGCCCCGAGCGCGGCGACCAGATCGCGCCCGAGGTCGACACCCTTCTCCTTCGCGATGCGGCGCACGTCCTGTTGGAGCAGCTGCTGCAGGCCGGGATGGATCGTGTCCGCCGCGCGCATCAGCTCGCCGAGCATGCGCCGATGGTCGAGCCGCAGCGTCGCCGCCGCCGCCGTGCGCAGCGGCAGCCAGCGCGGCGGCGCAAGACTCTCCTCGGCCGGGCGGAACATGCGCAGCAACCCGCGCCGCGGGCCGTCGAGATCGAGATGCACGCGCGAGTAGACGCCCTCCTCGACGAACGAGAGCTGCATGCCGAACGAAGTCAGGTTGGCGAACCCGCCGGCGCGCAGCATCGGCTGCAGCTCCGGCGCGGCGCGCGGCCCCCAGAGCGAGGAGGAGACGTAGAGCAGGATGTCCGGCGTGCCCGGCACGCGCGCGCGAAAGCGCCGGTAGCCCGCATCCTGCGCGAAACTCTCGCCCCCGGCACGCCGGCGCGTGAGGAGTCCGGCGAGCTGCGTCGCATCGGGCGCGAATCCGAAGACGCCCCGCTGCAGGAACCACGCGCTGCGCACGCTCTCGCGCCCGACGCGGAAGCTGCGCTCGTGCACCGTGACGCCCGCGACGCGCCGCTCGCGCCTCTCGACCCGGTGGCGGCGCTCCTCGTCGCGGAGCAGCCGCATCCACGCGCGGCGAAATCGCTCCTCGCTGCCGCGCACATCGGCGAGCAGCGCGCCCTGGAGTTCGAAGGCGGCGCCACCGGTCTCCCAGAGCGCCATGACTACCTGTCCGGTCGGATGCTCGAGCAGGGCCGCGGTCGCATCCGGATCGGCGCCGCGCCCGATCAGGAAGGCGCGGAGCATCTCCCACGAGCCTTCCGCGCCGGGGTGCGCGAACATCGTGGGCAGCGGGCTGCGCTGCACGCGAAGCCGAAGCTTCGCCGCGTCGCGCACCGAGAAACAGAGCACGGTCCGGGGCGGCAGCCACTCCTCGAACGGCTGCGCAGCTGCCGTGGTCGTAACCAGGAGCAGCGCAACCCCGACCCGCATCGCTACTCGGCTTCCGCCTCTTTGGGCTTCACGTTCCAGAAGAGCGTGAACATCAAACCCTGCTCTTCCATGGAGAGCGAGTAGACGAAGAGCCCGAGGTACTTCTTGAAGAACTCGCGGGTCGGCAGCTGCTCGCTCATGCCTTCCGGAGCCGACGCGGCGAAGCCCGCCTTGAACCCCTCGTAGATCAGCCCCGTTTCACCCGCGGCGGGGTTCACCATGGCGAGCATGGAGCGCTTGGCCGGAATGAGGTCGACCATCTTGCGGAACGCCTCGCTGTCCGAGACGCCCTTCATCTCCTTGCCCTGCCGGCGGATCATCGCCTGCACGGACTCGAGCTTGAGCGCCATGACGAGATGGTCGCCGGTAATCGTGAAGACCGGCTCGCCCTCCCCGGTGCTCTCCCAGATGGTGGTGCCGAGGTACTCGGACTCCTTCATCCCGGAGCCCTCCTGCGCGACCATCTTCGACATGAGGCGCGCGATCGTCTCCTTGTTCTTGAGCTTCTGCGCCATCACGACGAACTGCGACATGAACGCCTCGTCCTGCAGTTGCTCGAAGGTCAGCTCGCCGCCCTCACCCTCCTGCGGGATGGGCAGCATGCCGTACGAGAAGCCGGGCGCGAGCGAATCGAACAGATCCTCTTTCAGCTTGAAGCCGAGCTGCTGCTCCATCTGGCCAATGCCGGCGAGCAGCTGCTGCTCCAGCTCCGGCTGCGTGAACTTGAGCACGCGGAAGACCTCTTCGTAGAGGTAGCCCCAGTCGAGCGCGAGCGCGACGGTGGGGTCGGAGTCCGCGGGGAACAACGCCGGCGGCCCGAGGTTGGGCACGTTGGTGCCGAGCAGCTTGAGGAGGCCGCGCGCTTCGCCGGTGTTGTGCACGAGGATCTGCATGCTCACGCCGCGATCGTCGATGGTCAGCTGGCCGCCGACGCCCCGGACGTTCTCCAGACCGGCGAGGGGCAGGAAGCCCGCCGCCATGCCGAGCTCGCGCAGCCAGAGCGAGGCGGGCACGAACCAGCGCACGTCGGGACGTTGCCGCACCGAGGCGGTGACCTTCTGGAAGGCGGCGGTCTGCGCGAGGCCGGACTTCTCCTCCGCATCGCGGCGCACCAGCGCGTCCTTGAGCACGTCGAGGTCGTCGCAGATGAAGAACACGTTCTCCTTGATCGCGTAGTAGTCCGCCACCGGCTCCTCGGCGCCTTCGGCCAGCGACTCGCGGGTCGTGATCGTGTAGCCGTTGAACTCGTCCTCCGTCTCGCGGACCTCGATGCCTTCGGCGACGTCCTCCCGCGCCTTCTGCAGGAAGGCCATGATCTCGTCCCGCTTGCCGGTCATGTCCATCATGCCGAGCGTGGCGTAGGCCGTCTGGTCCCGGGGGATCATCGCGAGCGCCATCTGCCCCTGCACCAGGCCGAACAGCTCGCTCGGATCGAGCGTATCGTCGGCGCTTTCCTCGATCTGCTGCTCGAACGCCTTCCGCATGAGCTCCATCGCGGGGTCGTTCCACATCGCCTTGAAGCCGCTCTTCTCGATCCGGTCCCGCATGCGGGCGACGTTGTCGAGGCTCACGTAGAAGACGGTCTTCTCGGGAAGACAGTCGGCGAAATTCTGGGCGCGCGCACCGGCGCCGAGAGCCAGCACGAGCAGTGCGGCCAGGGAGAAACGTTGCATGCCGGTAGTGTACCGCCGGGGGGCGCGTACAATCGGCCGCCGTGCGCCGGTTGATCCCCCTCCTCGCCCTCGTCGCGGTCGCCTGCGGCGGCAAGGTCAAGCGTTACCACGTTCGCGTCGTCGAGCCGGACGGGCGCAAGTACTACGCCCACACCGACACGACGCTCTACAGCGAGGCCGCCGGGTTCGTCACCTTCCGCGACCTGGTGACCGGCGAGAACGTCAAGCTGACCAACGGCGACTACTCCGCCGAGCCGTGCAGCGACGAAGAGGTCAACAAGGCGCAGATCGCCTGGCTCGACAACCCCAACAAGCCCCCGATGGGTGAATACAACCCGGAAGCGACCAACGGTCGCGAGGTATTCGACTAATGCGTACCGCGCTCACGATTTTGGCACTGACGGCGATCGGCTCCGCCGAGGTCAAGGACGACAAGCTCGTCGATTCGAACTGGAACTTCACCTACACCGCGAAGGATCTCAAGGAGGGCATCGCGGTGCAGCAGGGTTCGATCATCTTCGTGGGCAGCGCGGCGGAGGACGTGCAGATCGAGCTCATCGTGCTGGAGAGCCCGAAGAAGCAGGACGGCGCCGCGTGGCGCAAGCAGTTCATGGAGTTGCGTCGGAAGGCGAAGATCCAGAACGTCGAGGAGAGCAAGGAGGGGCTCGCCTGGGTGCTGTACACCCAGCTCAAGCTCGAGGTCTTCAACGAGCACCACGGCTACGCGTTCTATCCGCGCGGCCACCGCTGCATGGTGGTGCACGCCTACATGGCCGACAAATCCGACACGTCGGGCAAACGCATCAAGGAGTGCCTCAAGGGGTTCCAGTGGGGCGAAGGCGACGGGATCTCGCTGCGTGAGTACCTGTACGCGTCGCGGAACGGACTCGATCTCAACGACCCCGGCGTGACGCTGATCGGGGGCCAAAGCTACCTCGATCCGAGCGCCTCCATCCCGCCGATCGCGGTCCAGGTGCTGACGCGCGCCCTCGAGAACGCCAAGCCGAACACCTACAGCGAAGTGGAGACGTTCGACCTGTACCACTCGCTGGGATTCGCGTTCCTGGTGCACGAGGAGAGTCGCGACACGAAGAAGTCGATCGAGTGGTTCACCAAGGCCGAGGAAGCCGCCCAGCAGGTGCCGGCGGAGCAGCGCGTCGACCGGCAGGCCAGCGCCGCCTACAACCTCGCCTGCGCCTACGCGCTCGACGGGCAGGTCGACAAGGCGTTCGTCGCGCTCGACCGCGCGTTCGCCGACAAGCTGGTCGTTTCCAAGGAGCACCTGAGCAAGGACCCCGACCTGAACAGCCTGCGCAAGGACCAGGCGCGCTGGGACAAGTTCTGGAAGGAGCGGGTCGCCGACCGCTGATGCCGATCGACGTCGTCCGTCCGCTGCGCTGGGAGGACGACGCGCTCGTTCTGCTCGACCAGACGCTGCTGCCCAACGAGGAGCGCTGGATCCGACTGACCGATCCGGCGTCGGTCATCGAGGCGATCCAGAGTCTGCGCGTGCGCGGCGCGCCGGCGATCGGCTGCGCGGGCGCCTACGCACTGGTGCTTGCGGCGGGAACCGCGGACGACGTGCGCTTGGCCGCCCCGGCGATCGCGGCGGCGCGGCCGACGGCGGTCAATCTCGCCTGGGCGGTGCGGCGCGCGCTGGCCGCGCTCGACGACGCCGATCCGCGCGGCTCACTGCTCGCCGAGGCGCACCGCATCCGCGACGAGGACGAGGCGTCCTGCCGGGCGATCGGCCGCCACGGTGCGGCGCTGCTTCCCTCGCGCAGCCGCGTGCTGACGCACTGCAACGCGGGCTCGCTCGCGACCGCCGGCTACGGCACGGCTTTGGGCGTGATCTACGCGGCGGTCGAGGAGGGCAAGCAGGTCGCGGTGTTCGCCGACGAGACGCGACCGCTGCTGCAGGGCGCGCGGCTGACCGCGTGGGAGCTGCAGCGCGCCGGGATCGACGTGACCGTGCAGGCCGACAGCGCGGCGGGCCTGCTGCTCGGCAGCGGGCAGGTCGATGCGGTTGTCGTCGGTTCCGACCGCATTGCCGCCAACGGCGACGTCGCCAACAAGATCGGCACCTACCCGCTCGCGGTGCTGGCGCGACGGCACGGTGTACCGTTCTATGTCGCGGCGCCGCGCTCGACCATCGACCCCGATTGCCCGTCGGGCGAACAGATCCCGATCGAGCAGCGCGCCGCGTCCGAGGTCATCGAGGGGTTCGGCGTAAACACCGCTCCCGCAGGGACTTCCGTGCACGCGCCGGCGTTCGACGTGACGCCCGCGGAGCTCGTCGACGCGATCGTCACCGAAGTGGGCCTCGTCCGGCCCGTCGGCGGCGAGGAAATCGCCCGGATTCTCAAGATTCGCTGAGGCGACGGCCGATAGGGCCGTCACCGAATCGACTCACGGGGAGACAGGCGCCACCATGGCGTTCAAGGGCGATCTGACCAATATCTCGCTGTTCGACGTCTTTCAGACGCTGAACACCAACCAGCAGACGGGCGTGCTCGTGCTGCAGCGGGGCGGGTCTACCAAGAAGATCTTCATCTCCCCGGAAGGGGTGCGCATCTTCTTCACGCGCTCCAGCCGCGCGATGCGACTCGGCGAGATCTTCGTCAAGCGCGGCCGCGTGACGCAGCAGGACGTCGAGATCCTGCTGATGCAGCAGAAGCAGGACTACCGCCCCATCGGCGAGCTGCTGGTCGAGTCGGGCAAGGTCAGCCCCGAGGAGATGGACCACACGCTGCGCTACCACGCCGAGGACGAGATCTACGAGATCTTCGGCTGGGAGAGCGGCTCGTTCTCCTTCTTCGACGGGGAAACCGACGTCGAGCACGCCAACACCCCGTTGAGCGACGTGTTGCTCGATCCGGGTGGACTCTGCCTCGAGGCGGCGCGCCGGCTCGACGAGATGGAGCGCCTGCGCGAAACGGTCGCGAACGACGAGCAGTTCTGCGTCCAGGTCGAGGGCACCGACATCGATCGCGAGAAGTCGAGCCGCGCGACCGTGGCGGTCTTCGACGCGCTCGCGACGCCGATGTCGGTCAACGAGCTGCGCGACTACGTGGGCATGTCGCTCTTCAACGTGCTCGGCTGCGTCGTGCAGCTCATCGAGGGCGGCCTCGCCCGCGGCCTCGAGACGGCCGAGCTGATCGACGAGGCGCGCCGCGCCCGCGACGCCTCGGAGTACAAGCGTTCGGCCCGGCTCTACGAGCTGGCGCTGGCGCGCGATCCCGAGAACGAGGATCTGCTGCGCGAGTGCGTCGAGGTGCTGGAGAAGCTCGACGACGCCGGGCGGCTCGCCGGGAAGCTGGCGCAGCTCGGCGCGGCACGTGCCGCGGACGGCGACCACGAAGGCGCGGTCGAGCACCTCGAGCAGGCGCTGCGCCACGAATCCGACAACATCGGGGCGCTCATCGAGCTCCGCGACTGCTTCGCCGCACTCGACGACCTCGAGCGCGCGGCCGAGGCGAGCCTGCGCATCGCGCGGGCGCACGCCGAGAACCGCGACCTCAAGACGACCATCGAGTCGTGCCGCGAGGGACTCGCGATCTCGCCGCGCGCGATCGGACTCCGCTTCTACTACGCGCAGACGCTGGCGCGCACCGACCAGAAGGTGCTCGCCCAGGCGGAGCTGCGCGAGCTGGTGGACACGACGCGCGAGCAGAAGCGCGCCCTGCGCAATCGCAAGGCACGCGAGATGCTCGCCAGCTGCTACCGCCTGATGCTGCGACTCGACCCCGACGACGAGTTCGCCAGCGCCGGCATGAAGGAGCTGGAGAAGCAGAGCGGCGAGAAGATCCGCCGCCGTCGCCTGATGGTCCGCGGCAGCATCGCGGGCGGGATTCTGCTGGTCGTCGCGGCGGTCGGCATCGTTCTGATGCCGCCGAGCGCCGCCTCGCTGATGGAGCAGGCGCAGGCGAGTCTCGCCGAGGGCGACGTCTCGGCCGCCCGTGAGCTGTTCAGCCGCATCATCTCCGAGCACCCCGACTCGCCGGAGTCCGCCGATGCGCAGGCGCGCGTCGAGGCGATGCGGAGCAGCGCGGATCGCGAGACGGCGCTGGCGCTCGAACGGAAGCTCGAAGGTGCCCGAAACGAGCTTGAGACGTCGATCGAGCAGCACAGCGCGCGTCTCGCCAAGCGGAACTACGCCGGGGCCGCGGCCGGTTTTACCGAGGTTCTCAACAAGCTCGACTCCAGCCCCCAGTTCAAGCAACTCCGCAGCAAATTCGACGGCAAAATCGCCAACAAGCTCAGCGAGGTCGCCGAGAAAACGCGGGAGGGCTTCCGCGACGACGTCTCCACGCTTTCGCGGCTCCAGCAGCGGCTTCGCGCCAACGCGGAGCTTGAGAAACACGAGCTCATCGAGATCCGTGATGCGCTCGCCAAGGTCCTGCAGCGCGACTGGACTGACATCGCCAATAAGGTGTCCGCGATGTCCGAGCTGGCGGCGAAGCGCAAGGTGGCGAAGTCCGCGCAGAAGGAGATCGAGAAGCTGGTGCGCGAGGTAGAGCCGGAGAAGCAGGAGAGGACCGCGAAGCTCCGCAACCTCGGGCAGGTCTACCAGCAGTCGCGCGGTCGCCTGCTCAAGCTCGAGATCCTGGCTGCGCTGAAGGACACGCACACGCTCGGCCGCGACTACCTCGCGCAGTGCGAGTTCGAGAAGGCGCGCACCTACTACAAGACGGTCCTCAAGCTCACCAGCGCGGCCGACGCGCCCGACATCCGGGAGAACAACAAGGATCTCGTGAAGTGGATCCAGTCGCGCGGCATCGATCGCGAGATGCAGCGATGGATCGACGGCATCGACGAGGTGATCGTCGGTCTCAAGGACGTCGAGGGATACAAGAAGCGCGATCGTCACGACCAGGCCTTCCGCCTGATGCGCGAGCTGATCCGGGAGCACCGCCTGGTCCAGTTCGAGCGCCGCTACAGCCTGCCGTACATGGTCTCCAGCACGCCGAAGGGCGCCAAGGTGTTCGTGGACGACCAGGAGGTGGGCATCACGCCGTGCGCGATTTCGATCCGCATGATCGAGCCGACGCAGGTGCGCATCGAGGCACCCGGCTTCGAACCGGTCGAGAAGCAGCTGGTGATTACCGATCCGTCGCTCGACGGGCTGCTCGACGTCGCGCTGGGGAAGGTGCAGAGCTGGGAAACGGCGCTGCGCGGCACGCCCGAGGCGGCGCCCGTGCTGGCCGGCTCGCTCGTGCTGGTGCCGACCAACGAGGCGAGTCTGCTGGCGCTGCGGACGCACGACGGCGGGCGCGAGTGGGAGGCGACAACCGAGCTGCTCGACCGCATCAAGGCGCGTCCGCTCACCGACGGCCTGCAGGCGCACTTCGTCACGATCGGAGGCCGCTTCTTCACCGTCTCGCTGAAGAACGGCGAGATCGTGCGTCGCGTGACGATCCCCGGCGAGGTCCGCAACGACGGCGTCCTGATGCACGGCACCGTCTACCTCACCACCCACGACCGCAAGCTCGTCGCGGTCCGCAACGGCGAGATCCTCTACGCGAAGGAGCTCCCGTTCGTGCCGGTCACCGCGCTCGTGCCCTTCGGCGAAGAGCTCGTCGTCGGCACCGCGGAAGGTCGCGTGCTGGTGATCGACCCGGGGACCGGCAAGAACACCGCCAGCTTCCAGTCGTCCGACGGCTCCTCCTTCTTCGGGGGCGTAGCCGCATTCGGCCCGCTGGTGGTCGCCGCGGCCGAGGACGGCTATCTGTACGCGTTCGACCGCAAGCGCAAGGATCCGCTCTGGCGCCACCGCCTGGGCGGCTCCATCGTGAGCGCTCCGTTCGTCGCGGGCCGCCAGCTCTTCGTCCCGATGCGCACCGGCTTCGCGATGCGCGTCGAGTCCGACGGCAAGAAGGGCGCCGGCCTCGACCTGCGGAACAGCCTGAACAGCCGCCCCGCCGTGCACAACGGCTTCCTCTACTGCGCGGCTTCGTCGACCTTCTCCGCCTTCGACATCGCAACGACCCGCGTCTGGTGGTCGATCGCGTTCGAGGAGGAGCGTCCCCTGCACGTCGCGGCCGGGGACCAGGCCGTCGTGATCGTCACGGATCGCGGACGCGTCGTGGCGTTCCCGGCGGACAAGCGACAGTAGTCACGTTCGACGTTGAACGTTCGACGTCCGCGATCGGAAGGCTGCCGGGGGTCCGGACGTGGCGAACGAACGGATCAAGTCGTCCGGCGCAGAAGCAGACTTCCCGCCCCGAACGTCCCACGTTGAACGTCAAACGTCCAACGTTCCTACCCGAACCGCTTCCGCAGCTCGTCCATCTTCTTCTTCATGAACTCCTCCTCGCTCATGTCGGCGGGGATGGGGTCCTCGTCGGTCACCGGCGGTGTGATCGGCGCATCCGCGGCGGCCTGGGGCATGGGGTCGGGCGCCCGCTCGGCGTCCCGGTCGCGGTCGCGATCCCGGTCGCGGCGCGGGCCTCGACGATCCCCGCGACCTCGATCCGCCCCGCCGCGATCACCGCCGCGGCCGCGGCCGCCGCCCACTCTTCCACCACCGCGGCCGCGGCCCATGCCGGCGCCGCCGCCGCGCG